>JBNKOL010000080.1:0-9888 GCA_050294655.1 Sedimenticolaceae bacterium
GTAGGGTGCGGCTTGCCGCACCGAATGCGATCCGGATACTGAAAAGAAAAGGGCGCATTGATCACAACAAACCGACCTGCATAACTGTTATTGCGCGCCGACGTTGACGTTATCTCGTATTGTGAGGGTGGGGCAGAATGGGACCATGCCCCATCCAATCCGTTTGGGCAGAGACGCGTCTTGGTCCTCAGTCTCCAGCGTCCATGGGTACCGCAACACTCTTTTCCAGTGGGAGCCCGGCCGCTTCCCAGCCCGTCGTCCCGTCCGGGTACCAATAGACCGCACGATAACCGTACTCGGTGGCCGCGCGTTTCGCCGCATTCCAGGACATCCAGCAATCCGCAAGACAGTAGATCACGATTTTACGGTCCTTGTTGCCGCTGGTGAGTCTTTCCAGATTGTTGCTGAAGTAGTTCTCCAGCTCCACGGAGAGGGCGCCATAGCCCACATTGGGCAGCCAGTGTGAACCGGGAATGTTGTGTCGCGGAGGTGGCAGCCACAACAGGTTGGCGGGTCGATCCTTGGGTTTGACAGGCGCTGGCAGGACATCGAGCAGAACCACCTCTTCGTGTTGTAGAAGCG
Organism: Sedimenticolaceae bacterium; assembly: GCA_050294655.1. GTDB lineage: Bacteria > Pseudomonadota > Gammaproteobacteria > Chromatiales > Chromatiaceae > Thiodiazotropha. The sequence continues at coordinate 583 of JBNKOL010000080.1, forward strand.
CTTGCAGCTGATCGGTGTCAATGGTGGCGCAAGAGGGAGCGGTGGCGGGTACCGGTGCGCGGAATTCGGCGATGCGATAGCCGTCGTCGGCAAAGAGTTCAGGCTCTTCGCGTGCAACTGCGCCTATCGGTACAAGCAGAAGGAGCGTGGCCATTACCGCGCCACGCAGAGAACCTGGAAACCGGGACTGTGTGCTGTTGAGAATCAATCTCTGGTCGACCTCGCAATTCCTGATCCGGCATGCAATGCACGAATGACTCAAGGCCAAGATCAACCGGCATTGCCTATTGTTGAGATATGAGCCTGTCGTCCGTATCCAGCAGCGGAATACCGTATTCAAGAAGAATCTTCTCGATGCGCGGCGCAAGTTTGTCCAGTTCCTGATTCAGTTCATGCTTCCAGTTTGTTTCGCGCTTGCGAATACCCATCGATACGTTGAATGCCAATGGAACGGAGTCCTCTTTCGCCGGCAGGGGAACCACTACCAGAGGCGTATCCTGACGTTTTGCGGCAAAGCCGGCAATCGGCCCCCAGATCACGGCTACATCGATCTTTCCCTTGGCGACGTCTTCGACCGCCTCAGTGGCCGGAGAGAAGAGGCGGGTATCCACGGTTCGCTGGTAGGGGCGCACCCGATCCATCAAGCCATACCTTGTCAGCAAGGTGGCGGGGGGCGTGCCTGCGACAATGCCGAGCTTGAGTTGCTTCAAGGCGGGATCGCTCAGGGTGTGGATGTCGAGGCCGGAATCTTTGCGATAGACCAGCGTGTAGACGGAACGGTAGTAAGGGTTGGTGTTCTGCAGCAGTTCGTTGACCGAGGTGACGCCCATGATCAGGTCGCACTGTCGAACCCGCAGGGTATTGCGCACGAAGCCTATGGTCTGAGGCCACCAGTGGTAGCGCAATGTCCGGTTGAGATCGTCGGCGATCAGCTGCGCGATTCTGTTCTCGAAACCTTCCAGCTCCTTGTTGGAGAAGGGCAGGTGGTTGGGATCGCCGCAGACAGTGAGGAATGCCTTGTTTCTGGCTTCATTGGTGTTCTTTGCCGCCAGGTCTGAGGCGCCGAGACAAACAACCAAAAAGACGAAAATAACAGATAGGTTCAGTGCGCTGAAACGAGCCGTTGAACCTGATCTTGGCATAGTTATGATCCTCGTGTTCTAAGCTGCTTGCCGGATGTCGATTCGACACCGGTGGTGGCCAAGGCGTTCCCCCGGTTTGGCTGGGGATCCGTTTTGGACGCCTGTTCGGATATCAGTTGTTTTCAGCGATCACTTTTTTTTTACCTTCGGGAAGCGCTCAGGCCGTGTCGCTCCGATGACGCCATCCGCGCGCGCTTTGAGGTAGGCGTAAATATCCGAAAGATTCTTGATGACGTCGACGTTTTGGGCAAAGGAAGGCATGACCCGATTATCCAGGCCCTGGCGTCCGCTGACGACGACGTTGACGAAATCGCCCCAGGTCATGACCTTCAGGGACTCCATTAGAGCCGGTGCATAGGAGCTTCCCAGGCCGGCCGGGCCGTGGCACACGTGACAGTCGGCATGATACCGGCGGAAACCGTTGTAGGTGCCGAAATCGACCTTGCCGTCCTCGAAATAGTACGGCTGGTCAGGAGACGGCTCAAATGTCTTGTAGTCGGCTATTGATGCAGCTGAGTAACCGGCAATGGAGCAGGTTAACGCAATGGTCGCCAGGGTCAGGGAGTTACTTTTTTTGGAATGCTGCATGTAGAGCCTCATGAAACTGGAAGTGGAAATGAACAGGTGTAGCTTTGGTTGGGTGTGCCGCCACCCGCAGAGAACCTGCGGGTGGCGGCAACGGCTTCGAGCGCTGTTTCAGCTCATCAGTTAGGCAGTTCGAAGACCGTCAGGGTGCCGCCCAGCTGGGTGTAGTCGCTGAGGGACGCATAGGCGCCCACCGCACCCAGACCGGCAGTCGGGTCGGTCAGACCAGCCGCCATGCCGATACCGGCCCAGCCACCCAGTCCGGAGAGGACCGCGACGTACTGTTTGCCGTTATGCATGTAGGTGTTGACGTTGCCGATGATGCCCGAGGGGGTTTTAAACTTGAACAGCTCTTTGCCCGACTTGGCGTCGACCGCCTTCAGGTAACCCTCCAGGGTACCGTAGAAGACCACGTCGCCGGCGGTGGCCAGAGCACCACTCCAGACCGAGAAGGGCTCCGGGTTGGACCAGACGATCTTGCCCTTGTCGGCATCCCAGGCGATGAAGTTACCCAGATGGGTGCCACCAGGCGCCGGGTACATGGACAGGGTAGCACCGACGTAGGGCTGACCTGCGGTATAGGAGACCTGGAAGGGCTCATAATCCATGCAGACGTGGTTGGTCGGGACGTAGAACAGGCCGGTGCGCGGCGAGTAGCTGGAGGGCTGCTGGTCCTTCGAACCCAGAGCTGCCGGGCAAATACCGGTGGTGTTCACGTCTTCGCCGTTCTGATGGGTGGAGTACTTGGAGACCACCTGCGGACGACCGGTCTTCATGTCGACATGCGTGGCCCAGTTGACGGCCGGGTCGTACTTCTCAGCCACCAGCAGTTCGCCGTTGGTGCGATCCACGGTGTAGGCGAAGCCGTTACGATCGAAGTGAACCAGGGCCTTGCGATCCTTGCCCTTGATCTTTTTGTCGACCAGCACCATCTCGTTGATGCCGTCATAGTCCCACTCGTCGTGTGGGGTCATCTGATAGACCCACTTGGCCATGCCGGTATCGGCATCGCGCGCCCAGATGGTCATCGACCAGCGGTTGTCGCCGGGACGCTGAACCGGGTTCCAGGTGCTGGGGTTACCGGAGCCGTAGTAGATCAGGTTCAGATCGGGATCGTAGGAGTACCAGCCCCAGGTGGCGCCGCCACCGATCTTCCACTGGTCACCTTCCCAGGTGGCGATGCCGGAGTCCTTGCCCACCGGCTTGCCGAGATGGGTGGTGTTCTTCGGATCCATCAGGGTGTCGCCGTCGGGGCCCATGGAGTAACCACGCCAGACCTGCTTGCCGTCCTTCAGGCTGTAGGCGGTCATGGAACCGCGCACACCGAACTCACCGCCGGAGATGCCGATGTAGACCTTGTCTTTCGCCACCATCGGAGCCGCCGTGGAGGTTTCGCCCTTGCTCGGATCGCCGTTCTGTACCGACCAGACTTTCTTGCCGGTCTTGGCGTCCAGGGCCACCAGCGTGGTGTCGGCCTGGGACAGGATGATCTTGCCGTCGCCATAGGCCAGGCCGCGGTTGACGGTGTCGCAGCACATCACCGGGATGACGCTGGTATCCTGGCGAGGCTCGTACTTCCAGATGATCCTGCCGTTGTCGTTCAGGTCCAGTGCGAAAACCTTGTTCGGGAACGGCGTGTGAACATACATGGTGTCGCCGATCACCAGGGGGCCACCCTCGTGACCACGAAGGACACCGGTGGAGAAGGTCCAGGCGACCCGCAGGTCTTTGACGTTTTTACTGTTGATCTGATCCAGTTCGCTGTAGCGAGTGCTTGAGTAGTTGCCGTTAGGCATCACCCAGTCGTCAGCATTCTGCTGCATCTTCAAAAGTTCTTGATTTGCCGAAACCCCACCAGCAGCAGACAGCATGGCAGAGGCAGTGAAGCAGATCGCCAGAACTTTGCGCTTTGCTTGTACCATAATTGATATCCTCAGGTTTTATTTGATTAGTTGGGACTGCCTCAACTAGGGATACACATTCGATTCAAATACCCGGTTAATCAGACCAGAAACGAATCGAAAACTACTTCGTCTAGCTTCATCCATCGCTAACAACTAACTCCTCTCTTTCGGTAAAAAATTTACAACGTCGCAGGAAACACAGGCAGTCTTCGTTCGCGACAAACACAGAAAGGCAACTTGTATGCCAAACAATGCTCATCAAGCGGTTTCTCGGTTTTTATTCAATTCCGCGGTCTGATGAGAGGAGACTGGTTTTGGCTGACATTTGATTGGATGGCGTCGAATCGTGCAGTGTTCCCGGGAGTGGTAACACGCTTTGTGCAGTTATATGGACATTGCTCGAATAAATCTCACTTGTCTATATAACTATTTGTTTTGGTGTATGAATTGATTCTGGCCAATGTCACAGTATGGGTGATGTCATCCCCCAGTGCGCAACGATACCTGCTTGATTGTCCATATGTTCCTCATCATCAATGAATTAGGTATGGTAGCGGTATGTGGGCAACGAGCGGGGCAAAGGCAGATTCACACATCAGTGACAAGGGTGCGCGCCGATACCCAGCGGGATTCCGACCTGGGGAGGGTCCAAGGTTGCGCCCGCGGGAATGTGATGTGATTCATTTTCTTGAGTGTGGAATCAGGGTGTGTGTCACTGCTGTGACACTTTATCTCCGGCCGGCCGACCACAGATCCGAACTTCTAGCTGCAAAATCGGGCGATGCGCATGACGCTTAACATGGCTCCATCGGGATCCGGAATCTGATGAAACAACCCTATCCCGCCTGTGAACCCTATGCGGTTCACCACATTCGCGTCGATGCTGGGCACGAACTCTATGTGGAGGAGTGTGGAAACCCGGAAGGGATACCCGCGGTCTTTCTGCACGGCGGGCCCGGATCCGGATGCAACCCGGACCATCGGCGTTATTTCGATCCGGCATGCTATCGCATCGTACTCTTCGATCAGCGGGGCTCAGGGAAATCCCTGCCTTTGGGGGAGACGGGGCACAATCGGACGGCGGATCTGGTCGCGGACATGGAGACCATTCGGCGCCATCTGACAATTGACCGATGGTTGCTCTTCGGCGGCTCCTGGGGGGCGACACTGTCACTGATCTATCTGCTGACACACCCCGGGAACTCTCTTGGCCTGATCCTGAGGGGAACGTTCCTGGCCCGCGAATCCGATCTTGAGTGGTTTTTCCTCGGTCTGCGGCGGCTGTTTCCCCGGGAGTGGGAGCGGTTCACACAGGCTATCCGCAATGCTTCAACCCTCGATACGCTCATCGACGGATACTACGAAGCGGTGCGGGATCCGGATGCCAAGGTCGCCCTGGAGGCGGCGCGCAGGTGGTCCGAATGGGGCGATACAGTGGTTAGCTGGCATAAACGGGCGAAGACCCGGAAGCGGGACACGGCGGCCCGCCAGGAGCGCATGCTGGCGAAGGTCAGGATCGAGACGCACTTCGCCAGGCACCGCTACTTCATTGACGAAAACGAGATACTCGCGCGGCTGGGCGAACTGCCCGAACTGCCGGTCGCGATCGTCCATGGTCGCTTCGATCTCACCTGCACCGAGGAGGCGGCCTGGCTGTTGCATCGGGCTCTGCCGGGATCCCGCTTTGTCCAGGTGGCGAAGGCCGGACACCTGATCGATGAACCGGCAATGACGGCGGCGCTGATTCAGGAAACGGACAGACTGTGTCAACTGCTGCGGGGTGGGTGAACAGCGTCCATGAACCGGCTGCGAAGCAGTCCCGGGAGGTACGGGGCGTGCGTTCGACCCGTCCGGGACTCAGTTGCGGCCGCGTATTCGCCCGGCGCTGGCAAGCGGCCATCGATCCGCCGTCAGCTTCTTTGAATTACGCATGTTGCGAAACACCATAGGGGCGGCATCGGCTTGTTGTCCGCTGTCCGTTTGGTTCACCAGTTGCACGATCTGTTCGTGATGGGGCGATTTGCCGCATACCGGATCGGCATTCGCGGCATCGCCGGTCAGCAGGTAGGCCTGGCAGCGGCAGCCCCCGAAGTCCTTCTCCTTTTCGTCGCAGTTGCGGCAGGGCTCCTTCATCCAGCCGTAACCGCGGAACTTGTTGAAGTCGGGCGATTCGTTCCAGATCCACTCGACGCTGTGATCTCGCACGTTGGGAAAGCTCAGGCCGGGCAGTTCACTGGCGGCATGACAGGGCAGGGCGGTGCCGTCGGGGGCGATGGTCAGAAACACCGCTCCCCATCCGCTCATACAGGCCTTGGGGCGATCCTCGTGGTAGTCGGGCACCACATAGAAGATACGCATCTTGCCCTTGTATTTCTCCTGGTAGCGATGAGCCACGGCTTCGGCGGCCTCCACCTGGGCCCGACTCGGTAACAACTGCTCCCGGTTGTGCAGGGCCCAGCCGTAGTACTGGGTGGTGGCCAACTCCACATAGTCGGCCTCCAACGCATACGACATCTCCAGTATCTGCTCCACCTGGTCCTCGTTATGGCGATGCAGCACGAAGCAGAGCACCATTGGGTAGTCATACTTCTTCACCAGCCGCGCCATTTCCATTTTGTGCTGGAAGGAGTTGTTACCGGCGATGAAGTTGTTGAGCTCTTCGCTGCTGGCCTGGAAGCTCACCTGGATATGATCGAGCCCGGCCTCCTTGAAAGCCTTGATGCGATCCTCGTCCATGCCGACACCGGAGGTGAGCAGGTTGGTGTAGTAGCCCAGCTTGTGCGCCTCCGCGATGAGAATCTCCAGATCCTTGCGTACCAGCGCCTCGCCACCGGAGAAGCCGAGCTGCACAGCACCCATGGCACGCGCCTCGCGAAAGACCCGGATCCACTCCTCGGTCGAGAGCTCGTCCGTGTAGCGGGCGATATCGAGCGGATTCGAGCAGTAGGGGCACTGCAACGGGCATTTATAGGTCAGTTCCGCCAGCAGCCAGAGCGGTTTAGGCGGACTTGTGTCGGAGCCATTGGTTGTCATAAGCGGTATCCAGGAATTGGTAGACGTCGGCCTCGAGATCGGCTTCGGGAAAGGCCGACTGCAGATCGTCGATGATGGCGGCTACATTGGCTTGACCGTCACAGCGCTTGAGAATCTCGCCGGCGGCCGGGTTGAGCTTGACCATGCCTTCGGGATAGAGGATCACGTGGCAACCCTGGGCCTCCTCCCACTGGAAGCGGAAGGTGGGCGCCATCTGCGGGATGTCTTCGGCGTTGAAACGGTGGTTCATGGTTCTCAGTCCGCAATGTTGTGATAGGGCGGTTTGTTCTCCACATAGGCCATCCACATGCAATCGAGCATGGTCCAGAGTACGTCGAGCTTGAACTGCAGCACTTCCAGCATCTTCTCCTGCTGTTCGCGGGTCTTGTAGTAATCCAGAGTGATGGCCAGTCCGTGCTGAACATCCCGGCGTGCTTCGGTCAGGCGCTTGCGGAAATAGTGGTAGCCCCGCTCGTCGATCCAGGGATAGTACTCCGGCCAGTTGTCGAGCCGTTTCTGGTGGATGGTCGGGGCGAAGAGCTCGGTCAGCGAGGAACTGGCGGCCACCTCCCAGGGTTGCTGGCGGGCGAAGTTGACATAGGCGTCAATCGCGAACTTCACCCCGGGCAGCAGATATTTGTGGCTCCAAAGATCCTCGCGCGACAGGCCCACCGCCTCGCCCAGCAGCAGCCAGGCCTCGATGCCGCCTTCATCACCCTGGGTGCCGTCGTGGTCGATGATGCGCTGGATCCAGTGGCGGCGCACGTCCCGATCCCAACAGTTGCTCATGATGGCCGCGTCTTTCACCGGGATCGCGACCTGGTAGTAGAAGCGGTTGGCGACCCAGCCCTGGATCGCGGGCTTATCCAGCTGGCCGCTGTTCATGAGGAGATGGAACTCATGATTGATGTGGTAGTACTTCTCCTTCTCGCGAAGCTGCTGTTCGAATTCCTCTTTGGACCAAGGGGTGGCTGATTGAGAGGCCATAACTTCTCCTGCTGTTAAATCTCGATCTCCATGCCGTCGTGGGATACCTCGATACCGGCCGCGTTCAGCGCCTGCCGCTCGGGGGAGTCCTCCACCAGGATGGGGTTCGTATTGTTGATATGGATGAGAATTTTTCTGGGTCGGCTCAGGCCGCTCAGAATCTCGATAATGCCTCCCTTACCCGATTGGTCGAGATGCCCTATCTCACTGCCGTGCTTGTCGCTGATACCGGCGGCGATCATCTCGTTGTCCGTCCATAGGGTGCCGTCCACCAGCAGGCAGTCGGCGTTTTCCATGTAGGGGATCACATGGGACTCGAGTGCTCCGAGTCCCGGTGCGTAGAAGAGGTTTCTGCCACTGTCGAGGTTTTCCACCCGCACCCCGATGTTGTCGCCGGGAACCGTGTTGTGGCGATGGGGGGAGAAGGGTGGGGCCTCGCTTTTGAGGGGGACGGCGGTAAAGCGCAGTCCTTCAATGCCGGGGATGGTGAAACTCGCTTCGTCGGTCGTTATCTCATGCCAGTTCACGCCTCTGAAGTGGCTGAGGATATTGAAAATGGGATAACCGCTGGTCAGATCGTCGTGTACGGCTTGCGTGCAGTAGATCTCCCAGGGCTCCGTGTGTTCACGCAACAACAGCAGTCCGGTGGTGTGATCGATCTGCGCATCCACCAGCACGATGGCTTTGATGGCGGTGTCGCGTATGGATCTGCCCGGTTGCAGTGCCGGAAAGGATGCCAGCTGCGCCCGAATGTCGGGTGATGCGTTGAACAGCACCCAATCCGTTCCGTTCGCGCTCAGGGTTATGGAGGATTGCGTGCGGGGTACCGCTTTGATACTGCCTGCTCTTACGCCCTGGCAATTGGGACAGTTGCAGTTCCACTGTGGAAAGCCACCGCCGGCTCCCGAACCTAGGATGTGTATACGCATTGGACTGTGAGAATTGGGTGGTTGTCTGTATCGTTCTTATTTTGAAAGGAACCACCTGATTGCCAGGTGGTTCCTGTTTACTGCTGATTAACGGTTGTTGATGTAGAGGTTGATCTCAAAACCGTAACGCATGTCTTGATAGCTGGGTGTAGACCATTTCATCGAAGTGTCACTCCTATTGGTATTTCACATTCTGTCGAGTTTTTGTTGAGCTTGCTGGCTGCATACGGGTGATGCAGACCAACGAAACTACTCTAAGCAACAAATGTGCCTCCGCTTGGGAAGTAGTCCCTAGCCAGGGCTTTTGCCCTGAATAAGCGCTCGATTGATATCTAAGCAGAAAGCGCTCGGGATTTTTTCCCGACGGAAATCCCAAAAACGTCAAAGTGTGACACGGTAGCTGTACCAGAACAGTGACACTCATGGATTGATCGGAAAGGGATAACCCCTGCTTTCAGCAACTTAGCGACCTTTCGATAACGGCTGGAAGAGGCGAAGAGCCGGGATCGGATATGCCCCGCCTATTGGAACAATCATTAATAACGATGACGTATCAGCCTGGTGTGGTAGGCGAAGCCTGGATGGAGCGAAGCGAAATCCAGGGGAAGATGCAGGCTGTCCCGGATTCCGCTCCGCTTTATCCGGGCTACAGACTGAAGATAAGTAGGGCAGGATTAGTCAAAGGATTTCGCTGCGGCAGACCGCACCCCACGACTCGATCCTGTA
>JBNKOL010000081.1:0-50657 GCA_050294655.1 Sedimenticolaceae bacterium
ACTTCTACAGCAAGTTTTGATAACGCAGTCCGTGAGCAAACACACGATGGCCTGTCATTAAATATCAAAAGGTTAGGGGCTACAAGAATGGCTCAGCTCGGTGTTGCGGCTCTTGACAAGGGATGGGCCATTGCCGGCGAGCCGCGCCTTGATCTGAGCCATTCTTGTAGCCCTGAGTGTCATGATACTTATGTTCTGGTTAGTAACTGGGTCTCGATAAAACCCCGTTGCTTGACAGTATTGTCGATGATCATCAGGGTCTCCAGTAGCTCATGCATGCGTGGCAGCGGCCAGGCATTGGGACCGTCGCTCAATGCCTTCTCCGGTTCCGGATGGGTCTCCATAAAGAGCCCGGCCACACCGGCCGCCACCGCTGCCCTGGCCAGCACCGGCACATACTCCCGCTGGCCGCCGGAACTGCTGCCCTGACCACCGGGCAGCTGCACCGAGTGGGTGGCATCGAACACGACCGGACAGCCGGTATCGCGCATGGCCGCCAGTGACCGCATATCGGAGACCAGGTTATTGTAGCCGAAAGAGACACCGCGCTCGCAGACCATAATCTGCGCATTGCCCACCGCTTTCGCCTTCTCCACCACGTTGCCCATATCCCAGGGCGCCAGGAACTGTCCCTTCTTGATATTCACCGGTTTACCCTGGCGCGCCACATTTTGGATGAAATTGGTCTGGCGGCAAAGGAAAGCCGGCGTCTGCAACACATCCACCACCTCGGCCACCTCGGCCAATGGCGTATCCTCGTGCACATCGGTCAGCACCGGCACGCCGAGTTGCTGCCGGACCTTCTGCAGGATCATCAGCCCCTGTTCGACGCCGGGCCCACGAAAGCTGTCGCCGGAGGACCGGTTAGCCTTGTCGAAGGAGGATTTGTAGATAAAGCGCATACCCAGTGAGGCGGTCAGCTCCTTGAGCCGGCCGGCGGTCTCCAACGCCAGCGTCTCGCTTTCGATGACACAGGGGCCGGCGATGAGGAACAGGGGCCACTCCAGTCCGACGTCGAAACCGCACAGTTTCATGGGCGGGTATCCCGATGCTTTCTCGCCGCCTCGATAAAGCCCGAGAAGAGCGGATGGCCATAACGGGGAGTGGAAGTGAACTCGGGATGGAATTGGCAGGCCACAAACCAGGGATGGTCGGGGATTTCCACGATTTCCACCAGCCTGCCATCCACCGAACGACCGGCAATCTTCATACCGGCGGTGACGATATCGTCCAGATAGCTGTTGTTGAACTCGTAGCGATGACGGTGGCGCTCGACGATCACATCCTTTTTGTAGAGCTGATAAGTCAGGCTGCTGGGCTGTAATTGACACTCCTGGCCGCCCAGGCGCATGGTGCCGCCCAGATCGGAGTTCTCACTGCGCTTCTCCAGCGTACCGTCTGCGTTGAGCCATTCGGTGATGAGGGCGATCACCGGGTGCGGCGAGCCACGATTGAACTCGGTGCTGTGGGCATTCTCGAGTGCGGCCACGTTGCGCGCGAATTCGATCACCGCCACCTGCATGCCGAGACAGATACCCAGGTAGGGAATGCCGTTCTCCCGCGCATAGCGGACAGCCGCGATCTTGCCCTCCACGCCCCGGTTACCGAAACCACCGGGGACCAGAATGGCATCCATTCCGGCGAGACTGTCGACACCGCTCTTCTCCAGCTGCTCGGAGTCGAGGTAGTGGATCACCACGCGATTGCCGGTATGGACACCAGCGTGCATCAGCGCCTCGGAGAGGGATTTATAGGCCTCGGTAAGATGAACATACTTGCCTACCATGGCGATGCGCACCTCATGCTCCAGGTTGTCCAGGCCGTCGATGAAATGCTCCCACTCGCTTAGATCCGCCGGCGGCAGGTCGAGTCCGAAACGCTGGTTGACCAGCTCATCCATCTCCTGGGCATGCAGCAGCACGGGAATGCGGTAGATCGAATCGGCGTCCACCGCGGAGATGACGGCCTTCTCCGGCACGTTGGTGAACAGGGCGATCTTTTTGCGCTCCGACTCGGGCAGGGGTTGCTCCGAACGGCAAACCAGGATATCGGGTTGGATACCGATGGAGCGCAACTCTTTCACAGAGTGCTGGGTCGGTTTGGTCTTAATCTCGCCGGAAGCCTTGATATAGGGCACCAGGGTCAGATGCATGAACATGGTCCGCTGCGGCCCCATCTCCACACCCATCTGACGAATCGCCTCCAGGAACGGCAGGGATTCAATGTCACCCACCGTGCCGCCAATCTCGACCAGACAGATATCCTTGTCGTCGGCGCCGAGCATGATGCTCTCTTTGATCTCGTTGGTGATATGGGGGATCACCTGCACGGTGCCGCCCAGGTACTCGCCCTTGCGCTCCTTGCGGATTACGCTTTCATAGATCTGGCCGGTGGTGAAGTTGTTGTTGCGCCCCATGGTGCTGCGTATGAAGCGCTCGTAGTGTCCCAGATCCAGGTCGGTCTCCGCACCGTCTTCGGTGACGAAAACCTCCCCGTGCTGGAAGGGACTCATGGTCCCGGGGTCCACGTTGATGTAGGGATCGAGCTTGATCATGGTGACATTCAAGCCGCGGGCTTCGAGCAAAGCAGCAAGCGAGGCGGAAGCGATGCCTTTACCCAGTGAGGATACAACACCGCCCGTGATAAAAATGAATTTGGTCATGAGACTTCTGATGTAGGAAGTGGGAGAACGGACGGGAGTAAACAGTACCAGATCAGTCCTACTCTCTCAATGGCAAACCCCATATTTTCACTATCGCCAAGTAGCTGCTCAAGGCTCTGAAAGGCGGTTGAATATCCATACCTAACGTCTATAATCGAGGGGCGTTCCACGTAAATAACTACATAACAAGTTGGCCAGGGTCTGGCCAGACTGAAAAGGTTTCCACCGATCCGCACCCGATGCGCTATCAGTGAACAACACCGAAAATTCAAGTAACCGCTTGTTTCTTTCATAACTGTGTAGTTGTAGAAATCCAATCAAAGTGAGGAAGAAAGTATGACAAAAATCGCAAAAGCGCTGAGTATCGCTGCTCTCGTCGCTGTTTCCACCAGCGCATCCGCGTGGTGGGGCGGCCCAGGCTGGGGCAACCGCGGCTGGAACAACGACGGTTGGGGCGACGGCTGGGGTGATGGCTCCGGCGACTTCAACTTCGGCATGAGTGGCAATGCCCGCGGCTCCGGCTACGGTCGTGGCAACAACTACTATCGCGATTACTATGGCTATGGCCCCTACGGCTATGGCGCTCCTTATGGTTACGGCGCTCCATACGGCGCTCCTTATGGCGCTCCTTACGGCTATGGCTACCCGCCCGCTGCTCCGGCAGCCCCCGCAGCACCCGCACAATAGGCGGTCAGACACGGCGATATAAAATGCCGGCCCGCCAAGGGCCGGCTTTTTTTGCCTGGTCACCCCCCCCCGCTGACACAGCCTAGTGAGCCTCGACACAACTTTTGGGCCCACATCTTGCCGCTAATATGCGCCGCATCCCTAGTGCGGATCTTCGCCTCGGCGGGCTATTCAGATAATCCATGCCTTGGCGCGGCAGATTATGATCGAGAATCCTTTTGGCCCAGACTTATTCAGGGGTTCAAGAACCCGGATAATTACCCCGGCCGCTTCGATATGGCACTAACCTATAGTTTTTAAAATATATTCCCGGGATATTTGCAAACCGTAACCGGACCGGGCTGATAAGACCTTCGCAATGGTCTCTCTACCCAACAGGGGTATTTCTTAATCGCTAATAGCCAGGCCATTGACTCAATTACATTTCCACATCTGAACGACAATCCCCAGGCGATCATCATGTTCCCAGATGAAACATCTGGGTTAATGACTTTAAATAACTTGATCCGCGTCAAGATTTTCTGGAAGATAGAACGTCAGCCACTGGCAAACGGGTTTCTCATGCTGGAGCTAATTCTTGACTAATCGAAAAGTGGTTTCGTTCGAAAACATCAAGGTTGCCTGCAAAAACTGCAGTCTATCAACCCTTTGTCTTCCCATGGGCCTTACCCCGGAAGATGTCGAACGACTGGATAGCATCATCAAGCGCGGACGGCCGTACCATCGCGGCGACCACCTCTATCGCGGTAGTGACAAGTTCCACAGCCTGCGTGTCATTACCAGTGGCTCGGTCAAGACCTACACTCCCGATGAGGACGGCGGCGAACAGGTACTGGGATTCCATCTTCCCGGCGAACTGATCGGACTCGACGCCATCCAGGACGACCATCACAACTGTTCAGCTGTCGCGTTGGAGACCACCGCCGTATGCGAGGTTCCCTTCTACCAACTCGAATCCCTCAGCAGCCTGATGCCCAGCCTTCAACACCAGATGTATCGCCTGTTGAGCAGAGAGATCGGTCAGGAGACGGAGATGCTGACCCTGCTGGGCAAGCGCAGCGCCGAGGAGCGGCTGGCCACCTTCCTGTTGAGCTTCTCAGACCGTTTCAAGCAGCGGGGATTTTCTCCCAGCGATTTCTTCCTCAGCATGTCGCGTCATGAAATCGGCAACTACCTCGGCCTGGCGGTCGAGACCGTGAGTCGCCTGTTCACACGCTTTCAGGAAGAGGGGCTGCTGGAGGTGGAACGCAAGCATGTCCAGCTGCTCGACCTACCCCGTCTCTACGATATCGTGCAAGGCGCCACCAGCATCCGCCCCAACCAGTCCCGAGTCTGAACCGCCACACCCCGACGGCATCATGATTCGCCTTACCGACCCCGAATAGCCTATCGATCGCCGGTCAGGTATCTGCCACCGGCTTCGCAGTACGCGACCAAAGACAGCTCTCCCCCATCCGTTCAAGCAGCTTCTCATGAGCCTCGATCTCTGCCGCACTGGCACTGACGACGCGAAGCGGCGGCCTTCCTGCAGGCAGCCGCCGGATACCATCCCCGCTACGCGTACCACCCTCCTGGCCACTTTCCGCATCGAGCATCAGCGCGGCTTGGCCACCGGTCATCATGAGATAGACGTCGGCCAGAATCTCGGCGTCGAGCAGGGCACCGTGCAACTCCCGGTGTGAATTATCGATGTCGTAGCGTTTGCAGAGGGCATCGAGGCTGTTGCGCTGTCCCGGATGCATCTTTTTGGCCATCACCAGGGTATCGGTTACGGCACAGAATTCATCCAGCGTCGACGCATACGACATCAGGTGCAGCTCGCGGTTGAGAAAGCCCACATCAAAGGGGGCGTTGTGGATGATCAGTTCGGCGCCCCGCACATAGTTGATGAAGTCTTCAGCCACGTCGACAAAGTGGGGTTTGTCGGCCAGAAACTCGTTGGTGATGCCATGGACATCGATGGCACCGGCGTCGATCTCACGATCCGGTTGCAGGTATTGGTGAAAATTGTTCCCGGTGAGTCGACGATCGACCATCTCGACACAACCGATCTCGATAATCCGATGACCCTGTTCCGGCTCCAGACCGGTGGTCTCCGTGTCGAGCACGATTTGTCGGATCATGAAGTCAACTCCTCTATGCCCCGATTGGCCAACTGGTCGGCCAACTCATTCTCCGGATGCCCCGAATGTCCCTTGACCCAGCGCCACTCAACCTGGTGCCTGGCGACCTCCCGGTCCAGCTGTTGCCACAAATCCACATTCTTCACCGGCTGTTTCCCCGATGTCTTCCAACCATTACGCTTCCAGTTGTGGATCCACTGGGTAATACCGTTTTTCACATACTGCGAATCGGTGATGACACGCACTTTGCTCGGCCGCTTGAGCTCGAGCAGACCGCTTATAACCGCCATCAATTCCATGCGATTGTTGGTGGTCTGTGCCTCGCCGCCATGGAGCTGCTTCTCATGCTTGCCATAACGCAGCAGGACCCCCCAACCACCAGGACCCGGATTGCCTTTGCAGGCGCCATCGCTATAAATTTCAACGGATTGCGTCATTGATTCTGCTTCTGCTAG
The DNA here is from genome assembly GCA_050294655.1 of Sedimenticolaceae bacterium. Lineage (GTDB taxonomy): Bacteria > Pseudomonadota > Gammaproteobacteria > Chromatiales > Chromatiaceae > Thiodiazotropha. Next base: position 5,928 of record JBNKOL010000081.1, read on the forward strand.
TGGGCTCTGCCGCTGCCGGCAGTACCCGTTTTTTCTTCATCCGCCATCGGTTCATACGGATCGGTGTCATGGTGACGGTACGCTTCACCGCTTGCATCACATAGACACCACCCAGCATGGGCCAGGCGCGCTGACCGAGGGTCTCCATGAAAGCCAGTTTCTCCATCACCATCTGGTTATGGATGGGGGGACGATAGTGAAGATAGACCACTTCTTCCAGGTCAAAACCCAAAAGCGAGAACCAGTCCTGCACCCGCTTGGGGCTGAAGAAATGGCTGCACCAGGGCATATTACCCGATCGGCGCCGAAACAGACGACCACCCCCCCACAGGCTCCAGGGATTGAAACCGCTCAACAGCACCTTCCCTTCAGGGATCAGAATGCGCTCCACCTCTCGCATCAATTGATGGGGATCGGGAGAGAAATCGAGGGTATGCGGCAATACGACGCCATCGATACTATCACTGGCCAAAGGCAGAAAGCGGGGATCGGCCTGGATATCGACTCCCGGCAGCTCCGCTTTGCCATCCAGCAGGACCCGGTTGCGGGCCGGACTCCGTTTGAGCAGTTCAAAATGATGGCTGGGTGAGCCGATCTGTACGACATGGTATCCGAAAATCGCCGCCGCCTTCTCCTGCAGGCAGGTCTGCTCCCGCACCAGCAGGGCCTGACCAAGTCGGCTATCGAACCAGTCCTCAATCTGTTTTTGCAAGCAGCTTCCCAGTTTGAAGTCCTTGTTTGTAGGCATAATTAAAGACTTTTTGGGGGGCAGCCGATAAACATGGCGTATGCCCGGTAAGACCGTGGAAAAAGATCACAAAACATCATGCCCATGGTCAATAAGGAGACAGTGAGATGGAAATGATACTTGGCTCTGATACTATTTTCCTCCGATTTGCATTTATTCGCCAACCGACGCCCCAAACAACATGCCGTATTCTAAACTCGCCCTTGTATCCATGAACCTGCTCCTAAGCTGTCTGTTCTCCGCTTGTCAGACACTACCCAGCGGGCAGAGTGAAACCAACCTCATCCTGGAGCCCCTGGCTCCGGTGGTAGTCCAGGCCGTGGAAAGCAAACCGGCCGAGGAGTCCGAGCAGCTGACGGTGGAACAACTGCCGGCCGTGTCAGACCAGTTGCAGACCCTGGTCGATACCCTGCCGGAAACCGAACCCGATTTGATTGCTCGCATGGTAAATGGTTTTAGCCTGACCTTCTCCCGTGACCAGCGGGTGATGCAGGAGCTTAACTGGTACAGCTCTCATCCCGGTTATATCCAGCGCATCCAGGAGCGGGCCGAACCCTACCTGCACTTTATTCTCGAAGAGATCGACAAACGTGACATGCCGAGCGAAATCGCCCTGCTGCCGGCGGTGGAAAGTGCCTTCCGTCCCTTTGCCTATTCCCCGGGCCGCGCGGCAGGTATGTGGCAGTTCATTCCTTCCACCGGCCGTCACTTCGGCCTGAAGCAGGACTGGTGGTACGACGGCCGGCGTGACGTGATCTCTTCAACCCGTGCAGCCCTCGACTATCTGAAAGCCTTGAACAAACAGTTCAAGGGTGACTGGGAGTTGGCCCTGGCGGCTTACAATTCAGGTGCCGGCACCGTGAGGAACGCCATCCGCTACAACCAGAAGCGGGGCCGGCGCACCGATTTCTGGTCTCTCAAGCTTCCCGACGAGACCAGCGCCTATGTACCGAGGCTGTTAGCACTAAGCGAGATCTTCCGGCATCCGGAGGAGCATGACATCGCACTGATGAGCTTTCCGGACGAACCCTATTTCACCACGGTGGATATCGGCACCCAGCTCGATCTCGCCCTGGCCGCGGAGATGGCCGATCTGCCGATCCAAGACCTCTATCTGCTCAATTCGGGTTTCAACCGTTGGGCCACCGACCCCGAGGGTCCCCATCGCCTCAACCTGCCTATCGATAAGGCCGAAAGCTTTCTCGCCACGCTCGAGAAGATGCCGCCGGAACAGCGCCTGACCTGGAAACGCTATCGGATCAAACAGGGCGACAGCCTCAGTGTCATCGCGCGAAAAAACAACACCTCGCTCAAGCTGCTGCGCCAGGTCAACAAGCTGCGCGGCAACCGCATTCGCGCCGGCAAGCATCTGTTGATTCCTGTCTCCAGCCAATCTTATGACCACTATGTATTGAGTGCCGAACAGCGCAAGGAGAGCATCCAGAATCGCCAGCGCAAGGGCAGCAAACAGCACTATGTGGTCAAGCCAGGCGATAGTCTTTGGAAGATTGCCCGGAATCACAATGTGAACTTCAAGAAGCTGGCGAAATGGAACGGCATGGCGCCGGGCGACCCGCTCAGGACCGGCCAGCGGCTGGTGATCTGGATCAATCAGGCGGAGACCGCCGAACTCTCTCCCCTCGATCTGCAACCTTCCGGTACCCAGAGCTCACTGCGCTACAAAGTCCGCCGTGGCGACTCCCTCTCGCGTATCGCTCAGCGGTTCAAAGTCTCCGTATCCGACCTCAAACGCTGGAATGCGCTGGATGGAAAATACTTGCAGCCGGGACAGCGGCTGCAGCTCTATGTGGATGTCACCGAACAGACCCTCTGAGCAGCCTCAGTTGTTCGATTGATTTATATCAATGGAAAGTTGCATTTTATTGACACCCTGGTCGACCTCACTGACTATCGCCTCTGCTGTTGCTTACAATCCCCGAGGTGTCCAAAATGAGTGAAGATTGCATGCTGAAAGAAGGTGTCGAGCTCAATTTGCCCGATGTCGAGAAAATCGCAATTGGCCTGAAATCGCTGGCAGCTTACTCCATGCTCGCTTATGAGCATGATGACGATCCGCAGGATCTGGAGGGTGTTGTCCAGGAAGGACTGGACGCCATCGATCGCCTATTCGATTGCTGATCGCTTCCCTGGATTCAGTGCGGCAGCCGAAACTGTCGCACTGAGTGCCGGTAAACTGCCCGCTTCTTTTTTTCCTGCCTCGGCGCAGCTCCGCTCCCTAAGGCATGGGAAAACATATCGCATGCTCCACCTGCAGGCGTACGCCTATCATTTCGCCGATGGGATGATCGTGGTGACTCTGCACCAGGCAGAGAATCTCGCTGCCATCCTGCAGCCTGAGGGTATAGAGGTACTCCGCCCCCCGGAAGACCTTGTCGACCACTTCGAGTCTGAAGCTGCTGGCATCGTCATGGATCACGTCGTCGGGCCGTAACAAGAGCTCTACTGCCTGCCCGGGATCCGCCTTCCGCACAAAACGTCCTTGCAGACAGCCGATGCCCGTCTCCACACTGCCATCGTTTGTGACATGCCCGGGTATCAGAGCCCCCTGGCCGATGAAATCGGCGACGAATCGGTCCTGGGGCATGTGGTAAAGATCGTAACCGTTATCCCACTGCCGCAGCCGACCCTCGCCCAAAACGCCAATCGCATCCGCCAGGGCAAAGGCCTCCAACTGATCATGGGTCACCAGCAGCGCAGTCACCTCCTCCCGCTTGAGAATCGACCGCACCTCCCTTGCCAACTGCTCCCGCAGCTCGATATCCAGCCCCGAGAAGGGCTCGTCCAGCAGTAAAATGTCCGGACGTGGCGCCATGGCGCGGATCAGCGCGACCCGCTGCTGCTGCCCACCAGAGAGTTGGTGTGGATATTTCTTTTGCAGCCCGTTCAATCCCGCCAGTTCGAGTAGCTCATCGACCCGTGCCCTCTGTTGCCGGTGCTTCTGGCCACGTAGACCAAAGGCCACGTTCTGCGCCACCGTGAGATGCGGATAGAGGGCAAAATCCTGAAACACCATACCGACCCGCCGCTTTTCCGGCGCCAGGGTCGATCCAGGACGGGAGACAGCGTGCCCATGCAACAGAACCGCTCCTGTCACCAGCGGTTCGAAACCGGCAATGGCCCGTAACAAACTGGTCTTGCCACACCCACTCGGCCCCAGCAAGCAACCAATCTCCCCTCGCGACAGATTGAAACTGACCCCCTCAACCACGGCTTGCCCCCCGTAGCCGACACCGGCGTCGATGACTTCAAGTTGTTGCGGCATGGCGGGAACGCGTAATGGAGCGGCTCAACAGGATAACCGGCATTATACCCACCAGCACGATGGCCAGCGCGGCATAGGAGGCATCGGCGAGCCGTTCATCCGATGCCAGTTCATAGGCCCTAACAGCCAGGGTATTGTAGTTGAAGGGACGCAGGATCAAGGTCGCCGGCAACTCTTTGAGCACATCCACGAAGACCAGCAGCAGGGCGGTCAACAGGCTACCTCTGAGCATCGGCATGTGAACCCGTCCTACGATTTCAGCGGAGCCCGTTCCCAGGGAGCGGGCCACCTCGTCCAGGGTAGGCCGGATTTTGCCCAGTCCCGCCTCCACCGTCTGCAGGGATACGGCGAGAAAGCGCACCAGATAGGCGAACAGCAAAGCCACCAGAGTTCCGCTCAACAACAATCCGGTGGACCAACCCGCATGATCCCGCATCCACTGATCCAATGCGTTGTCGAATGCAGCGAAGGGGATCATGACACCGACTGCAATCACGGTCCCGGGAATCGCATAGCCCATACTCGCTACCCTGACCGCCAGGCTGACCTGCCAATTGTCGTGCAGGCGTTTGCCATAGCTGAGAAACAGGGCCAGTAGCAGAGCCAGCAGGGAAGCCCCGCCAGCCAACAGCAAACTGTGGCCGATGAGACTCAGAAAGCGTACGTCCAGGCTCTCCTCAGCGGTGGTCAGTGCCCACCAGAAGAGCTGGCCCGCTGGCAGCAGAAAGCCAAACAGGAGGGCGCCAGAGCAGATCAGCACAGCGAGCGTCGCCTGCCGTCGGTTGAGGGGGAAGCGGGTTAAGGCTTGGTGACGTTGTGTGGTGTGGTGGTAGCGGGCCTGTCTCCGCGAGCCCTTCTCCAGAATGATCAGAACAAAGACCACCAACAGCAGAAGAGCCGCGAGCTGTGCCGCCGCCGCGGCATTGTTGAGTCCGAACCAGGTACGAAAAATCCCGGTCGTGAAGGTGGAGACTCCGAAATACTGCACCGTACCATAGTCGGCCAGCGTCTCCATCAGGGCCAGGGAGAGACCGGCCACGATGGCGGGCCGGGCCAGCGGCAGCGCAACGGAGAAGAAACTTCGCCAGGGGCCGTTGCCCAAGCTACGACTGACATCCAGCACACAGATCGACTGATTGAGAAAAGCGGCGCGGGCAAGCAGATAGACATAGGGATATAGCACCAACGACAGCATCAGGGCGGCCCCTTCCAGGGAACGGATCTCGGGGAACCAGTAGTCGCCATAGCCCCATCCGGTCCAGTCGCGCAGGGCCGTCTGCACCGGTCCGGCAAAATCAAACAGCCCGGTATAGGTGTAGGCAATGATATATGCCGGGATCGCCATCGGCAGCAGCAGGGACCATTCAAACAGGGCTCGCCCGGGAAACTGGCACATACTGGTCAGCCAGGCGGTACTGACGCCCAGGATTAGCACACCGATCGCCACCCCCACCATCAGCAACAGGGAGTTGGTTACATAGTCCCACAGCACCGTCTGCGCCAGATGACGCCATACCTCACCCGCCGGCTCGAACAGGTAACCGAGCACAACCAGCACCGGAATCGACAACAGCAGGGCCACCAGCAGCACACTACTGCCCCAGAGACTGAAGCGGACAGCAAGACCCCGGACCGGTACCGGTTTTGCAACTGACGGCACGACACCCTCATTGCCGGTATTGAGTGCGTGTTTCAACGTTGACCACCCGGTGGCACAGTCACTTCCAACCGGCTCTATCCATCAATCGCACGGCCTCCGGATTGAGTTCACCCAGCCTGTCCAGATTGAGGGTATCCAGCTTGAATTCGCCCCAGGATTTGAGCAGACCACTGGGTGCCACACTGCTACGCACCGGATACTCCCCATTGCTCTCTGCGTACCAGGATTGGGCCTGATCAGAGACCAGAAACTCCAACAGCTTGATCGCATTCTCGCGATTGGTCGCTGCCTTGGTAACAGCGACACCGCTGACATTCATGTGGACACCACGGCCGTCCTGATTGGGCCAGAAGACCGCCAGCTTGCCGGCGGCCTCGCGCTGAACCGCATCATTGGAGGTGAGCATGCCGGCCAGGTAGTAAGTATTGGCAATGGCGATATCACAAATACCGGCTGCCGCGGCCTTGATCTGGTCCCGATCCCCTCCCTTGGGGGGACGGGCAAAATTCCTCACCAATGCCCTGGCCCAGTTTTCCGTGGCCTCAAGACCGTTGGCGGCGATCATCGAGGCGATCAGGGATTGATTGTAGATGTTGCCAGAAGAACGAATACAGATACGGCCCTTCCAGGCGGGATCGCCCAGTGCTTCATAGGTGCTGAGCAGGGTGGGATCCACCCGCTCCTTAACATAGAGGATCGGCCGCGCACGCAGGGAGAGACCAAACCAATGCCCTTCCGGGTCACGAAAACTGGATGGTACCTGTTTGATCAATAGCGCCGAATCCACGGCCTGGGTAACACCGGCTTGCTTGGCTCGGTACAGCCGTCCCGCATCGGTGGTTATCAGCATATCAGCCGGCGTGTTGCGTCCCTCGCTTTGCAGCCGTTGCAACAGGGCGTCGGCCTTTCCGGTCACCAGATTGACACGGATACCGGTCTCCTCCGTAAACCGATCAAGTAATGGCTTGATCAGGTTTTCCTTGCGGGCTGAGTAGAGATTGACCTCCCCAATGGCCGCCGCCAGCGTGGGCAACAAAAGTGTGGAGATGAAAAGCAGGTAGACAATGAGGCGTTGGCTTGACACAGTATTTTTCTCCAGAGACCTTAGGCGCTCAGAGCAAATTGGCTAGATATTACTAACGATAACGATTCGCATTAATATTATCAATGTTTAAACCACAAACTGAGGGGTTTTTCCCCTCCTCCACCCCTAGCGCATGAAATCCAGAGAGAAACGCAAAGGCATCGTCCTGGTGCATACAGGAGAAGGTAAGGGCAAGTCTTCAAGTGCCTTCGGTGTTGCTTTCAGGGCCGCAGGCTGGGGCATGCAGGTGCTGGTGGTGCAGTTCATCAAGGGCCAGTGGAAGACCGGCGAACAGCAGGCGGCCAGTCGATTCGACAATATCGAGTGGCATGCCCTGGGCGACGGGTTCACCTGGAACACCCAGAACCCGGAGCAGGATCGTAACACCAGCCGCGAGATCTGGGCCTTCTGCCAGGAAAAGATTCGCAGCCAGGATTACGATCTGGTGGTGCTCGATGAGATTAACTACTGCTGTGGCTATGGTTGGATCAGCGGCGCGGAGATCGCCGATTTCATCCGTGGTGAGAAACCGCCCTGGATGCATCTGATCCTGACCGGACAAGATGCGCCCCCGGAAGTGATCGAAGTCGCTGACACAGTCACCGAAATGCGAAAACTCAAACACGCTTTCGATGCGGACATAGTCGCTGAGCAGGGCATTGAGTTTTAGATAAACTTGATTACCCACCATAATCAGCCACGCGGCGTTAGTGGCGAGATTTGAGTATTGGCCTGAATGGTTTTGCGTGTTGAGTTGCGCTTTGCGCTGGATGTTTTTTCACCCCCTCTCCCTGGCCCTCTCCCGCAAGGGAAGAGGGGACGTTCTATGCGAGAACACGGTTAGCTTCCAGTCAGGTTATACCAACAAGCCATCCGCTTACATCCGTTGCTGATCTATACATCCCCTCTCCCCTTGCGGTAGAGGGCCAGGGAGAGGGGGGGGATATCAAACCTGTGAGCGCAGCAAGCACCTCAACGAAAACTGTTGAGGCTTAGTGATCCTTTGGCTGAGTAATATGGGTAATCAGGTAGATAAATGAGTATTGGCTTTCTGACCCTGATTTTTTATTGTTCTCAGAGAAGAGCTGATGAGGCAGTCTGAAGAAGTTGATAGCTTGAAGCAGGGCTAGGGCCAGCCGCGCCGGACCCAAATCACGCACTTCCCGAGTAGGCTTTGTAAAACTGCAGTGCGGCCCGCCCACTCTTGGTCCCACCGCGGGCCATGGCAAAGTGTTTGGCCGCCTCGTGCAAGGCCACGCGGTCCCCCGTATAGTCCTTGAAGTAGCTGTCGATAATGGCCAGGTATCCCTGCCAATTTACCGGGTAGAAGGAGAGCCAGAGACCGAAACGGTCGGATAGAGCCAGCTTCTCCTCGATGGTGTCGCCCAGGTGCAGATCGTCGTCCACCAGCCGCGGCTGCTGGTTTTCCGTCATGGTTTCAGGCAAAAGATGTCGGCGGTTCGAGGTGGCATAGATCAGCACATTCTCGGGCGGCGCCTCGATAGAGCCGTCGAGTACGCTCTTGAGGGCACGATAGGAGGCTTCGCCGCTGTCGAAAGTCAGATCGTCGCAGAAGACAATGAAGCTAAGTGGCAGTTCTCGGATCTCGTCGATGATCTCAGGCAGTTCGACGAGATCGTTCCGGTCGACCTGAATCAAACGCAATCCACGTTCCCTATAGTGGTTGAATACCGCCTTGATGAGAGAAGATTTGCCTGTCCCCCGACTGCCCCACAACAGCGCGTTGTTGGCGCCCTCCCCCGCCAGGAAACGTTCTGTATTTCGCAGCAGAGCCGCCTTCTGTTCATCGATGCCGAGCAGCCGGTCGAAATCTATCCTATCGATATGGGTAACCGGTCGCAGGTAACCTTTGCGGGCACGCCACATGGCGGCATACGTCTTTTGCCAATCGATCGACACGCGTTGAATCTCCTTCTGTTCGGGAAAGGGATAAGACCATTGTGAAAGCTCATCACAAGCTCTTCAATGAACGCTTCCACACATAACGTTTGCGCACGCTTCAATCCGACAGGACTGGTCATGCCTCGGCCATTGTCTCGTCCCCAATTGGTTCATGGGTGCGTGCGATCCAGCTGTAGACCACCGGCACCACGAACAGGGTAAACAGGGTGCCGATACTCATGCCGCCGACGATGACCCAACCGATCTGCTGCCGACCCTCGGCGCCGGCTCCAGTGGCCAGGGCCAACGGAATGGCTCCCAGCACCATGGCAGCGGTGGTCATGAGGATTGGACGCAGACGCAGGGAAGCCGCCTCGACCACCGCCTCCAGTTTACTGCCTTCACCCCGACGCTGGATCTGGTTGGCGAACTCCACGATCAGAATGCCATGCTTGGTGATCAGGCCCACCAAGGTGATCATGCCGATCTGACTGTAGATGTTCAGCGTACCGCCGGTAAGCGTCAGTGCCAGCAGCGCACCACCGACAGCCAAGGGCACACTGACCAGGATGATCAGCGGATCGATAAAACTCTCGAACTGGGCGGCCAGGACCAGATAGATAAAACCCAACGCCAGCACGAAGGCGAAGAACATGGTGTTGCCGCTCTCCTTGAACTCCCGCGACTCGCCCTTGTACTGCAGCTGTACCTTACCCTCGGCTGCCTCATCCACCTGCTGTTCCATGAAGCTAAGCGCTTCACCGAGGCTGTAGCCGGGGGCCAGATTGGCTGAGATCACCGTCGCCCGCAGCTTGTCGAAATGGTTCAACTCCTTGGGCGCCACCCGCTCTTCCATGCTGACCAGATTGGATAGCTGGATCATCTCCTCGCCGCGGCCCCGTACATAGATGTTGTCCAGGTCGCTCGGCTCGCGCCGCCCGTCATCGGCCACCTGCACCATCACCTCATACTGCTCGGAACCGCGTTTGAAACGGGTCACCTTGCGCCCGCCCAGCAGGGTCTCCAGGGTGCGGCCAAGGGTGTCGATATTTACCTCGGTGGCCGCCGCCTTGTCGCGATCGACGCTCACCTTCAGCTCCGGCTTGTTGAGTTTGAGATCGCTGTCGAGAAAGACCAGCGCCTTGTTCTCGCGGGCACGCGCCATCACCTTGTCCACCAGGGTGTTGAGATCCTGATAGCTGCCGGTGGTCTGAATCACCACCTCCAGGTTCTTGTTGATCGGGCTCTGTCCCAGGGAGGGGGGGTTGATCGCCACACTCATGAGACCGGTAATACCGCCGTAGAGCTTGGGTGTGAGTTCGCTGGTGATCGCCTTGGCGGGCCGCTCACGGTTCTCCCAGAATTCGAGGATGTTGAACGAGAGGGTTTCGGTGACCACCGGAAAGCCGACCACGGTAAAGGTGGTCTTCACCTCCGGAACCGTCGCGGTGATCCCCTCCACCTGCTTCGAATAACGGTCGGTGTAATCGACCGTCGAGCCTTGCGGGGCCATGCCCCAGGTCATGAAGAAGCTGCGATCCTCAATCGGCGCCAACTCCGATTTCAAGCTGTCGAACAGCATATAGCTGCCGACGCCGATACCCAGCATCAGCACCAGAATCACCCAACGCACCCGCAGAATGAAACCGAGTAACCGCTGATAGCCGACATTCAATCCGTTCAGCGCCCGCTCCCCGGCCATGTAGAACCAGTTGTGCCGCTCCTGATGTCGCAACAGCTTGGAAGACATCATGGTGGAGAGTGTCAGCGCGGTGAAGCCTGAGACCAGCACCGCGCCGGCAAGGGTCAATGCAAACTCGGTGAAGAGCTTGCCGGTGCGACCGAGGGAGAAGGCGATGGGCGCGAATACCGCCACCAGCGTCAGGGTCATGGCGATGACCGCGAAGGCGATCTCGCTACTCCCCTTGAGTGCCGCCTTGAATGGATGCAATCCCTTCTCCACGTAACGGTGTATGTTCTCCAGCACCACAATGGCGTCGTCCACCACCAGACCCACCGCCAACACCATCGCCAGCAGGGTCAGCACGTTGATGGAGTAACCGAACATATACATCATGGCGAAGACGCCGATCAGGGAGACCGGGATGGTCACCATCGGAATCAGCGTCGCGCGCACTGAACGCAGGAACAGAAAGATCACCAGAATGACCAGGGCCACCGCCTCGAAGATGGTCTTGAACACCCCCTCTATGGAGCGTTCGATAAATACCGAGGAGTCGTAGGCCACCTCGATGGTCATGCCTTCGGGCAGGGTCTTGATCAACTCGGGCAACAGCTCGCGAATACCCTTGGAGATATCGAGCGGATTGGCCACCGACTGTTTCACCACACCCATCGCCACCGCTTGGTCCCCCTTGTAGCGGGTGACCACACGCTCATCCTCCGGCCCCAGCTCGACCCGCGCCACATCAGCGAGACGAACCAGATAGCCGTCGATGTCGCGCAGCACGATGTCGCGGAACTCCTGCGGGGTCTTCAGATCGGTCTCCGCCAGTACCGTGAACTCCCGGTCACTGCTCTCGATACGGCCTGAAGGCACCTCCAGATTCTGCGCGCGCAGGGCGTTCTCCACATCCTGGGTGGTCAGGTTAAAGGCGGCCAGCCGCACCGGATCGAGCCAGATACGCATGGCAAAACGCCGGTCGCCGAAGATACGCACGCTGGCCACGCCACTGATCGTCTGCAGACGGTCTCGCACCTGCTGGTCGGCCACCTCGGAGATCTCCAGCTTGTCATGGCGGTCACTCGACATAGCCAGCCAGATGATCGGTTGGGCATCCGCCTCCACCTTGGCCACCACCGGCTCCTCCACATCGTCCGGCAGCGCACCCCGCACCCGGCCGACCCGGTCGCGCACGTCGTTGGCCGCGTTATCCGCATCCCGGTCGAGTTTAAAGACGATGGTGATCTGGCTCACCTCCGAGCGGCTGATGGAGGTCATGAAGTCGATGCCCTCGATACCGGCCAATGAGTCCTCCAGGGTGCTGGTAACCTGACTCTCCATGATGCTGGCGCTGGCGCCGGGATACTTGGTCTCCACCGTCACCACCGGCAGGTCGATATTGGGATACTCCCGTACCGTGAGGCGATCGTAGGAGATGATCCCGATCAGGATCAGCAGCAGATTGAGCACCGTCGCCAGAACGGGACGGCGGATACTGGTATCGGTGATGACCATCAGGACTCCTTGGGCGGCATCGGCATCACCCCCATACCGTTTTGCAGTTTCAGCTGGCCGGCGGTGACCACCTCATCCCCCGCCGCGAGTCCGTCGAGAATCTCCACCCGGGTTCCCATACGCTTGCCGACTCTGACCTCCTTCCAGAGGGCCTTGCCATCAACCACCTGGTAGACAAACTGCTGCTTACCCCGAGGCACCAGCGCGGTCTCGGGCACGAACAGCGCGTTCTCCTTGTGTGAAAGGATTAAAGTCACCCGGGCAAACTGGCCGGCCAACAACTTACCGCTGTCGTTTGGAACCCGGGCGCTGACCAGCAGACTGCGACCGTTCAGATCGATCTGTGGATCGACCACATAGACCTCACCGCGAAAGGTCTGACCGGGAAAGGCGTCCAGGCGCACTTCGATCCGCTGTCCTTCGGCCACCTCCGCCAAGCTGGCCTCGGGCAGACGGAAATCCACCTTCAACTGACTCAAATCGAACAGAGTGACAATATCCTGCCCGGTGGTGAGGTAGTCCCCCAGACTCACTTTGCGCAGACCCACCACGCCGTCAAAGGGAGCCAGGATACGGGTCTTCTCCAGCCGTGCCTTGGCCAGGGCCAGCTCGGCCTGATTGACTTGCAGCGCGGAGGCAGTCTGGTCCCGCTCCTGATCGCTGCCATAGCCCTGCTTTTTCAACGTGGTGGCGCGGTTGAAGTTCGCACGGCCCAGGGCGAGCTTCGCCTCGGCCTGTTTCAACTCCGCGGCATAGATGGAATCATCGAGGGCGATCAGCAGCTGTCCCTGCTCCATCCGCCCGCCCTCGGAGAAGTTGATCTTGGTGATGCGACCAGCGATCTCGGGGCGGATGGTCACTGACTCGTTTGCACGCAGGGTGCCAACCGCTTCCACACTGTTGACCAGGGTGTCCATGACCACCTTGGATGTCTCCACCGGTAGCGCGAACTCTTCAGCCGCCGGGCTTACTGAAACGCTAAACAGGAGCAGCGTAGCCGTAACAATCGAGGCTATGCGGCAGCGGCTATTCGGCAGACCATTCATGGATAGTTTCCTGTATTGTTAGTTTACGTCGCAGCCTAGCGGTGGTTGACGACACTTTTATGACAATCGGGGTATTCACGCCGGGGGGAGAGGGCCTCACAACGCGCGACCAGTCGCTGATAGAGTTCCAGCAGGTCGTCCCGATGCAGACCGAAGCCCTTAAAGACAGCCATTACAAACTGGGGCATGCAATCCTGATTGCGTTGTTGCATCTCCTCCCGTTCCGCCTCCGGCAGAAAGAGATTACTCATGTAGGCATTGGCCACTGCCAGTGCGATCTGGCTGTATTTAATGGCATCCAGTCCCTGTTGGCGCTCATCCCTCAGAGAGAAACCACCCGCGTCGACGGCAGCCACCACCCGCGGCATCAATTGCGCCTCGAAACCGCCGCAAAGATTGAGCATCGACTGATGGCGTTGGACGGAGGCTTTGCGCCAGATCGATGGCACGCCCGCCAGTTGCTGCGCTTCGAACATGGCCGGATTATCCCGATCAAAGAGATAGAGGGCGATGGGGATGGCCACCACGCGCTCGACGGCATCCAACTCCAGACGGCAGACCTGCTCGATAAAACCCAGCTTCGCCTGCCAGGCATCGACGGCCATGGCGATGATCAGATCCTCCTTGCTTTCAAAGTGAGCATAGAGGGTACCGACTGAGACGCTCGCCGCCTTGGCCAGCTCGGAAATCTTCAGCACGAGAAAGCCCTGGTCCGCCACCATCTTCCAGGCGCAGATCAGGATATGCCGCTCCCGTTCGAACCTTTTTTCCTGTTGATCCAAGGCTGTTCACCAATTCTGAATATGATTCGAATTATTTTCGAAGTCCAACCATAAATCAACCACAGGAAATTCCGGAATATACATATGGCGTCTCAGTTTGAGGGTGCCGAGTCGCCACTGCTGCGTGCGACCTCTCTCTGCCGATATTTGGATCGATGCGCTGAGAGATTACCTCGGCTCGGAAAACAACCTCATGTAATTTAACGTGTTGTCCTACCGAGACCCCAGCGGGATCTTACAGGAGAGTGCGGACATGACAGCTTTTCGCTTCGAATCAAGGCGAAAAACGCATGTAGTCGCCGGCTATCGCGATAGCATCGGCTATTTTTTTTGAAGTTTTTTTGGGCAGAGCCGGAGCCTCTCAGCCACCACATGCCGATTTACGAATTGATCAGAGGTTCCATAATTTAGCGGGACGACGACAGTTGGCTATTCCGCCGCGAGAACAACAATGCGGTTGCGTCCCTGGCTCTTGGCCGCGTAGAGGGCGTCGTCTGTGCGTTTGAGGCAAGTATCGAGGTCCTCGCCTGGAACATAGCAAGTTACGCCAAAACTACCGGTGACGCTGACCGAACTCCCATCCGCGGATACGCGACTGCCGGCCAGGATATTGCACAGGCGTGCAGCCAACATCTCCGCTTCCGCCAGTCTGGTTTGGGGCGTCATGATCAGAAACTCCTCTCCACCCCAGCGCCCCAGCAGGTCGTTCTCTCTTACCCCATGTTGCAAACGCTCCACCGCATGCCTGAGGGTCTGATCACCCACATCATGTCCGAATTTGTCGTTGATCTCTTTGAAATGGTCAAGATCGACCAGGATGGTGCAGAAACTCTGCTCCTCCGATAGAACTTCAGTCTTTGCCTCCTCCAGCAGTTTGCTCATCGCCCGACGGTTGAGAATCCCCGTGAGGTAATCGATGCGTGAGAGTTCTTCGAACCTTTTTTCCATGTGTTTACGTTCCGCGACCTCTTCCAGCAACTGCCTGTTGGTCCGCATCAACTCGGAGGTGCGTTCGTTGACACGTTGCTCCATCTCATCGCGGGCCTCGCGCAAGGCGCTCTGATTCGCTTCGATCTCTTTCTGACCGGCTTCCAATCGTAGGGACATCTCATCGAGGGCGTCGGACAACTGAGCCAACTCATCTCCCTGACTGGCCCTGGGCTCCACCTCGCGCCCAGGTTCGATGGCTGCCAGGCGATCTCTCAATGTGACAATACGCTGGGTAAAGTTGAGACTGAGAAATCGACTGAATATCATGGCCAGAATCACCGAAAGCGACAGCGACAGCATCCCTGCCAGGCGAATCTCCTTGAGTTTCGACTCCACCTCGTCGGCGTACATGTCGATCCCAATCAAATAGTTGTCCACACCGGCCTTCAGCGGCGAATAGCCTGAGAGAAAACTGCCCCAACGATCCCAGGTGATCTCCTTATCCACCGAAGGGCGGATAAAGCCCTGCATCAAAGCCGGGGGTTTCTGCAGGTAGACCTCTCCTGGAAGCGCAGGTTCTTCATTGTCGGAATCGAGCACGAAAACGGCATTGCCACCCTCCTTGCGCATCACATAGATGAATGCGATATCGGGATTCGCCTTGACGAAATCGCGCAGAAGGGTGACCCCCTCTTTATAAATCGGTTTATTCGTGTCCTCTTCAGTGCGAATCTGATCCAGGCTTTTAATATTCAGACCTTGACTGATCAGCGCCGCGCTGTTCTGCAGACGCGAGCGCAATGCCTGGGTCAGGTTGTCGATGGCACTCTGATAGAAATAGGTCCCCACGCTGCCGGAAATCAGAATGATTGCGGCAAAATGGCTGAAAAAGAGTTTGAACTGGATAGTCAGGCGCATAACCCGCTAGAGAATACCTAAAATCCACGAAATAAACCAAAATCTATTGGGGAAATATCCACCTGTTTCTGTCTATGCTTGCTTGAGCTTACTGCGAAAGCCGGTTATGGCAGTTTTGACATTGTCTGATGAGAGATTTAGCTTGATCCGTAAAGAATAGGCCGAAGGTCTGTCGGAAAACCATAACAAAAGAGCGTGAGGAGTTTACAAATGACCCAGAAGATTGCGTTAGTGACAGGCGGTACCGGCGGTATCGGTACAGCCATCTGCCGTGCCCTGGCCGATGCCGGCAACAAGGTCGTCGCCGGCTACAACGCCGGAGGCAACCACGACAAGGCCAAGGCATGGCAGGCGGAGCAGGCTAAAGAAGGCTACCAGATCCTGGTCGCCTATGGCGACGTCACGGATGCCGAATCCTGCGCCGCTTGTGTGAAGACCGTGGAGGAGATCGCCCAGGGAAAAGTGGACATCCTGATCAACAACGCCGGCATCACCCGCGACGGCACCTTCCGCAAAATGACCTGGGAGCAGTGGGACCAAGTGATGACCGCCAATCTGGACAGCATGTTCCACATGACCCGCCTGGTCATCAACCCAATGCTGGAGAGCGGCTTCGGACGCATCGTCAACATCTCCTCGGTGAATGCCCAGAAGGGCCAGTTCGGACAGTGCAACTACTCCGCTGCCAAGGCGGGTATCCACGGATTCACCAAAGCCCTGGCACAGGAGGTGGCCGCCAAGGGAGTGACCGTCAACACCGTCTCTCCCGGCTACGTGGCGACACCCATGGTGACCAAGATACCCCAGGAGGTCCTTGACAAGATCATCAAGCAAATACCGGTTGGCCGCCTCGGCCAGCCCGAGGAGATCGGCAAAGCGGTGGCCTTTCTCTGCAGCGATGATTGCGGCTATGTAACCGGCTCCGATTTCTCCATCAATGGCGGCATGCATATGTCCTGACTGAGTCTGGTATCCGCCGGGTGGCCCCCTTGAGGTCAAACATCGTAAAAAACCTGCCGGCGGGGTCAAGAAGGAGCGCTACGAGGATCGCCAACAGCAAACCCGGTGACTCTCGCTCAGGCTTGTTTCATCCGGATAGGCATCCCGGCATGAGTCGATCGCGTCCTTGCAGCGTGGATGAAAGTGACAGCCACTGGGCGGATTCGAAGGAGAGGGCATGTCCCCTTCCAGTTGGATGATATTTCGCCGATGGTCAGGATCGGGCACCGGCACAGCGGAAAGCAGCGCCCGCGTATAGGGATGTGACGGGCTGTCCAGCACCTCATCCACCCGGCCCTTTTCCACAATACGCCCGAGATACATGACCGCCACCTCGTCGGCCAGATAGGCCACCACCGAAATGTTGTGGGTGATAAAGAGATAGGAGAGTTCGAGATCGTGCTGCAGATCTTTCAAGAGATTGAGTATCTGCGCCTGCACCGAAACATCCAGCGCGCTGGTCGGCTCGTCACAGACGATGAGTTTGGGTTCCACCGCCAGTGCCCTGGCCACGCAGATGCGCTGACGTTGACCGCCGGAAAACTCATGCGGATAGCGTTGAGCCGCCTCCCCCGACAGGCCCACCTTTTCCAGCAGTTGAGCCACCCGATACTCCCGCTGGGCTTTGCTGTACATGCCCTGTGCCCGCATGCCCTCATCGATGATGCTACCCACCAGCATGCGGGGATTCATGGAGGCCATCGGATCCTGGAAGATGATCTGCATGTCCGCCCGACGGCGGCGCAGCGACTCACCCTTGAGTCGGGTCAGTTCATCCGCCTCGAAGCGAACAGCGCCCGCAGTGGGTCGGATCAGTTGCAGAATCCCCTTACCCGCCGTCGTCTTGCCGCACCCGGACTCGCCAACCAGGGCGAGAGTGCGCCCTTTGTTGAGACTCAGGTCGATGCCGTCGACGGCACGCACATGCCCGACCACCCGACGGAACAGCCCCTCGTGTATCGGGAAGTGGACCTTAAGTCCCCGCACATCCAGCAGATGCTCATCACTGGCACGACGACTTCCGTATTGTTTCTCGGCAGGTAACGAAGTATGTCGCGGATCGCGGACCTGCGGATCCTCTCCATAGAGCAGACAGCGTACGCCGGACTCGGCATCCATTTGATGCCATACAGGCATCTCCTGGCTGCAGCGCTGAGCGCTCTTATGACAGCGCGAAACAAATCGACAGCCGCTGAAGTGGCTGTCCAGTGAGGGCACCGAACCCGGAATCACGGCAAGTTTCTCATCGCGCTTCTGACTGTTGGGCAGCGACTCGAAGAGCTTAAGGCTGTAAGGATGTTTGGGCTCGCGAAAAAATTCTCTCACCGGCGAGGTTTCGACGATCTGTCCGGCATACATCACCGCCAGGCGGTCCGCTGTCTCTGCGACCACCCCCAGGTCATGGGTTATGAGCAGGATCGTCATGCCGCTCTCCTGCTGCAGCCCCTTCAACAGCTTGAGCACCTGGGCCTGGATGGTGACATCCAACGCCGTGGTCGGCTCATCGGCAATCAACAGCTTGGGCCGTCCCGCCAAAGCCATGGCGATCATCACCCGTTGCTTCATGCCACCCGAGAGCTGATGGGGGTACTCCATGGCGCGGCGCGCGGGATCCGGGATCCCCACCGCCTTCAGCAGCTCCACCACCCGCTCCTGCACCGCCCGGCCCTGGAGCCTGTCGTGCAGACGCACCGCCTCGGCGATCTGCTCACCCACCTTGAGCACGGGATTGAGCGAAGTCATCGGCTCCTGGAAGATCATCCCCAGACTGCCGCCGCGCAGCCGGCGCATCTCCCGTTCGGAGAGTTGCAACAGGTCCCGTCCCTGCAACCGGATTGTGCCGCTGCTGGTCCGTATACCCGCCGGCAGCAATCCCATGAGAGCTAGTGCCATCATCGACTTGCCACAGCCCGACTCGCCGACCAGAGCGAAAGTCTCGCCCGACGCAATGACGAGATCGATAGCGTCGAGAATGAGGGGACCCGCCTCGCCTTCGCCCTGGCGGATCAGCAGACCCTCGATCTCCAACAGCAATGGGGTCAGAACTGCACCCTCGGCACCGCGGCGATGAGTTGTTGGGTGTAGCTGTTCTGCGGTCGGTTGATGATATCCGCGGTAGGGCCCTGCTCCACAATGCGCCCCTGATACATCACCGCCGTACGGTCGCTGACATACTCCACCACGCCGATGTTGTGGGTGATGAAGAGCAGAGTGAGGCCGCGCTCGGCGCGTAGCTCCAGCAGCATCTTGAGGATCTCCGCCTGCACCGAGACATCGAGGGCGCTGGTGATCTCGTCACAGACGATGAAGGAGGGATCGAGGGAGAGTGCCCGGGCAATACCGATGCGTTGGCGCTGACCGCCGGAGAACTCGTGGGGATAGCGCCACAGGGCATCCTCCTCCATCTGCACCTGGGCCAGTAGCTCACGGGCGATCTCCAGGCGCTCTTCCTGGTTCTCGCCGATAGCATGGACCTTCATCGGCTCGGTGATGATGCTGGCGATGCTAAGACGCGGATTGAGCGAGGAGACCGGGTCCTGGAAAATTATCTGCATATGGCGGCGGAAGCGGCGCAACTGGCGGCGGTCTAGTCGGGTAATGTCGGTGTCGTCGAAGTCCACCTGGCCGCCGGTCGGTTCGGTCAGGCGCAGGATGCCGCGCCCCAGGGTGGTCTTGCCACTGCCCGATTCACCCACCAGGGCGAGGATCTGGCCGCGTGGGATCTCCAGGTCGACCCCGTCCACCGCCCGCACCCGATCCACCACCCGGCGGAACAGCCCCTTACGCACCGGGAAGTGGATTTGGAACTCCCGCAGGCGGATCAGAGGCTCGGCCAGAGTTATTTCCATATGTTTTTCATGGCGCGCCAGATTCTCGGGCAAGGCGGCGATCAGGGCCTTGGAGTAGCTGTGCTCGGGATGCCGAATCAGCCGGTCGGTCGCCCCAACCTCCACCAGCTTACCCTGCTGCATGACACCGACCCGATCGGCAATCTCGGAGACCACGCCAAAGTCGTGGGTAATGAAGAGGATCGCCATGCCGGTGCGCTGCTGCAGTGCCTTCATCAGGCGCAGGATCTCCCGCTGCACCGTCACATCAAGGGCGGTGGTGGGTTCGTCGGCGATCAGCAGGTCGGGCTCGCAGGCCATGGCCATGGCGATCATCACCCGCTGGCGTTGGCCGCCGGAGAGCTGGTGGGGATAGGCATGGACCCGGGTCTCGGGATCGGGCAGCTGCACCTCCCGCAGGGCCTGCATCACCCGCCCCCAGGCATCCTCCTCGCTGAGCTCGGGAAAGTGGAGCTGCACCGCCTCCAAAATCTGCTCGCCGATGGTGAAGACCGGGTTGAGGGAGCTCATGGGCTCCTGGAAGATCATGGCGATGCGGCCGCCGCGCACCTGGCGCATCTCGGACTCACTGAGACTCGCCAGATCGACAGCTTGAGCCTCCCCCTCTCCCTGGAAGCGAATCTCGCCATCGTGGCGGTCCAGATTGGAGCTGGGCAACAGGCGCATGATGGAGAGCGCGGTGATCGACTTGCCGCTGCCCGACTCGCCCACCAGACAGAAGGTCTCGCCGCGATCGATGGCGAAACTGACATTGTCCACCGCCTTGATGGTACGTCCCTGGTGGCGGAACCAGGTGTGGAGATTGTTGACCGAAAGCAGCATCAGCCTGACTTGCTCAGATAGGGATCGATGGCGTCGCGCAACGCCTCGCCGATCAGATTGTAGGCGAAGACGGTGAAAAAGATCGCGCCGCCCGGAAAGGCCGCCATCCACCAGTTGAAGCTGGAGGACTTCACCGCCTGGTTGAGCATCTCGCCCCAGGAGGGATCGTCCACCAAACCGAGACCGAGAAAGCTCAAAGTCGCCTCGGCCAGAATGGCGGCGGCAACACCGAAGCTGGCCGACACCAGCACCGGGCCCATGCCATTGGGCAGCATGTGTCGGAACAGAATGGAGGAGAGCGGCAAGCCGGCCGCCTCCGCCGCCAGCACAAAATCCTGCTTGCGCAGGCGCAGGAACTCGGCGCGCACGTAGCGGGCATAGCCAGGCCAGCTGGTGATGCCGATGATCACCATCATGATGTAGAGGCTGCGACCGAAGAAGGCGACAAAGGTGAGCAATAGAAAGAGCGTCGGTACCGCCTCGAAGATCTCCACCAGCCGCATGCCCAGCATATCAACCACACCGGAGAAGTAGCCCATCAGGCCGCCGATGATGACCCCCAGCACCATGGCGATACCGGTGGCGACGAAACCGATGCCCAACGCGATGCGCGAGGCGTGGATCATGCGGCTGAGCACATCGGCGCCGTTCTGCTCGGTACCGAACCAGTGGGTGCGCTCACCGTTCGACAGCGGCGCCTCCAGCCCGGTCTCACCGCGGTCGCGCTGATAGTCCTTGGGCGAATAGGGCACCGGCGCATAGAGCACCCAGTCGTAGCGCCCCTGCGCCTCGGCCACCCGGTACTGTTCGTAGATCACCAGCTTTGGTGGCGAGACCCAGGCGTAGACGATGATGGCGCTGATGGCCAACACACCCGCCATGACCAGCAGTTTGCGCAAAGCGGCAAGTGGCAGCGGGATCAGCAGCAGGAGGGTAACAAAAGCGATCAGAAACAGCACGTCCACCGGCTGCAGATAAACCAGCACCGGGCTCGATAGCTCACCGCCCTGGCTCAGCAACAGCGGAAAACTGCTGGCGAGAAAGGGGGCGAAGACACCCAGAAGCGCGAGAACGCCAACCCAGAACAGACCCAGCCGTGCGCCCCAGCGCACAAAGGTCTGGCCGAGAATACGGCGCCAGAAGCTCTGTCGCTTGGCTTGACGCTCAGTCATAACTGACTCGGGGATCGGCCAGGGCATAGAGAAAATCGGCCAACAGATAGCCCAGTAGGGTCAGCATGCCGCCGATGAGGGTAATGGAGAGCACCAGCTCCCGGTCGCGGGTCTGCACCGCCTCCACCGCCAGCTTGCCCATACCCTCGATACTGAAGATGCTCTCGACGATCACCGAGCCGGCCAACAGGCTCGGCAGCAGACTGGCCGCCACCGTGATCAGCGGCAGCAGGCTGTTGCGGAAGACATGACGCCAGAGCACAGCCGACTCGGCCAGCCCCTTGGCACGGGCGGTACGCGCATAGTCGGAGAGCAGATTCTCCAACACCGCAGTACGGGTCAGCTTGGCCAAACCGGCAAAGCCACCATAGGAGAGGCAGACCACCGGCAACACCAGATGCCAGATCCGGTCGAGTAGAAATCCGCGCAGCCACTCCCCCTGCATAGCGTAGACCGTCAGCAACATGCCGATCAGCAACCCGGTGGCGAGGAAACCGAGCTGTCGCAACAGTCGGTAGTCCGTACTGGCAAGCCAGATCGCCAGCAGGGCGAAAGCGCCGGGGATCAACAGCCAGTGCAGCGGTGAGCGCCCCGCCTCGGGCAGCTGCCAGACCATTGCCGCGCCCAGCAGCACCCAGCAGAGGCCAATAAACCCCATGCGCAGTTGACGACCGGCGCTAGCCAAGGCCAGAAACAGGGCCGCAGCGAGTGTCACCATCAGAAACAGCAGCCCCAGATCCCACAAATTCGACCAGTGGGGCAGGAATACCTGATCCATCACCACCCGGTCGCTGAGTCCGGCGGTGGGAAACCAGTGCCAGTACTGTTCGTTGGCGAAGAAACCGATCAGCAGTACCCCCGCCAGCATGGTCGGCACCGACCAGAGCCCCAGCATCACCATGCCACTGCTGACATCGAAGGAGCGACCCCGCTCCACTGCCGCCCTGACCCCCACCAGCAGGGCCAGCAAATAGACGAGAGGGATACTGAGTACGTTGAGCAGGACGGTGATCGGCACCCGCTCGGCCAGCAGGTCGGTGACGGGGCGGCCGTAGCGAAAACTGCGGCCCAGGTCGGAACCCTTGGAGAGGGAGAAACCGCTGAGCCTATTCTCATCATCAAAGGTGAAACCGATAGGCGAGGCGTTGTTGAGCCAGCGCAGGTACTGCATCCAGGCCGGATCGTCGAGACCGTAGAGGCGGTTGTAGTACGCCTCGATCTCCTTCTTCGCCTCCGGGTCGAGATTCTGCCCCTCCACCAGGCTCTCGGCGCTGATGCCACCTGGCGAGGCAGCCATCACCACGAACACCACCAGCGTGATCCCCAGCAAAGTGGGGAACATCAGCAGCAGTCGGCGTAGCAGGTAGGTCAGCATTCAGAGTCCGTATTCACTTGGCGTTTTTATCTGGGATGAATGGCACACTTAACTTCAGCGAGTTGGTGCATGGATCCCGGTGCGGCTTGCCACACCGAACCACAGGCAAGCACGCGAACAAAACTTACCCCATTTGCCATAAGTCAGTGCCATCGCTGTCTGAAATCTGTTTCCAACCGCGAGACGTCGCCGGCTGACATCACTGCTGATAGCGCTGCTCTGATGCCGGCACATAGTTCTCCATCGGCAGGTTTCCGAAGTTGAGACCTACCTTGGTGTTCACCACGTTCTTCACACGCCGGTCGATGAAGACAAGGCTTTTGCGCCGCATCAGGAAGGTATAGGGCTGGTCCTCGTAGAGCTCGTCCTCAGCCGCCCGCCACAGGGGCATGCGCTTCTCCTCATCGACGGTGGCGCGGGCCTCGTCGATGAGCCGGTCGAGTTCAGGATTGCGATAGCTTATGAAGTTGTTGCCGGTACCGGCGATCTGGCTGCTGTGAAATATCTGATAGAGGTCGGTCTCCAGGCCACTGGTCCAGCCCAGGGTAATGGCGGCAAAATCCCGCTTGTTCATCAGATCGAGCATCACCGACCACTCGCTGGGTTTGGGTTTAAGCAGAATGCCGGCACGGGCCAAAATATCTTTGAGGAAGAGCGCCATGCGCCCGGTATCTTCACTGCTCTGTGCGTAGACAAGCTCGAATTCGAAGGGATTGCCGTCGGCATCTTCCAGCACGCCATCCCCGTTGCGATCCTCATAGCCCGCATCGCGCAACAGTTGCATACCCCTGCTCTCGTCATAGGGTCGCGACATTAGCTTGGGATCATGCTGTTTGCTGCTGGCATTGAAAGGGCTGATAGCCACTTCACCATACCCCAGATAGATCTCCTTGATGATTCGTTCGCGGTCGATCAGATAGGTCATCGCCTGGCGGACCCGTTTATCGGCAAAACGGGTCGCCTTACCCTCGCGCAGCTGATTCCAGGCAATATAGTAGTAACCAGCGACCGGACTCATATACTCCCAATGTTCGGCATGCTTGGCCAGATCCTTGTCTGCCACCAGCTTGCGGTATTCGATGGGGCGGGAGCCGTAAGTATCGATATCGCCATTGCGAAAGGTGGTCAGGCGGGCGCTGTCGTTTTCTATCACCCGCCACAACAGACGGTTGAAAGAGGGCTGGATCGGTCCCCAGTAGCGGGGATTGCGTTGCAACTCCACCATACCCTTATCGGGCGACCAATTGCGGGGATCCTCCAGACGGTAGGGACCAGAACCCAGCAACAGCCCCTTTGACTGGTTATATTCATTCGGCTTCTGCAGGTAGGGCTCATAAAAGTGCTTCGGCATCACCGACAGTCCACCGGCCAGGGAGAGGGCGTTGAAGTAGGGCTCCTTGAACTGAAATTTGACGGTAAGCCGGTCGAGCGCCTGCACCGATTCCATCTTCGAATAGTAGGAGCGCTCCCGAGGTGCCTGGATCGCCTCATTCATGAGAAAACCGAAGGAGAAGACCACATCCTCGGCGGTCAGTGGCACGCCATCGGAAAAGGTGATGCCATCGCGCAGTTTGAAAACGAAGGTCAGGCCGTCTTCGCTGACCTCCCAGGACTCGGCAAGCAGACCCTCCCACTCCAGCGTAACGGGATTGCGCACCAGCAGACTCTCCAGCACGTAACCCTCAACCTGTGACGAGTAGGTATCAGTGGAGATAAAAGGTGTGAGAGATTTGAGATTAACGCCAAAGGCCTGCACCAGCCAGTCACCCTCAGCGTAATCCGGCTGCCGGGTCGCTTTGTAGGCGCGCTGAAAAGCCGCGGGTATGCCGGAGTCGGCTTTACCGGCAGGCTCGGCAGTCAGCGACACTCCTTTGTCAATGCGGGCATCCAGATTTCTCACCTGCACCCCGATCTCGCGCAGGTCGTTGGCCTGCTCACGCATCAACTGTTCCATACCGGCCATCTTCTGCCACTGGCGGTCGATCATGTACATGGCAAGTATGAGGGCGATCAGAATCACCCCCAGGCCACCAAAGTAGAGGACGTCCCGACCGTTGAGTCGACGCTGCATGTGGTCTCTCCCTCTCTCCAGGATTGCGTGTCATTAAGGGTTACAGAGTCTATTATGCTTTTCCCGCGCGTGAAAGGCGGCTTTCTGCACCAGCCCGCACTTTTCGTAGATGGGAATTTCCGGTACCTTAACCGGTTCTTATCAACGAACGTATCAAGGCCTGATAACAGGTCACAGGGCTGAAAAGCCCGTTGTCCGCGTTCCTTTCGATCACTTCACCAAGGAACTGTTCCATGGGCTTTTTACAAGACAAACGCATCCTCGTCACTGGCATCGCCAGCAACCGCTCTATCGCCTGGGGCGTGGCCGAAGCCATGCATCGGGAGGGCGCCGAACTGGCCTTCACCTATCAGACGGACAAACTCAAAAAGCGTGTGGATGACGCAGCGGAAAAGTTCGGTGCCAAGATCATCATGCCGCTGGACGTGACCGACGATCAGCAGATCGCCGAGCTCTTCGGCACCCTGGAGAAGGAGTGGGGCTGTCTCGACGGGATCGTCCACTCGATCGGTTTCGCTCCACGGGACCATCTGGAGGGGAGCTATCTCGACAACCTCACCCGCGAGGGCTTTGCCCTGGCGCACGACATCAGCGCCTACAGCTTTGCCGCGCTGGCCAAGGCGGGACGCCCGCTGATGCAGGGACGCAACGCCGCGCTGGTCACCATGACCTATCTCGGCGCCGTGCGCACCGTACCCAACTACAACGTGATGGGGGTAGCCAAGGCAAGCCTGGAAGCCAGCGTACGCTATATCGCCGATTCACTCGGCCCCGAGGGAGTTCGCGTCAACGGCATCTCAGCCGGTCCCATCCGCACTCTCGCCGCCTCCGGCATCAAGGGTTTCAAGGGCATGCTGGACGAGGCAGAGGCAAAGAATCCGATGCAGCGGAATGTCACCATCCAGGAGGTCGGCAATGCCGCGGCCTTCCTCTGTTCAGATCTCGCCTCGGGCATCACCGGCGACATTCTCTATGTCGACTCCGGCTATCACATTGTTGGGATGGTCTGATCTCAAAATAATTTTTTTAGGCCTATAGGGTGGGACTCTGCCCCACCTATACCCATTCCAACGCAGTGCTGTTCAATCAATTGATGGCACTCACCAGGTTTTATATCGGTTATTCATCAGCCTGCTTGAGCAGGATTTCGATATCCGCTCGGGATTTCAGGTCGGCAACCAGCTCATCATAGAGACTGCGCTCCAGCTCCCTGCTGAGACCCTGCGCCAGCATGTTGTCAGAACCCTCATCTACGCTCCCCTCTTTCACTGCCTGCAGCGCATAGACCGCCACGTCGCCGTTGGCCAGGCGCACACTGTCGAGGGTGACTCCTCCCTCCGCAGGCTTGGGGCTGGTGAACACGGCACCGATCAACTCGACGGGAACGGAGCGATCGGTGCGTCCCAAGCTGAGCGGTCCCTTAACCGGCAAGTCACCCGCCACCTGCTGCAGGGGTGCGCCGCCCTCGATCTCCTGCTTGCGCTTGTCTGCCTCGGCCTGAGCCTGGGCCTCTGCATTCTGCTGCAGCAGGGTCTCGACGATACGCTCTCGAACCTCGCTGAGCGGCTTAGTCGACGCCTCTTCGTGATCCTCTACCCGGAGAACCAGCGAGCTCTCCGTATCGAGTTCGATGAGCTCACTGTTGTTGTGCTCCATCAACACATCTTCACTGAAAGCCGCCGTCAGTACTTTCGGCGATGCCAGGATCCCATCGCCATGTTCCCGGTTAACCCAATCGCTGTGCTGGATGGTCAGTCCCAGGGCGTTGGCTACGGGCTCAAGACTGCTCGGGTCCTCATAACTGAGATCGGCAAGTTTCTCAGCCATTTCGAAGTAGAGGCGCTCGCCCTCCGTTATGCGGTAGGCCTGCTCCACCTCCTGTTTGGCCTGTTCGAACGGTTTGACCTCCCCCGCCTTGACGTCGACCAGCTTGATCAGATGGAAACCGAAGCTGCTGCGAACCGGCTCGCTGACCTGCCCCACTTCGAGTGAGAATGTGGCTGCTTCAAATGCCGGGTCCATCACCCCCTTGCTGAAGTAACCCAGATCGCCACCGTTGGCGGCGGAACCCGGATCCTGAGAATTCGCTTTGGCCACTTCGGCGAACTCCTCACCCTGTTTCAATCGCTCGCTGAGTGCCTCGATTTTACTTTTTGCATCAGCCACCACCGCCTCTTCGGCGTCCTGCGGTACCAGGATCAGGATATGGCTTGCCTTGCGTTGTTCCGGCAGACCGAACTTCTCCTGATTCTTGTCGTAATAGTCTCGCAGGCTCTCGTCATTCACTTCGATGGTGCCGCCGGCAATTCCGGCATCCAGGTGAAGATAGCTGAGCTTGACCCGCTCGGGCACCACGAACTCCGACTGGTGTTCGCCATAGTAAGTTTCGATCTGATCGTCGCTGAGAGTGCGCTCAACCAAGTAGTCGGCGGCGGGCACAACGAAGTAGGAAAACTCCCGTTTCTGATTCATCAACCGCTGTGCTTCGCTCTTTTCGTGTTGGGTGATGAATGTGCTGGCACCGACGGCCTGAGCAAGCTGCTGGGACAGCAGAAGCTTACGCACCCGCTCCATGAATCCGGCCGGAGTCAATCCCTGCAGGCGTACAGCCTGCTCGAAGGTCTCCTGATCAAAACGACCCTCTTTCTGAAACGCCTCCATGCCAAGCAACGCACTCTTTACCTCGATTTCACTCACACGCAAGCCCATATCCAGGGATGCCTGCTCGATCAGCTCATCGCGGACCATGCGATTGAGCACCTCCTTCCGGATTCGATTGTCATCGAACAGCTCGGGACGATAGGCGCTGCCCAACTGTTCACGCAACTGCTGACGAAAACGCTGAAACTGGCTATCGAGGGCACGTTCAGTAATCTCAGTGCCATTGACGGTAGCTGCGACCGGTTCAGAGCCGATACCCAGGTACTCCTGTATGCCCCAGAGGGCGAAAGGCACACTGATCAGGATGACGATGCCGTACGCAATCCAACCTTGGGCTTTGTCTCGGATATTCTGAAGCATAATGTTCGACTCGTGATTATTTCCAGCTTACAAACAAAAACGGGGTATCAGTGACGATACCCCGTATCTGCTTTCTATTGGCGGAGCGGACGGGACTCGAACCCGCGACCCCCGGCGTGACAGGCCGGTATTCTAACCAACTGAACTACCGCTCCTGATGGTGGGTGCTGCAGGGATCGAACCTGCGACCCTCGCCTTGTAAGGGCGATGCTCTCCCAGCTGAGCTAAGCACCCCGCGGAAGGCGCGTCAGTTTACGGCATCCTTCAGTGCTTTGCCAGCCTTGAAAGACGGGATTTTGGAAGCCTTGATTTGGATGGTTGCGCCTGTCTGAGGGTTGCGGCCTTCACGTGCTGCTCGCTCTTTCACAGAGAAAGTACCGAAACCAACCAGGGAGAGCGTGTCGCCTTTTTTCATTGCGTCGGTAATCGCATCTACCATTCCATCCAGTGCACGTCCAGCAGCTGCCTTAGAAATATCTGCAGCATCTGCCATTGCCTCAATCAGTTCGGCTTTATTCATTAATCATATTCCCCTTGTGATGGTCTTGACGGACAGCTCCGCCACCTATAAAGACGTGATAACAATTATGCCCCTGAACGGGGCATGAAACGCCAGAATTTATACCGGCTGACAGGTAACCTGTCAAGCGACGAAGGTCACTGAAACCCAATAAATGTAGGGCTTCAGCGGCATTTAATGTTTTGTCGGTGCGGCTCTTTTCTTGACCGTTTCCGTCGACTTTGCCTCCTTATCAGCAGCCACTTCCGGTACCGGCTTGGCATCTTTTGGAGAAGGCATCTCCTTCAGCGCTATCTGCAATACCTCATCGATCCAGCGCACCGGGCGTATCTCGAGATGCTGCTTGATATTCTTTGGGATATCAACCAGATCGCGCTCATTTTCCTCTGGAATAATGACGATCGCGATGCCACCTCGATGGGCCGCCAGCAGCTTCTCCTTGAGACCGCCGATGGGCAGTACTTCACCCCGCAGCGTGATCTCACCGGTCATCGCCACATCGGCCCTGACCGGGATACGGGTGAGGGCGGAAACCAGCGAGGTGCACATACCAACGCCGGCACTGGGCCCGTCCTTGGGTGTGGCACCCTCGGGTACGTGTATATGTACGTCGAATTTCTGGTGAAAGTCCTCTTCCAAGCCGAGAGAATCGGCACGGCTTCTCACCACCGTCATGGCCGCCTGTATCGACTCCTGCATCACCTCACCCAGCTGACCGGTGTGACTCAAGCGTCCCTTGCCCGGCATCAACGCCGCCTCGATGTGGAGCAGCTCACCACCCACTTCGGTCCAGGCCAGGCCCGTCACCTGCCCCACCTGATCGTGCTCCTCGGCACGCCCGTAGCGGAAACGCTTGACCCCAAGGTATTCTTCCAGCTTCTTCGGCGTCACCGTGATGGTGCCCATAGGCTGTTTGAGCAGGATCTCCTTCACCACTTTTCGGCAGATTTTTGCAATCTCGCGCTCAAGATTTCGCACCCCCGCCTCGCGGGTAAAGTAGCGCACGATATCGCGCAGAGCACTTTCGCGGATCACCAGCTCATCCGGCTTTAACCCGTTGTTCTCCATCTGTTTCGGCACCAGGTAACGCTCGGCGATATTGACCTTTTCTTCCTCGGTGTAGCCCGATAGACGAATCACCTCCATGCGATCAAGCAGTGGCGGTGGAATGTTCATGGTATTGGCGGTAGCCACGAACATCACTTCGGACAGATCGAAATCGACCTCCAGGTAGTGATCGTTGAAGGTATGGTTCTGTTCCGGGTCGAGCACCTCGAGCAGGGCCGAGGCGGGATCACCGCGAAAATCCATTGCCATTTTATCGATTTCATCAAGCAGAAACAGTGGATTGCGTGTCTTTACCTTGCTCAGATTGTTGATGATCTTACCGGGCAGGGCGCCGATGTAGGTACGACGATGGCCACGGATCTCGGCCTCGTCCCGTACGCCGCCCAAGGCCATACGGGTGAACTTGCGGTTGGTGGCACGGGCGATCGACTGCCCCAGGGAGGTCTTGCCGACACCGGGGGGACCGACGAGACAGAGGATCGGGCCCTTGAGCTTACGTACCCGTTGCTGCACCGCGAGATATTCGAGGATACGCTCCTTTACCTTCTCCAGGCCATAGTGGTCATCGTTGAGAACCTTTTCCGCGCCGCCAATGTCGTTACGGATCTTGGTACGCTTTTTCCAAGGCAGACCCACCAGGGTATCGATATAGTTGCGCACCACCGTGGCCTCGGCTGACATGGGCGACATCAGTTTCAGTTTGTTCAATTCCGCCGTGGCCTTGCTCTTGGCCTCCTTGGTCATGCCCACGGTTTCTATTTTTTTGGTCAGATCTTCGATCTCGTTGGGCGCATCGTCCATGTCACCCAGTTCTTTCTGGATCGCCTTCATCTGCTCATTGAGATAATACTCGCGCTGATTCTTCTCCATCTGACGCTTGACCCGGCCGCGAATCCGCTTCTCCATCTGCAGAATGTCGTTCTCGCCTTCCATGAGTCCCATCAGATGTTCCAGGCGCTCACGCACGTTGGGCATCTCCAGCACATGCTGTTTCTCATCCAGCTTAAGCGACATATGGGCGGCGATGGTGTCCGCCAGCCGGCTGGGATCGTCGATGCTGGAGAGGGAGGTGAGGACTTCCGGCGGAACCTTTTTGTTCAGCTTGACGTACTGATCGAACAGATTGGTGGCTGAACGCATCAGCACCTCGAGCTCGCGTCCATCGAGATCCAGCGTATCGTTCAGGGTCTCCAATCTGGCAGTGAAATAGTCATCAATTTCAACGAATTCCGTGATGCAGGCGCGCTCTCCTCCCTCGACGAGCACCTTCACCGTGCCATCGGGCAGCTTCAACAACTGAAGGATGTTGGCCAGCGTACCGATAGCGTACAAGTCACTGACATCCGGATCATCCACATCGGCACTCCGCTGCGCCGCCAGCAGAATCTGCTTGTTGCTCTGCATGGCGGCATCCAGCGCCTGGATCGATTTGTCACGCCCCACAAACAGGGGAATCACCATGTGGGGATAGACCACCACATCACGCAGTGGCAACACCGGCACGGTATTCAAAGGATCAACCAACTTGCCGGATTTTTCTAAATCTTGGCCCATAAATTCCTCACTTGGTAGAGCAATTGCTCATTCTTACAACCGCTGGGATGACTGTGTCAGCACGGGGATTCGCTAGTTTATCCCACCCTCGGCAAATCTTATGCAATTGCCGCGCCGATAATCATCAACCACCCTGTATACGGCTGACTCTAGATTTGACAGGACCGGGGGCAGCTTTGTTCACCTCGATCCACGGTGGGACCGGGGGTGCTATTTACATGGGGATGGTGCCTGAGATTTTCAACGGCAAGGGAAAAAAGCCGTTGCCATGTGGGACTCACTCAGTCGGAAGCCGCCAACTGCTTGTCGCTGTGTTCGTATATCATCAGCGGTTCGCTTTCACCGGCGATTACCGCTTCATCCACAACCACCTTGGTGACCTCGTCCATCGAGGGTAAATCATACATGGTATCCAGTAACACCTGCTCCAGGATGGTGCGCAGGCCACGAGCGCCGGTTTTGCGCTGCATCGCCTTACGCGCGATGGAACGCAGCGCCTCTTCGCGGATCTCCAGCTCGCAGCCCTCCATCTCGAACAGACGGCCGTACTGCTTGGTCAGCGCGTTCTTCGGCTCGGTGAGAATCTTGACCAGGGAATCCTCGTCCAGCTCCTGAAGCGTAGCGACCACGGGCAGTCGACCGACGAATTCAGGGATCAGCCCGTACTTGATCAGATCCTCGGGCTCCACATCGACGATGATCTCGCCGATGGAGCGACTATCGTCTTTGCTCTTCACCTCGGCCGAGAAACCGATGCCGCCTTTCTCCGAACGGTCACGAATGACCTTCTCGAGACCGGCAAAGGCGCCGCCCACGATGAAAAGGATATTGGAGGTGTTGACCTGCAGGAACTCCTGCTGTGGATGCTTGCGGCCACCCTGTGGCGGCACCGAAGCCACGGTACCCTCGATCAGCTTGAGCAGTGCCTGCTGCACGCCCTCACCGGAGACATCACGCGTGATGGAGGGGTTGTCCGATTTGCGCGAGATTTTGTCTATCTCATCGATGTAGACGATGCCGGTCTGGGCCTTTTCCACATCATAGTCGCACTTCTGCAGCAGCTTCTGAATGATATTCTCAACATCTTCACCGACATAGCCCGCTTCCGTCAGGGTCGTTGCATCGGCAATGGTAAAGGGCACATTCAACAGTCTTGCCAGCGTCTCCGCCAGCAGGGTCTTACCGGAACCGGTAGGGCCGATCAGCAGGATATTCGACTTGGCCAGCTCGATATCGCTCTCCTTACCGAGGCTCTCCAATCGCTTGTAGTGGTTGTAGACCGCAACCGAGAGCACCTTCTTGGCGCGCTGTTGACCGATGACATATTGGTCCAGGGTCTTCTTGATCTCCTGAGGCTTTGGCAGCCGGCTGATACTCTCCTCGCCGGTCTCCTGCATCTCCTCGCGAATGATATCGTTGCACAGCTCGACACACTCGTCACAGATGAAGACGGAAGGACCTGCTATCAGCTTGCGGACTTCGTGCTGGCTCTTGCCACAGAAGGAGCAATATAGCAGTTTGCCATCATCGCTCTTGCCGCTTTTGTCACTAGCCATATATCACTCCTTCAAGCCGAAAACCCAGCTTTTCTATTTCAATCATATCCAACCACTCGCTGATGGCAAGGATCGTTTGCCCAAAGGCTGACTGGAGTATCAAGTCAATGCCTTTAATGCTGCAACTGCAAAACAGCCGGTTATTCCTGACTATCGCTGGCGCGAGAGGACAAGACTGTGTCTATCAAACCATACTCGGCAGCGGACTCACCGCCCATAAAGTTGTCGCGTTCCGTATCCACTGCAATCTTTTCCAGCGGTTGTCCTGTGTGGTGAGCGAGAATCGTATTGAGTCGCTCACGCAATAACAGAATCTCTTTCGCATGTATTTCGATATCGGACGCCTGCCCCTGAAATCCGCCCAACGGCTGGTGGATCATCATGCGCGAGTTGGGCAGAGCGAAACGCTTGCCCTTGGCACCACCGGCCAGCAGCAGTGCGCCCATACTGGCTGCCTGCCCGACACACATTGTACTGACATCGGGCCGAATGAACTGCATGGTATCGTAGATCGAGAGACCTGCGGTCACCGAGCCTCCGGGCGAGTTGATGTAGACATGAATGTCCTTGTCGGGATTCTCCGACTCGAGGAACAGCAGCTGGGCAACCACCAGGTTGGCCATGTGATCCTCGACCTGCCCAACCAGAAAAATAACCCGCTCTTTGAGCAGCCTGGAGTAGATGTCGTAGGAACGTTCGCCGCGAGCGGTCTGTTCGACAACAATGGGAACCAGACCCAGATTCTGCGGATCGGGCATACCTGCCGTAAAATTGTGACTCATATCTGCTTTTTCCTCAGCACTGTCAGCCTTCCGACGTCAGTGCCGCGAAGGTTGTCTGCTCATCAATGACTTCTATCTGTTCCAGCACCCAGTCGACCACCTGATCCTCGATCACCACGTTCTGCACCGCGGCCAACTGCTCCTGGTTTCCGTAGTAGTACTTGACTACCTCTTCCGGCTGTTCGTAGCTGCTGGCGAACTCCTCAATTGTGCTACGCACCCGGTCGTTGTCGATTTGGATACCGTTCTGCTTGATGATCTCACTGACCACCAAGCCGAGACTGACCCGACGACGGGCCTGTTCCTCAAACATATCACGCGGCAGTTCCATGGAACCAGCACCCTGTCCCAGCCGCTCCCGGGTCTGTTTGAGCAGGATATCGATTTCCTCTTCAAGCATCGCTTTAGGAACCTCGATCTTATTCTGCTCGTAGATCAGGTCCATGGCCTGACTCTTCACTTTAGCGTGCACGCGCTGTGCCAACTCCCGCTGCATGTTCTCCCGGATATCGCTTTTCAGCTTATCCACGCCCTCTTCAGCGCCGAACTCCTTGGCGAAGGTGTCGTCTACGACCGGCAACACCTCTTCCTCTACCTCGTTGACCTCCACATCGAACATTACCGGCTTTCCGGCCAGCTCTTCCACCCGGTAGTCATCGGGGAATTTGAGCTCGATGGTGCGCTTCTCGGCCTTGATCATACCCACCAACGACTCCTCAAAGCCCTCGATCATGCGCTTGGATCCCAGCACCAGCGGCACATTTTCGGCGCTGCCACCCTCGAAAAGCTCACCGTCGACCTTGCCCGCGAAGCTGATCTTGACTTGATCACCCTCATTGGCAGCCCGATCGACCGGATCCCACGTAGCACGCTGCTTACGTAGTTTTTCGATCATCTCGTCGATATCTTGATCTTTTATTTCCGCAACAGGCCGGGTGATCTTGCCCTCCAGCTTGGCCAGTTCGATCTCTGGCATCACTTCGAGAGTGGCCACATAGCCGAACAACCCCTTTTCGGTCGCCTCTTTCGGCTCGATCTTGGGCAGACCGGCGGGGTGGAGCTTCTCCTGCTGAAGCGCAGCCTGATAGCTGGTTTCGATCATATGGCCGTAGACTTCCTGCAGAACCTGTCCACCATAAACGCGACGCAACATGTTCATCGGCACCTTGCCGGGACGAAAGCCATCCAATTTGGCAGTCTGACCAATCCGCTTCAGGCGTTTGTCGACTTCCGCCTCGACCTGTTCAGCCGGTAACTCGACCGTCATACGCCGCTCAAGCCCTTCACCCGATTCCACCGAAACTTGCATGTATCTTCTCCTGACAGCCTGTTTCTGCCACTGACAATTTATTTAAAAACAGGGAATTAAGAACACTGACCCGAGTCAGCACTTGAATATGGTGCGAAAGGAGAGACTCGAACTCTCACGGGTTACCCCACAGGAACCTAAATCCAGCGCGTCTACCAATTCCGCCACTTTCGCCTGTGGCCGGGCAAACGTGAGACATTGACCCGACCGCAAACCGCGCATTATAACGATGAATCCTCCCTGGCTCCACGCCAATCGATACCGTATACCCCATCGTTTTTAATCAGTCTATAAGCCAGACGGCGAAATATGCCGCAAAAAACGCCCATTAGCGTAAATAACCACGCTGCCGAGAAGCCCACACCTTGCGCTCATTGGCGGCCTAGATAGCCGGGTATAGCCCTTGGCACAGTGTCCGGCAATTAAGGAACCTCTGATGCCGCTTACCCTACCTCGACCCGATCGACCCGTTGGAAACCCCTCGGCAGCTTGCTGCCACGGCGGCCCCGCTCACCCTGATAGGTGTCGAGATCGCTCGGTTTCAGCACGATATAGCGCTTTCCGGCATGGGCTGTAAGGCTCTCTCCCTGGGGCACCACCGCCAAGGCCACCACAAACTCCTCTCTTGCAGCGATGCGTTTGGCGGGAATCCCGATGATCTTATTGCCCTTGCCGCGGGCCATTTCCGGCAGTTCAGAAAGGGGGAAAACCAACATGCGCCCCTCGTTGGTGATAGCCGCCACCCGGTCAGTGGCGGCATCGGTGACCGCCAGCGGCGGCAATACCCTGCCGCCCTTCGGCAGACTGAGTAGTGCCTTGCCCGACTTGTTCTTGGC
The DNA here is from genome assembly GCA_050294655.1 of Sedimenticolaceae bacterium. Taxonomy (GTDB): domain Bacteria; phylum Pseudomonadota; class Gammaproteobacteria; order Chromatiales; family Chromatiaceae; genus Thiodiazotropha. The sequence continues at coordinate 41,414 of JBNKOL010000081.1, forward strand.
GAACATATCGGCCAGTTTCACCCTGAATCCATAGCCGGCATCCGATGCGAGCAAGTACTCACTCTTCGGATCGCCTCCCAGCACCGCCCTGAATACCGCCCCATTGGCGGGAGAGAGGCGCCCTGTCAGCGGCTCCCCCTGGCTGCGTGCCGAGGGCAGCGTGTGGGCCTGCAGGGAATAGCTGCGCCCGTTGGAGTCGATGAATACCGCCTGTTGGTTACTGCGCAGGTGTGCCGCCGCCAGATAACCGTCACCTGCCTTGTAATTGAGGCCGGCGGGATCGATATCGTGCCCTTTCGCGCTACGGGCCCAACCCTTTTCCGAGAGCACCACGGTGACCGGTTCACTGGGTGTCAGGTCGGTCTCCGCCAACGCCTCAGCGGGAGCGCGTTCACGGATGGGCGAGCGACGTGCGTCCCCATACAGCTCGGCATCGGCCTCGATCTCCTTGCGGATCAGGGTACGCAGTCGCTGCTTCGAACCCAGGGTCTGCTCCAGCGACTTACGCTCCTTCTCCAGCTCGGCCTGCTCGCCACGGATCTTTATCTCCTCCAGCTTGGCCAAGTGGCGCAGTCGCAGGTTGAGGATCGCTTCGGCCTGGGTCTCGCTGAGGGAGAAGCGTTTGATCAACTCCGCCTTGGGATCGTCCTCATGGCGGATGATGGCGATCACCTCGTCGATGTTCAGATAGGCGACCAACAGGCCCTGCAGGATATGCAGCCGTTCATTGACCTGATCGAGACGATACTGCAAGCGACGGCGCACCGTTTCTGTGCGAAAACCGAGCCACTCCCTCAGCAGGGTGCGCAGATCCTTGACCGCCGGCCGGCCGTTGGTGCCGATCAGATTGATATTGACCCGGTAGGTCCGCTCCAAATCGGTGGTGGCGAAGAGGTGCGACATGAGCCGCTCCACATCGACCCGGTTGGAACGCGGCACAATGACGAGGCGGGTGGGGTTCTCATGGTCCGATTCATCCCGCAGATCCTCCACCATCGGCAGCTTTTTGGCCTGCATCTGGGCCGCGATCTGCTCCAGGATCTTTGCCCCGGAGACCTGATGCGGTAGCGCAGTGACAATAACGTCGCCGTTCTCGCGCTCGTAGACCGCCCGCATGCGAATCGAGCCGTGGCCGGTTTCGTAGAGACGGCTCAGCTCGTGAACCGGGGTGATGATCTCCGCCTCGGTGGGATAGTCCGGTCCATGCAGATGCATCATCAGTTCAGGGAGGCTGGCCTTGGGTGACTCCAGCAGATGCACACAGGCAGCGGCCACCTCCCGCAGATTGTGCGGCGGAATGTCAGTGGCCATACCGACAGCGATACCCGACGTGCCATTGAGCAGAACATTGGGCAGCCGGGCCGGCATGATCGACGGCTCCTTTAGCGTGCCGTCGAAGTTGGGCACCCAGTCCGCGGTACCCTGCCCCAGTTCGGCCAGCAGCACCTGAGCATAGGCGGTCAGACGCGACTCGGTATAGCGCATGGCGGCAAAGGATTTCGGATCATCCGGAGAACCCCAGTTGCCCTGACCGTCCACCAGCGGGTAACGGTAAGAGAAGTTCTGCGCCATCAGCACCATGGCCTCGTAGCATGCGCTATCGCCATGCGGATGGAACTTACCCAGTACATCACCCACCGTACGCGCCGATTTCTTGTATTTGGCGGTGGCGCTCAGGCCCAATTCCGACATGGCATAGACAATACGTCGCTGCACCGGCTTGAGGCCGTCTCCGATGTGGGGCAGGGCGCGATCGAGAATTACATACATGGAATAGTCCAGGTAGGCCTTCTCGGTGAACTGGCCCAGAGGTACCTGCTCGATACCTTCAAGACTCTGATCGATTTGGTCACTCATAGAACGGCTAGATTGCTCTCTCTAATGGCTGAATCAAAAAAATGATCGCAGATGATACGGAAAGCGCCCCTTGGAGGGAAACTCCGATGCTCAATTCAAACCGTCAGCGATACTTTGTGGATCAGCGAACCCGGGCGAAACGGGCCTTGGCTTGCAGGAACATGAGAACCAGCAGGGCAAACAGATAGAGCGGCAACAAACCGACCCAGGCGTAGGACGCCAGTACGGGCAACCAGCCGCTGATGAGTCCGCCCGCCATCAGCAAGCCAGCCACTCCCGCCACCAGCAACAGGTGGAACATGGCCTCAGCCATCGCGACCACTCCGGCATAGCTGAGCCTGAGCATCCCCTTGAGAGTCAACAGAGCCAGGCCCCAGAACAGACCCAGCGGCAGCAGGTAGAAGAGACCGGGCACCCTACCCCAAAGCGTATCTGCCAGAAACAGCAGCTGCGACAGCAGCAAAAGAAAAAACAGGGAGCTGAATCGCACGTAGGTGAGCGGTGTCACTTTGAGCAGCCTGGGCAGATACTCGAACACCGGCCCCAACAGCAGACAGGGGACGATCCCGAACAACAGGTTGAACTGCATCCATCCCGGCGCCCCCTTCTGCGCCACCGAGCCTACAGCCAGGGTGGCAGTCAGCAGCAGTGCGCCACCGATCAGGTAGAGCCTGAACGCGGAAGCCGCGAGCCACTGCCAGACAACCCACTGGCGGGACTTCTTCACATTGGCTGACGAGGGAATGGTGATGCACATGGCGCGGACCGATCACTGATTTTCCAACCATTCTGTGTACCACACCATCAAGTAACCATGATATCGGTCAATCCTGCGATTAGACTTTGAAACGTCCCACATGGGATTTCAGTTGAGACGCCAGCGTCTGTAGGTCATGGGTCGAATCGCTCAGTGCCTCGGTGCTGCCAGAGGTCTGCATAGCCACCCGGTTGATATTGACGATGCTCCGATCCACACCGAGCACGGTCTCATGCTGCATATCGGCGGCGGTCGAGATCTCCTGATTCAGGCGTGATATGGCCGCCATGGTTTCAGCGATCTGATTCAGACTGTCACCCGCCTGCTGCGCCGGTTCGACACTGGCATTGGCGTGTTGATGGGCATCCTGGATCACCGCAATGGCATCCGCGGTGCCGCTCTGCAGCTGGTCGATCATCGCCTGAATCTCGCCGATGGAGTCGTAGGTGCGGGCCGCCAGGTTGCGCACCTCGTCCGCCACCACCGCGAACCCCCTGCCCTGCTCGCCCGCCCGGGCAGCCTCGATGGCGGCGTTGAGGGCCAGCAGGTTGGTCTGTTCCGAAATGCCGAGGATCACATCGAGGACGCCTTCAATGGCCTGACTGCGCTCACCGAGACCGGTGATCACAGTGTTGGCCCGATCGACTTCCTGAGCCACCTGCCGGATCTTCGCCACCATATCGAGCACCACCTGCTTGCCTTTATCGCTCTCCCGATCGGCCTCTCCTGCGCGCTGCGCGGCATGGGTGGTGTTCTCGGCCACTTCACTGAAGCTGGCTGAGAGCTCATTGATGGCAGTGGCGACCGATTCAATCTCCTGGCATTGGCTTTCGACCTCCTGTCCGGTTTGCTTCGCCACCCGGGTGATCTGCTCGGTTGTCTCGACCAGATGATGAGTGGAGACCTGCAGCCCGGATACCATCTCGCGCAGCTTGACGACGAAACGGTTGAAGGCTGTGGCCAGATCGCCGATCTCGTCGTGGCTCTTGATCTGCAACTGTACGCTAAGGTCGCCATCGCCTTGAGAGATTGCCTCGAGCTGGCCACGAATTTCACGGATAGGTCCGGCAATGGCCCGTACAGTGAGCCAGTAAACGGGCAGCGCAACCAGCACGCCAATGGCGATTGCCCACAACAGCACCTTATAGCCGGTGTCCACCAGAGCACCGAGGGCCTTATTCTCCGTCTCCACCCGATGATGGATCTGCTGATTGAGCCTCTCTCCGATCCGCATCAGCCCATCGGCGGCGGTTGTATAATCCTGACGGACAGACTTCAGCTGTCGATGCTCCTGCATCACTGTCTTCAGCAGATCCCTGTGTTTCTGCATCAGCTTGTGCAGTGCCTGCTTGAACGGCATTCCACCGAACTCGCCGTTTTTGACCTCCTGATCGAACAACGGATCTTCACCGATAGTCTCGATGGCATAGGCCAGGTCGTCATAGAGCAGATCGCTGTTGGCGAGAATCCCCTTCACCTCCGCTTCCTCTTTGAAGCGACGATAGAGCTCAAGACGGGACAGTAGCGCAAGCTTCGCTTCACCTGCCGCATTGATCGAAGACCATTTTTCCCGTTCATCCTGCACATCGGCAGTGGAACCCGAGTCGCTGTCGGCATTCATATCCTGGCGCAGCATTTCCTCACTGGAGATACGTTCCACATCGATCAGAAAATCGAGAAATACCGCACTGTTTCGGGTCAGCGCCTGCTCCTGCTGGAGATAGTCCCGATGCAGATCGGTCAGGCGGCTTTGGGAACTGGAGAATGCCTCCCTGTGGGACTGCAGATCAGCGAGCAATGACGGTTCCACCTGCCCGCTCGCCGCCAGCCTATCGAATGCGGTTTGTGCGTCTCGCGCAGCGCTGAGGATCTCATCGCTCCTCTCAGCACCACCCAGCAGCACGGAGTCGACCGCAATCAGTTCCTTCTGCACGGCGCGGATGCCCGCCTCGGTGGTCGCCATGGCGCCCCAGACGGGGCCGGTAATGTTGCTCAGTGATCCTGAAAGTGAATTGATTATCCAGTAGCTGGTACCGCCGGTGACCAGCAACACGAAAACCAACGTAATGAATCCCGCACCGATTTTGATGCCGACGTTGACTCGTCTCATTTTTATATCCCCTGAAAAAAAGTGTTCCTTCTCTTTCTGATATTAGGCATTTCACCTCCTGATCATTTCGGCTTGGGGGTTGAATCCTTTAGAATCCATGCAGACACTTGTCACCACTCCCCCACTTCAGGAAGACGCAATGACGCCCTCATTCACAACCCCGCAATCAGCCGAAGACGCCTACTACGATGCGATTGACGAACAGGATATCGAGGCCCTGATGGCAGTCTGGGAGGAGAGCGATCAAGTGCTCTGCCTGTTGCCGATGATGCCGGCCCGGCGCGGCAAGGCGGCTATCCGCGAAGTCTGGTCGAACCTGCTGCAACCGGAGACGCCGCTGGATATCGAGGTGATCCACCTGAGTTGGATCGAGACAGCAGAGATCGCCGTCCATCTGGTGGAGGAAAGGGTCAAAGTGCCGCAACGACCCGAGACGCAAAAGATCTATGCCAGCAACATATACCGCAAAGACGACACCGGCTGGCGCTTGCTGATGCATCAGAATTCGCCCACGCCTCCACCACCTGGACTGCAGATGCCGGAGATGGCCTGACCATGGAAAACCATAAACTCGTACTGCCACAACACCTCAACCACTACGGCTACCTATTTGGCGGCAATCTGCTGAAATGGGTGGATGAATACGCATGGATCGCCGCGGTCAGAGACTACCCCGGGCGCAGGTTCGTCACCATCGGCATGAATCGGGTGGAGTTCCATCGAAGTGTCCGCGAAGGAGCCATCCTGCGTTTTGATATTCAACAAGGGAGAAAAGGCCGAACCTCGATACAGTATGAAGCCAACATCTTCTCGGAGGACCCGGTAAGCGGCCGGGAGGAGAGTATCTTCACCACCACCATCACCTATGTCTGTCTCGACGATGATGGGCGAAAACAGGTGATTTGAGAACACGGATAGTGAATCCGCGGATGGACAGATAAAGGAACCCCCTGATTAATCTTCCCCCGACTCCGGCAAAGATGCTCTGCGAAAGACCGGCAGATCGGGACTCTGCTCCTCTTCCAGATCCACCTTCTCTATCTTTTCGAAACGGCTACTGATCTTGCGCGCGGAGATGTTGACATCGCTGACATCCTGGTGCGCCTGGCCGATATGTTTGGCCAGGTTGTCCATGCGGTTCTTGAAACGGCCGAAGTCCTTGGACAACGCCCGCAGGTGATCCTGGATGATGTGCACCTGCTCGCGGGTGGCGGCATCCTTGAGCACGGCGCGGGCGGTTGTGAGTATGGCCATCATGGTGGTGGGCGAAACCAGCCAGACCCGCTTGCGGAAGGCCTCCTCCACCAGATCGGGGAAGTGGGCGTGAATCTCGGCGAAAACCGCCTCCGCCGGGATGAACATCACCGCCCCGTCGGAGGTCTCGCCGGGGATAATGTAGCGGCTTGCGATATCCTCCATGTGTTTCTTGATGTCGATACGGAACTGGCGTTGGGCCTGTTGCCGGTCCGACTCGGCCAGGGTGTTGTCGAGCATGCGCTGGTAGGACTCCAGCGGGAACTTGGCGTCGATCACCACATTACCGGTCGGATCGGGCAGAAACAGCACGCAATCGGCGCGCCGGCCATTGCTGAGGGTATGCTGCAGGGCGAAGCCCGACTCCGGCATCACATTGCGCACCAGGGCCGAGAGCTGCACCTCGCCGAAGGCGCCGCGGGAACGCTTGTCGGCCAGCACCTCCTGCAGGCTGACCACGTTGGTGGAGAGCTCGGTGATCTTTTTCTGCGCCTCGTCGATACGGGTCAGATGGGTCAACACCTGGGTGAAGGTCTCGGTGGTCTTCTCGAAGCCCTCGTTGAGGCGCTTCTCCACCTGACCGCTGATCTCCTTCAGTCGCTGGTCGGTCGACTCGGTCAGCCCCTGCACCCGCTTGCCCAGGTCGTTGGCGTGCTGATTGAGCGCTTCCGCCACCTGCTTGCGCACCTCGGCCATGCCCGACTGCAGGGTCTCCTGCTGCTGCCGCATCGCCTCCAGCTGGCGCTCGTCGAAGGACTCCCGGTGGCGCACCAGGGAGTGGGAGAGGGACTCACGCAGTTCACTCAGCTTCTCCTGCTGCGCCAGACGCCCCTCGCCCAGGGTCTCGGTGACGCTCTTGCGCAGGGCCTCGAACTGGGCCAGCAACTCCACCCGCAGGCTGCCGGCATCGCTGGTGAGATGCTGCTGCATCTCGCCGAAGCGCCGCTCCAGCCCCTGGTAGAGCTTGTCGGAACGCTCGATCAGAGTCTGCTCCAGGGTATGCAGATGGCGCTGCTGGGCCAGTGCCCCACGGGCGATGCGCTCGGAGAGCAGCTCCCGCAGTTCGGTCTGCTCACGACCGAGGCGGCGCTCCTGCTCGTGGAGCAGGGTTTCAAGCGCCTGCTGCCGGGTCTCCAGCTGCGCTTCCAGACGCGATTCGCGCTCACGCCCCCGGGCCAGCCAGAACAGGACCCAGGCCAGCAGCGCCACCGTCAGCGCCACGAGGGCGACGATGAGTTGCTCGCCGAACGACAGTTGGTTGAACCACTCCATGGGGCGAACTATACCCCATCCACAGGCTCAAAACCCGAGCCCGCAGTTGCATTTCGCTTCGGCAGTCTCTACCTTTCACGACCTGGCCATGAACAGGCCCTACCTGACATCCTGGCGTGGGCGCGGCTTGCCGCACCGGACACTGCCTGTTATACACAAATACCCGACTACCGAGTCCATGCGCATCCATCTGAAAACCCTCGGCTGCCGCCTCAACGAGGCGGAACTTGAGACCTGGAGCCGCCAGTTCCAGGCCCGGGGTCACTGCATGACCAGCGATGCCGAACAAGCCGATCTGTTGGTGGTCAACACCTGCGCGGTGACCGCGGAGGCGGTGCGTAAATCACGCAAGCTGCTGGGACGCGCCAGCCGCCAGAACCCCAACGCCCGCCTGGTGGTCAGTGGCTGCTATGCCTCCCTCGACCCCGGCGCCACCGCAGAGGCGGAGGGCGTCGATCTGGTGATCGACAACCGGGACAAGGACCGCCTGGTTGAGATTGTCAGCCAGCAACTCGACCTCACCAGCATGCCCAGGATGGCCATGGAGCCCGACACCACCGGCCTGCTGGAACGGGGCCGCCAGCGCGCCTTCATCAAGGTGCAGGACGGCTGCCGCTACCGCTGCAGCTACTGCATCGTCACCCTCGCCCGAGGCGAGGAGCGCAGCCGCCCAGCCGGTGAGATCATTTGCGAAATCAACCGGTTGTACCAGGAGGGGATTCAGGAGGTGGTGTTGACCGGTGTCCACATCGGCGGCTACGGCAGCGACATCGGCGGTGACATCTCCGGCCTGATCCGCCAAGTGCTGACGGAGACCGACATCCCCCGCCTGCGCATCGGCTCCATCGAACCCTGGGACTTGCCTGTCCACTTCTGGTCCCTGTTCGACAATCCCCGTTTCATGCCCCACCTCCACCTGCCGCTGCAGAGCGGATCCGATAGTGTGCTGCGCCGCATGGCGCGCCGCTGCCGGACAGACGAATACCGTGAGCTGATCCGCCAGGCCCGGGCCGAAGTGGCTGACTTCAACCTATCCAGCGACATCATCGTCGGCTTCCCCGGCGAGACCGATGCCGAGTGGCAACAGACCCTCGACTTCGTGCAGGAGATCGGCTTCGGCCACCTGCACATCTTCGCCTTCTCTCCCCGCCAGGGGACCAAGGCCGCCGGCCTGCCCGATCCGATAAGCCGGGAGATCAAACGCCAGCGCAGCGAGGCGCTGCACAGGCTGGGCGAAGTCATGAAAAGATCGACACTGGAGCGTTTTACCGGGCGCAGCATGCCCGTGTTGATCGAGGGTTCGGGTGAAGATGGCTGGGCGGGTTACACGCCGAATTTCCTGCGGGTCTCTCTCGCTCCGACGCCCGGCGTTTCATTGCAGAACCGGATCGCTGAGGTCGAGCTCGCCGACGTGACAGAGGACGGCCAGCAACTGCTCGGCAACCCCCTCCCCGTCAATGAAACAGACGAACGCTGACAAAGGCCGGATCGCGGCTGACAGGCGAAGGAAATATTCTCTTTGTCGAGTGAATTCGTGTGAGAACGATCTCACAATACCTCGCACCGCCTCCTGAAACAGAGCGTTTTCCGGCATTTTTTCAATAAACTGATCGATTTTTGGATATTCCAACCACACTCGACCCTGAGGATTGTCGGAGCTGGCACTTACTGCGCAAAGGTCCCATACTTGGTATGTGGATCGCCCAAGCGCCACGTCTACCCGCACTATTATCCAAATTACTGAATGGGTTCGGAAAAAGCAGTTTTTTCAGAAACCACTCTGCGAGGGCACACAATATGAAATCCATCAAGCGACACATCACCCTTCCGGCCCTGGCCATAACGGCCCTGACCATCGTCTCCTGCGGCGGGGGTGGCGGCGGCGGCACATCTTCCAATCCCATCAGCTTGACCTCCGGCAACGCCAAACCGGTCAGCGCCGAGATTCTGGACTCCTCGGATACGGTGCAGGGCGCCACCGCCGGGCCGGCCAT
>JBNKOL010000082.1:0-10583 GCA_050294655.1 Sedimenticolaceae bacterium
TTTGGGTGAGTTTCCTCCGGTCCTGTTTCAACGGCTCCCGTTTTACTGACAAGGATCATCGTTCTGTAACTTTCTATCCAACTAGCCCATTATTCTAAGGACAACAATCACTTCCCTCGGGGCAACAGTTGCCTTCTTCCACTTTCGTGCCGAATATCGCTTCGGCCTCAGTTTTGCTTACATTCCTGGCGCCAGTGACTACACCTTCGGCAACTTTAAGCGCATCATTGATTTCTTCCAAGCTGACGCCTGCGGAAAGTGCTACTTTATTGTGAATATTCATACACTTAATGCAATTTATCGCGTAAGCTACGCCTACGGCAATGAGTTCTTCCGTTTGTTTATCTAGAACTGCTGGCATTTATCAAGTCTCCTACTGGTTGATACTACATTCGATTTCTACCGTATAGACGAGACTACGCCGAAAAAGGTTACAGAAATCTATTATTCCTTTCGTTCGCATACCATTCGATTATCGCTGTCCAAGGAAATCCTGCATCCACGATCCATTTCCTGTCTTAATTTCAATCTTGCTCTGTGAAGCCTTACCTTGGCATTATTTGCGCTTATCCCAACGATTTCTGCGGCGTCCTTTAGCGGATGTCCTTCCAGGTCGCAAAGTACTAAAACGGTTGCGTATTCATAGGGCAACCGATGTATGAACTCTTTTATACATTCGTTCATCTCATCAACAATGTGGGTTGACTCGGGTGAATCATGGTAATTGTCGGCATCACTGATTTTTTCCAGGTCCTGGTCAGAAATTAAAGATTTTTCTTTCCAGTATCTGCTTTTTATGAAGTCCTTTGCCGTGTTGGTGGCGATACGGTAAATCCAGGTCTTTTGGCTTGATTCTCCACGAAAGTCTTCAATTGAGTTATCAACCTTTATGAAGGTGTCTTGGGCAAGGTCTTCGGCAACAGACTCGTCGACAAACCTAGCGAGATATTTTTTTATCTCTTCAAAGTACTGTTGGTATAACGGACTTGATTTCATGTTACGAGACTCGTCAATTGCTTTATGTCTGAACAAAATGGCGATCTTCTCCATGGCGGAACTCTGTGGCTCTATAATATCAGCCGTACGACCGGCTACAAGTGGGTCGACCGCTATCTCCGAAATTACCTTGCGGGTCTGGAGGAAAACTCATAACGCCCCTGCAACTACATCTGCTTGGGGGTAAAGTAAAAAATGTCTCAGAACCGAATGGCACTTCCTTAAACGAAATAACGCCATTTGGATGTTGATAAAGTACACCGTGTGAGCCTCAGGTCACGGTGCGCCAAGCCGCACCCCTACGCCTCGAATTCCTGTAGGCTGCGGCTTGCCGCACCGAAACCCAGGCACCTTCTCGCATAAGAAAGTACCATTCGTCTCTGACACCGTCTCACGTCTCCAACCCTGTCACATTTCCGTGTGATTTGGTCTTGTTAACCCCTTGCTTGATCAATTCTACCAATCAGCTCTTCAATATCCCTGTTTTTTTTAAATGGGATAAGGCTCTTTGGGGGGGAGAAGCTAAGCTCTTTACCTAAATCTGTCTCATGACGAAGACTTAACGTGACTCTCGGTGGGTTTGTCATGTTTTGATAACACACATTTTTTATATCGCGAAGACTAACCTGAGCTTCTTTTCCTGCATTTTTGAATAGCAATGAATCACCTTTGTCGTACACTTCATCGATTAAGTCGAAAACAAGATATTTCAATATAAAATAACCAATAACAGCCATAATGACAGGCATGATGATAAACAGGGGGCCAGGATCATCTTCACCCCCCATGAACTGTGAGCTGATAACAAAAAGGACAAGAATTCCAAACCATAGGATTGGGAGTATCTTTTTGTATAAAAAAGTGCTTTTGGATGATAGTTTCTTCATGGCTTGCTTGTCGGTTTAAGAGTGGATAGTGGGCCGTCGCAGACTACAGAAAAGTCACGTCCACAGTTTGGGCATTTTGTTCGAATGAAACAGAAAATGCAGCTGCCGACATAAAAAAGGTAAAAGTACATACAGCTGCTTGGGATTTCTATTCAACCAAACGAACCCGCAATTTCGTCTCACTGGCCCGTCCGTGGTCATCCAATACCGAAACGGTAAAATCACCAGCCGCCGCGGGCCAGAACAAGATCTTTCCCGCAGATGTCTGCCCCGCTAGCCGATTGTCCACCAGCCAGTAGAGAGTCTTCACGTCAGCGTCGCTGACCGCCTCGAAGGGAATGCGTTCACGCGCCAGGCGATCGGCGCGCAAGGTATAGGTGATGATCGGACTGGGTGAGGCGATCCTGGGTGGCGTGCCGCTGTTCCCCTGTTGTTCAAGTGTGCATTCGTGAAGGTAGGGAGGGGGTGGACGACGCATGATTCCGGCCTGACGGAAGATCCGCCGTAGATCGGAGGGCCAGAACTCGTAGATTTCGTAGTGGTTCTTTTTCGGATCGTGGTAGCAGGCGCGCTTGCCGGATGCGTTATCGATGGGAATCGCCCTGTGTATGGTGGAGACCTTGATCGGGGACACGCCGGGAATGAACCAGCCGGGAACGGTGTGGGGACAGTAGCGGCCGGGCAGGTCGCCGGTATCGGCGCACATGTCGATACGTGCGATGTTCAGTCCCTTGCGTGATGCTATCGTCTCACCGATTCCGCCACGCGTCTTGGCGATTTCGGAAAAGAGATCGAACAGCAGGGGGCCTGCCGCGCTGCGGCCGACAAACGCCGGGTTGCCTTCGCCATCGAAGTTGCCCACCCAGACCGCCAGGAGATAGTGACCGTACAGGCCCACCGCCCAGGCATCGCGGAAGGCGAAAGAGGTGCCGGTTTTCCAGGCGATCTGCGGATCTTCAGCCAGTGTGCCCGGCAGGTGTCGGCGCCCGGGAGGGGGGGTCTCCCGCAGCATGGCCAGGGTGATCCAGGCCGCCTCCGGTGACAGCATCGGTAGGCCCGCATCTACCGCTTCATTCGTGCGTAACATGATCAGGGGTTTCAGCCAGCCGCCGTTGGCGAGCATGGCATAGAGGCCGGCCAGCTCCTGCATGCTGACCTCCATCCCACCCAGGGCCAAGGACAGGCCGTAGTGCTTGCGCTCGCGCATGTGGCTGATGCCTGCCCGGCGCAGGAAATCGTAGAGGCTTGGCTCCCGCAACGCAGCGGTGAGGTGCACTGCCGGAACATTGCGGCTCTTGATCAGCGCCTCCTTGGCCAGGACCGGCCCGAGAAATTTCTGATCGAAGTTCTCCGGGGTATAGGCGCCATAGCGTCTGGGTGCGTCCTCTAGCAGGCTCATGGGGTGGATCAGCCCCTGGTCCATGGCCAGAGCGTAGACGAAGGGTTTCAATGCCGAACCGGGAGAGCGCTTGGCGCGGGTGCCGTCCACCTGCCCGGCGATGCGGTCGTTGAAGAAATCGGCGGAGCCGACCAGCGCCTCCACCTCCATGCTGTGGGTATTGAGCAGCAGTGCCGTTGCGTTGCGGATACCCTCGCCGTGGCGTTGCGCCACATAGCGGGCGATCCCTTTCTCCAACCGCTGCTGCAGCGGCAGGTCGAGGGTGGTGACGATGCTGCCGGTTCCCGTATGCAGTCCCTGGATAAAGTGCGGCGCGTGGAATGGCAACGCTTCGGGCGGGCGCACCGCGAGAGGAAGTTCGATCTGCGCCTGTCGCTCCCTGTCTTGCGGATGATTCTCCAGCCAGCGCTGGAACAGGCGCTCCCGTGCCTGGGCCAGATGGCGAAACCCCGCCTGGCTGGTGGGATTGCGCCGTACCGGGTTTTGCGGCACCACGCTCAGGGCCATCGCCTCGGGTAGAGTCAATTCGGCGGCGGTTTTATCGAAATAGATCAGGCTGGCCGCTTCGACTCCTTCGATATTGCGCCCGTAGGGGGCGAGGTTGAAGTAGGCGGTGAGGATCTCCCGTTTGCTGTAGTGGCGCTCGATCTGGATGGCGCGGCATATCTGTTGCAGCTTGCCCAGCAGGGTATGGGGGTGGCCGTAGCGCAGGCGCGCCACCTGCATGGTCAGGGTAGAGGCGCCGATGCGCCGCTCGCCGATGATCCAGGTCTGCCAGGCGGCGCGTAGCAAGGCGGGCAGATCGACCCCGCTGTGGCGATAGAAATCCTGATCCTCATAGAGCAGGGTTGCCTGCCGCATGACCGGCGCGATCTTTGCCAGGGTGACCTTCAGTCGGTAGCGGTCGTCCGGCGCCAGCTCAAGTCGCAGCAGTTTGCCGTGGTGATCCAACCAGGCGGTGGACTCTCCCGCCTGGCTGTCCAGATCCGGCCGGGGCAGGAACAGGAGCAGCAAGCCCAGCGCAGCAGCCAGCAGGATGGCTGCAATGGCGAGGAGCGGCCAGCGTCTACTGCGTATCGCTGACCTGGAACTCATCGCCCGACGAACGGCCATGCAGACTGCGGTTGTACATCGCCTCGGCGTAGGCCGGCGGTACCTTGAAGGTGCCGGCGGCGGTCGGTTTGGCCTGGTAGCGAAGCTCGGCCACGCTACTGCCGAAGCTGCCGTAGAAGACCACCCGGTCTTCGCGAATATCCACATAGTCGGCCGACCAGCCTCCGGACTCGCGCGGTACCGAATTGCGCTCCACCTCGAAACCGCCGGGCAGCAGATCGATCACCGCCACATTGCTGACCCGGGCGCTATCCAGACTGCGGATGCGCAAGCGTACGGTCAGCGCTTTGCCCTGGGCCAGGCTCTTTACCACATTGCCCTCGCTGTCGAGATAGTCCCGTTGCACTTCCAACCCCTGGCTGATCGCCTTGTCGGGCAGGTCGAGATCATATCCGGCCTGGGAGACCTGATAGAAGAACGGCTGGATACCGCTGATCGATACCGCCTTTGCCTCTACCGATGGGCTGGCGCCGACAAAGGGGGCTTGCTTGGTGGCAAGGGCCTGCTTTACGCCATTCTCCAGCAGTTCCTCGATAGCGATATCCTCATCGCTCAGGTCACCCGACATGGCCTGGCTGTAAGCGCCCAGGGCGAGCATGGTGTAGGCCGAGCCGATGGTGTTGTAGTGGCCGCCGAAGACCGGCTCCACCAGCTCGCGGATGCCTTTACCCCGCAGGGCCTTGAGCCGATCCGGGAAGTGCTTGGCCAGCAGATAGAGATATTGCGCATCGAGGGTAAGCGGCGACTGGAAGTCGCTGTACTGGTCCGGCTTTTTAGCGCCGATACGGTAGCCGCTGAGCAGCGACTGCGCCGCGTCCGCCTTCTTCAGCAGTTGGTAGCTGGCCGCCATGGTGACCGCGACCAGGTCGCTGCGCCAGACATCCTTGTGCTGCTGTTGCAGCCACTCCTGCAGATGTACCAGATCGTTGGTGGTGACCTCGCCGTTGCGCGTCAACAGGTAGATTGCCAGGGCGCGCACGCGTGCCGACTCCAGATCGCTGGCGTTGCGTGCGGCGACTGCGCGCAGATAGCTCAGGCCATGGCTGTAGATGTCATCCGGCACCCCATAGCCGAGCGCCCGAGCCTCGGTGAGGAATTGCATCACGTAGACCGAGGGAAAATCCTCCGTCGAGCGGCCGCCGGGCCAGAGGCTGAAGCCGCCATCCGGCAGCTGGCGCGGTCGCAATTTGCCGATCAGTGCCGCTACTTTTTTGTGGGTCTGCCCGGCCTGGTCGGCGAAGCCGGGATGGCCCATCAGACCGATCAGCGGAAAGACCTGGCTGACCACCTGTTCGGTACAACCGTGGGGAAAGTGTTCCAGGTAGTTGTTGAGCCCGTCCACCAGCACCAGGGGGCTGGCCGAGGCGGAGGCCAGTTGCCGGGCCAGCTCGGGATAGAGTGAGCGGGGCAGGGCGACTTCGGTCTCATTGCCGCTCTCATAGCCGCTTTCAAAACTGGCCATGTAGGGGGTTGCCGGGCGCACGCTGAGGGTGGCGCCGAGGCGGCTCTCCTCCTCACCCAGGCGTGCGGAAAAACTGACGGAGGCGCCACCGGGCCGCTGCCTGGCCCGGATGCGGAAGTCGGCCTTGCCTTCGCTCCCCTCAGCGATCTTCAGCTTCACTGTGTCGTCGCCGACGATCTCCAGTTGCTCGGAGACCTCTGCATCCAGCGTGATCTCTGCCTGCTCACCGGAACCCTCCACCAGGTTGGCCAGGCCCACGGTGACGATGAACTCATCGCCGGGTGCGGCGACCGTCAGCACATTGGGCGAGATGACAAAGGGGCCGCGCACCAGGGTCTGCCGCTGCGCCCAACCCATGGCCTGTTCGGAGACCGCCACCGCCATCACCCGCAGCTGGCCGCTGAAACTCTCGGGAATCTCGAAGCTGACGCGGCGTTTATCGGGTCCCGCGTCGACGATGCCGGACCAGAAGGCGACTGGCTTGTCCACCTTGCGGGCAAAGGGATTGAGGTTGCTGCCCAGGGCCTTGGCCATCGCTTCGTCCTTGCCGCCGCCGCTGGCGGAACGCTGTTGTATCAGAGCGAACTCCGGCAGGATCAGGTCCACCATCTGCTGGGTGGTGACCTCCAGCGCCCGTTTGCTGAGGAAGTGATCCAGCGGCCGTGGGGTGTGGTACTTCGCGACCTGCAAAATGCCTTCGTCGACGGCGAAGAGAGCGATACGCGATGCATGGGTGGCTGTGTAATCGATCACCAGCGATTTGCCGGGGCGGGTGATCTCAGGCACGGCCAGTTGGATATCCACGCGCCGGTTGCCGCGGTCGATGGTAAAGGGCGCCACCGCATAGCTCAGGGGGCTGACGTAGATCTCCGGCGAATCGGCGGCGCGCACGAAGGCCACGTTCACATAGGCGTTGCCTTCCAGTCCCTCGGGCAGGCGGATGGTCTGCAGGCTACTTTTGGTCTCGCTGCGGAACCACTTCCAGGCATGCACCTTGTCCGATTCGATGCTGATGAGTCCCGTGCCGGTGTAGGGCGCGGTGATATTCATTTCGATGATTTCGCCGTTTCGGTAGTCGCCCTTGTTCAGCTTCAGATCCAGTTCGGCGTTCTTTTCCAGCGCGCCGGCCAGGTTGCTCTGGCCGACGACGGAGTAACTGATGCTGGCCAGACGCATACGCTTCTCATTGCGCAGCTCCAGCACGAAATTGCCGGGCGCCTGGGTGGAGAGGAGATAGTGGCTGCCGTCCTCGGAGATGGCAAAGTCCGCTTCTTCGACGAGTTTCTCCTTCACCACGGTCTGGTATTGGTAGGTGCCGTTCTCCTGCCGCACCAGGGTGGAGACGTTCTGCCGCTCGATGAGCCGCAGGCGCAGGTTCTCCAGTGCGACGGCTTGCAGTTGGCTGTCGATGGCTATGAAGCTGAGTTTGCGTTGCGCTGCCTTGTGGAGGTAGCCGAGGTCACCATCGGCCTTGTAGCCGACCAGTGAAGCCAGCGGCGACAACAGGGCGCTGCTGCTGGCGCCGACGCTGCGGCCGCCGCCCTCTTCGTAGCCCTGCACATCGAGTGTCAGCCGATAGGTGCCCTCCACATAGTCGGCCAAAGGCAGATCAAAAAGGGCGATGCCGTTGGCGTCGGTGTGGCGGCTCTCCAGCGTCTGTTCGATATTTTGCGGTGTTGCCTTGTTGTCGGCCAACGGATCGTCGAAACGGTAATCCTTGTATTCGGCAAAGTGGAAGCCGGTCGGTGTCAGGCGCAGGTTGGCAGTGACGTTGCGATCCTGTGCCGGCGTGCCGAAGAGGTTCTTGAGCTCCACCTCGGCCTTTAGGTCTTCGGCGGAGATCCAGCCTTTCGCTTTCGCTCCCAGGATGCGGCTTTTGATCTTCAGCCGATCCGGTTGGAACTCCTCAACCTGAAACCGTACCGAGCCGATCTGGTTGCCACGATAGCGGTTGTTCCGGATCAGATAGACCGCCGCATCGTAGTAACCCGTCTCGTCCGTCGCATCGGTGGTGTAGTCGAGATCGAAAAATCCCAGTGACGGGAGAGTGAGGCGTTTGGTCAGCACGACGCTGCCGCGCGGATTGACGATCTCCACTTCCAGCGGAATGCCCGGCGGCACGCTCAGATCCTGATGGCGAACGATGGCGGCCAGATTGACCGTATCGCCCGGACGGTAGATGCCGCGATCGGAAAAGAGAAAGGCGTTGAGTTGATTGGCCTCCCCGCTATGTCGATAGAGCCCGCCCACTTCAAAGCGGGAAAAGTTGAGCTGGCGGCTGTTGCGGTTGAAGGGCAGGAACGCGAAATCATCGCCGCTGCGCACCACATAGACCGTTGGCGTTTTCTCCCTGTCCAATCCATTGCTGGAGGGCAGCGCGGCGTGACCTTCGGTATCACTCCTCGCCTGCATCACCGGCAGGCCGTTCTTGCCCAGCAGTTCGATCGTTGCCCCTGCGATCGGCTCCCCGGTGTGAATGGACTGTACGAAAAGATCGTGGGAAGCGTCGGCATTGTCCTTGACGATCAGGCCGAGATCGCTCACCAGGATCAACCGCTTGTCCTCCGCGCCGTAGAGCTTGCGGTTGTTTTTTACATCCCAGGCTTCGACCGTGACGAAAAAGAGACCGGACGTGGCGTGCCCGGTCATGAAGTCGTTGAGATCGACAGCGGCGTAGTTGGCTTCCCAGGGCTGTTTTTTGCTGAGATGCAGGATCCGCTCGCCGAAGAGGCTCAGGTTCTCCTCGTTGAATTGGTAATTGTTGAAATCGGGATTGGTGACGTCGCCGGAGGTCTGACTGATCAGATGATTGATCTGATTCGGTAGTACCCGGCCCACCCGGACCTTGATATCTTTCAGATTGCGGCTGAGCAGACCGAGCTTGTGCGCGCCGCCCATGGCCAGCAGCGATCCTTCATTGGTGATCTTCAGCTCGAGGGGATAGCTCGGTGTGCTGAGGACAGTGTCATAGTCCTCGGCCATCTTGAATTTGTTGATCGATTCCAGGCCGCCGCCAATTTTCAGATAGAGTTTTTGCTTCTCAGGAGCATCGATACGGAAGCTATAGAGCCTCTGCGCATCCCGCTCGTTGGGGATCGCCTGCCACTTGATCCTGCGCGCCTTGCGCAGGATGGATTCGCTGATTTCGCGTGGGCTGTGCCACCCCTTTTTGCGACTTGGCAACAGGTAGAGCTCCAGGTTGTCGAATAGGGTCTGGGCCAGCACGTCATCACTGAATCCGAGGGTGACTATCTGCTCCGGTTGGTTCTGCGGGTTCCTGACGATGCGGCTGTCGGCGGCGGTGACGCGAAAGAAGCTGTAGATGTCCGGGATGCGCACCTCGCCCATGACGGCGTTGGTTGTCTCTGCGGGGCCAAGGGCGCTTTTAACACCGCTGGCAAGCAGCAGCTTCATGGTGTTGCTCTTCTCAGGCAACTCGATCGGTTGGGATTGGATATAGGCTTTGCGATGGTGTTTGTCGTAGCTGACGGTGAAGTCATGGCTCACCGGTTTGACCTCGATGCCCGCGCCGGAAGGACGCATGCCAAGGCTCAGCCGCGCTTTCAGGTTGGCAGGATCCACCGCATGGCTGAAGCCCAGAGTGGCGACCACCCGGCGGACCTTGTGATCGGTCGGGTCCTGATAAAATTCGATGGCGTCGAGATTGGCGCTGAAGGCGGGGGTCGTAAAGCGGACCTCTTGCTTCGCCAGTCGCACGCCCTCCCTGAACAGCATGGTGGAGAGATTGACTGTGTATAGCTGGTTGGCCGGCCAGTCGCTCGCCGGTTTGAACAGCAGCGTGCGGTCATCTTCCCAGCGCCAGCTACCGGCGATCTCCGGCGTCATGTGGATGCCGTGGGTTAGGGGCTTGTCCATCATCTCAAGGCTTGCCACCGAAGCCGCACCCGGATGATCCGGTGTCTCTATCCTCTCTCCCCGATCATAGTCGAATTGGATGCGTACACTCTCCGGCTGGAGTTCATCATCCAATACCTGGCTAAGGCCTGGGGCGCTGGCCGTCGCCAGGTATTGCAGCGGTTTGGGCCGTTGTTGGTAGGCATAGTAGCCGGCAGCGGCGACAATACCGAGCAGGATCGCCAGGGCGGATAAGCGGGGTTTGCGGCCGATCAGTCGTGCACCGGCGCTCAACCAGGGGGGGGCGCTCCAGCTGATGCGTCCGACCGTGAGGGAGAGCAGCTTGCTGATCAGTAAGATGATTCGTCGCATTCCGGCTTGATCCTTTGCAGTGTTGTTTCTGTTCACCGACGAGATTTGCACCAGCGATCTCTATCGGCGACCTCCAGGCATTCGTTCATGCCTTGCACCCAAAGGGCACTTCCTTCGGGGCGCGGCTAGCCCCTTCCTGACTCGCTGAATGGTACAGAATCTATGACGGGGTACACTAGCATATCTATCCTGGCGTCTGTATTGGACAAGCCTCTACCTAACCTATTAACCCGGCAACTAAATATGTCGTCTTCAGGGCTTCAAGCCTGCCCTTGATCAAGGCGCACCCCAAGGGCACTTCCTACGGGCGTGGCTCGAAGAGAATGGCTGCTCCATTGTCAAGAGCCACAACGCTGAGCAAGGGCATGCTTGAAGCCCCTAACATTATGATTTAAATGACAGGCCGAAGTGTGCCTGCCTGCAGGCTGCGTTATCAAATCTTGCTGTAGGAATGCGACAGCGGCGTTTTGATGCGCAAGCTGTCGGCAGGCACACTTCG
>JBNKOL010000083.1:0-9638 GCA_050294655.1 Sedimenticolaceae bacterium
AATTCAGCAGTCCCACTTTGTGTTTGATGATGTGTTCGTTAGTATGAAGCATGAGGGTTACCTCTTATGGTTTCGATGGTTTGGTTCGCACCTCCATCTAAACCGGTAACCCTCATCTTTTTCAAGTGCGGTGTCAGATCATGTCTGAACTACTACAATACATTGGTACTCAATTATCACCGTTACCAGCATAAAACTCCCATGGAAGCCATTGAGCCAATTTACGAAGTTACAGATCTAGAACAGCTTCTGTCTGTTTGTGAATTGCCTGTTTCCGATGTCGCCCCGTCAGACTCCATGTTGTTCTTCGGTTGTCGTCATAGGTCGAAACTCGTCGGGTTGGTCGGCCTTGAAGTGTACAAGCCTGTCGCGCTCTTACGTTCGCTAGCGGTTGCGCCTCAGTATCGTAATTCCCGTCTTGGAAAGAAGCTCGTGACTTTCGCTGAGGAACATGCGGCCTCCCTAGGTGTTCAGTGGCTTTACCTCCTCACCACCAATGCTGACGGATATTTTTTGAAGCTTGGTTACTCTCCCGTTTCACGAGAGAACGCTCCGTTGCCTATCAAGAATACGGCCCAGTTTTCCGGATTGTGTCCGGCCTCATCCAAATTCATGAGTAAGCAGTTAAGCCACTAATCCACTTTTATTACGGACTACGTGACAGGCAAATCAACCTTCGCCATGGAGTTTTATAGGCACGCGGCTCAAGAAGCTCGACAGGCAATATAATGAAGTCATTAAATCGAAGTGCTATTACCGTCTTAGGTACTGAAGAGTTTTTGGAGTGGGTAAAACAGGTCCGTCCGGAGTTGCACCGGTGGAATGTTGATTCTTTAAATCGGCACCCAAACGTTTACCTGGTCGACATTGAAGATCAAAACTGCTGGGGTGATTGCTTCGAACAGCATTATGAAGTAATTTTCAAGAATGAGGTCGGTGAGTACGTTCGTTTGGGTGAAAAATGGCCAGAAGCCACTTTGGAGATCTACCATCGTTGGTTTACATATGAATATCACGAATTTGCATACGACTTGTGCAGTAAACTGCTTGAAGCACACGAAGATTAACCAAGCGCCTGACAATGCACTTCGGTCGGATAAGTTTTCCGCTCCATTCAAGCTTTTCCGCATAGCGTTGTATCAATCCCAGTAAATAGTTTAGGAGCCACCATGGGATCAAAGGAACACTGGTCGAAGGTCTACGCCGGCAAGCCAACAACAGCTGTCAGTTGGTTCCAGGAGCATGCGACCTTATCGCTTAAACTCATCCAGCAGGCTGCAACACCCACAACGGCATCGATAATCGACGTCGGCGGTGGCGCGTCCACGCTTGTGGACGACCTTTTGGCGAATGGTTATGAACGCCTAACAGTTCTTGATTTGTCCGAAGCGGCTCTGGCTGCAGCAAGGTCCCGCCTTGGCTTACCGGCAGCCAAAGTGCGGTGGATTGAAGCCAATATCCTACAGGCGGACCTCCCGGCCCAAGGCTATGATGTTTGGCATGATCGAGCTGTTTTTCATTTCCTCACCAGTGCAATGGAGAGGCATGCGTATGTACGCAAAGTCCTGCACGCGGTAAAACCCGGCGGACTCGTGATCATTGCCACCTTCGCCGAAGATGGGCCCACCATGTGCAGCGGCCTGCCGGTTATGCGGTATAGCGCAAACGAACTCCACGCCGAATTTGGTGAGCCATTCCAACTGCTTGGTCACGAGAAAGAGTCTCATCACACTCCGAGCGGCAATGAACAGAAGTTCGTCTACTGCTTCTGTCGCAAGGTCGCTTCGTAGTCTGCGGAGTTGACATGTATTCCACTCCACTGAGTCACGCCGCTAGATTGCCTATGCCAATACAGGACGCTTCATTGGTTCAAAAGAACATATTGAAACTATATGTCGGAAAGACGTAACTACTCACGTTCAACATCACTCCTCTTCATGGCATTCTTTACCCATATTTCCGGAACATCGCATTTTGGTCTGGTTTATGCGACCGCGGGAGTCCTCATCTACAAAACCGGCTTGAGCAAATTCACACTGATATCGTATTTCCCAGTTGTGCAACTCATCCATAAGGATTGGTAGATACGCAGTAAAGTTTACGCCACCTCAGAACAGGCCAACATTAACATGGCATCCTGTTGTCACGCAGATCAGACAGGCCCACGACATTACCCATAGCCGTCACTACCCCCATGAACTCAAGACTTGTCTGACCACATCTTTGACGTCATGAACCTTTCCGTATACAGCAATCACTGTGCTCACGTCATGGCAGGTTTATGTAACAATAATCATGCTTTAACAGCGACACTCCTAGACCACTAGCAGCCAATTCCCATGTACGCACAGGTTACATCAAAAGCCACACGCATCAATAAGTAGAATATTTCCTTTGGATTTCCTTAAACCAAGCCCTAATACTGCGACTAACACCCCTCAAGACAGAACATATTGTGTTGTAACTCACACTATACTCCCTCAGCTTGTACGTTAAATTGACGCTCAATATCTGCCAAACTAGGTTAAGACATTAGATCCTTAAACTAGATCATCTCCATGAATGACCATTCCCTTCGCTTTTTGGTCCTGGCCTGTTTCTTTATGCTCATGAGCGCTTTCGGCCCTGCTTACAGCATACCTTTTGGCAGTCCGGACTCCCGGTCTGCGGCAATGGGTAAAACCGGTGTCGCCCTAGCCGGCAGCACGAATTCCGCCTACTTCAACCCTGCACTACTCGCTGTGTATTCCGAGCGAAAGCACCTGGGAGGACACCAACGGATAGCCGTCCCCTCCGTGACCGGCTTTGCTTCTGACGAAACCAGGGATCTCGTCGATATAGACGATGCCGAATATGATCGCCAGCTTGACACCGGTATCGCGGCATTCAATAACAATTTTAATCCTGACAGCTTAATCAATAGCCTGGACTCGCTTTCAAACGATCTAAGCGACACCTCCTCTGCGCCTCTGTATGCCGACGTATTTGCGAATGTCATCGTCAGCATACCCGATCGCCATGAAGGTGGCGCCTTTTACTTCGGGCGTCGAGGCGTCCTTGATGGCAAACTCGACTATACAGAAGCCGATCAGGAACTCCTTACGGACTATTTAGAGGAGTTGAGGTTTGTCAGCAATGGCGGCACACCCGCGACTCTGCATCCCGAGTTGTATTCGGGCGGTCAATTGATCAACCCAAATGACACACTTAATTCATCAGTGGACGCTATTGCGCTCTTGATCGACGATCTCGCGATGAGCATGGGGTGGGCAGTCAACTGGTGGGATATGGATATGATGGTCGGCATTACGCCAAAAGTCGTGCGCATCACCACCTATGAGTTCACCGCCGACGCCGTGAGCAGTCATCTGACCCGAAGAGGGGAACAGGTCAACAACGTGAAGCTCAACATCGACCTGGGCTGGGCCAAGAAGCTTGATGATAGAACCACTGTCGGCTTGAGCGTACGCAACCTGGTCCCGCAAAAAATCCGCACCCTATCCGGTAGGGTCATAGAACTCCAACCCCAGTTACGACTGGGCGGCGCCTACCAATCCGAATGGGGAAGCTACGCGATCGATCTCGATCTGCTCGAGCACGATCCACTATCGAAAGGTGACCCCACTCAGGAGCTAGGCATAGGCGGCGAATGGCTACTCGGTAACCACGCTATCCGAGCGGGCATTATCAGTAATCTGGCTGCAACTGGAGAGAATACGTCACCGCTCTTCACATTTGGCGTTCGACTCAATCTCGGGCACTTCTACACTGACCTCAGCTATGGCAACGGCAGTAACCAAACGAGCGCCGCGCTGCAACTGGGCCTTAGTTTTTGAATCCTGGCTGACATAAACAGTCACGCACGAGAGATCACCCTTCCCTTTTGGATGCGCATCAAACTGACGCACATTCATCCCTCGGCATACTCGTTGTGATAAACCTGTCTTGCCGGGGTGGAAAATATTCTAGAAGTTCCGGCAACTCGCCAGACGACTCGGGCTCATTCGGGTTATAATCACGGCATGAACTGGCTGGCGCACATCTTCCTGTCCGATAACCACATCGAGTATCAACTCGGCAATCTGCTTGCCGACCTGTTGAAGGGCAGAAGCTGGCAAGGCGCCAGCCAGCGGTTCGATCAGGGATTGACCATGCATCGGGCCATCGACCGTTTTACCGATCAGCATCCCAGCGTCATCCAGAGCAAGGCCCGGCTTGGCGCTCATGGTCGCCTCAAGGCCGTCGTGATCGATATCACCTACGATCACCTACTGGCGAAAAGCTGGTGGCACTACTCGAACCAGCCGTTCTGCGATTTTATCGACCGCTTCCACGCGCAGGCGCAACTCGCCAGTCGTGACTACCCTGACCAGGCCCGCTCATTTCTCTCCAGGCTGATCGGTTCCGGCCACCTGAAGAATTACCGCTCTTTACCGGGGCTGGAGGAGGCCTTCCGGCGACTCGACCGCAGGCTGTCCAGCCGGGTCCGCCGCAAGGAGAGCACGCTCGCCTACCTGCCGACTGTCAGGGCTGAACTCATGAATATCGAAAAGGATTTCTCTCTCTTCATGCCGGATCTCATCCGCCATTTCAGGTCCGTATCCGGATTGTCCCTCGACGACCATTGGCTGAAACAGGATGTCAGAACCATACCCACACTCTGCAGCACCCAGCCATGAAAAGCATTGCTGTCTCTCTGCTCCTGTTGACCGCCGTGCTGCTCACGGCCTGCGATCCGTTCTCCTTCATGCCACAGGCCGACGAGAAATTCGCCGATCAGGGCTATAAATCCACGATTGCGCTGATCGAGCTCTACCGCATCCGCAACGGCAACTACCCGACCAGTCTTTCCGCCATTACATTCACAGGCGAATGGGACCAGATCTACCGGCAGTTCGTCAGCTACAAGCTGAGAGAGAACGGCTATGAACTCCATCTCAGAAAAACCTCGACCCTCTCATCGCTCCACTATCCTCCGGAGTTCTGGCGGGGGCTCGGCATGGTCGCCACGAATGTGGAGGGGTTTCCTGGTCACCCTATCTCATCCAAAGTCGCGACTCCCTGACGACTCGACCCTGGTGACTGAACGAGTCCACCGGCGATTCGTCTTATCCCGCTATCTGCGCATTTTTTCACATCAGGTAACCAAATCACTTTACACCAGCAAACAGCGGGAACCGGACGTTTCAGATGCGCCACATCCGCTGTGTTCTGACATCAGTATCCATACAGCAGATTCTACCGCTCTCATCTTGACCCTAGAGATCGTAAAACAGGGACACCAGCCAGCTCAGCGTCAGCCACATGATCAGTATCAACGGCAGCCCGACCCGAATGAAATCAGTAAACCGATAGTTGCCCACGCTCATTACGAGCAGATTGGTCTGATAGGCCATGGGCGTGGCAAAGCTGAGATTGGCGCCGAACAGCACCGCGAGCACGAAGGGCGCAACGGGTAGCTGCAGGCTCGTAGCGATACTCACCGCCACCGGGGTACCGATGACGGCGGCCGCGTTGTTCGAAACCACGTTGGTCAGCAACGCCATCGCCAGCATGAGGCTGCTCAGTATGACCTGGGGCGACGCGCCTTCGGTCAAGCGCAAAAAACCCGAGGCGAGGAAGGCACTGCCGCCTGTGGCCAACAGCGCGTTGCCCAGCGCCAGGCTGGCCACGATCAGCAGAATCACCTGTACACTCAGGGCCTGGCTCACATCGCGCCACGCGATGCACTTGAAAAGGATCATCAGCAGCACGCCGCAGGTGGCGCTGACCGCGATCGGCAATACATCCAGGGCCGCCAGCAGGATGATGCCCAGCATGATCGCCAGCGACAGTCCCGCCTTGCGCGTACGCGGCAGATCGGTGGTGGAGTCGAGCACCATGACGATGGACTGCTGCTTGAGCCGGTCGATCTGTTCCCGCTTCCCCTGTAGCAGCAGCACATCGCCGAGACGCAGGGTCAGATTGCCGACCCCCTGCGGCATGGCCTTGATCTCGTGCCTTGCCCTGTGCACGGCCAGCACCGCCATCTGGTAGGTATCGAGAAAGCGCACCTCGTTCAGCGTCCGGTCTTCCAGCGGCGAGCCCCGAAACACGATGCCCTCGGCGAGTTGCTGATCCTGCGCCTTCAGCGGGTGATCGTCATCCACCACGTCCGCGCCCGAGAACAGGGTCGCTCCGAGTAGATGCTCGAACTCCTTCAGCCGGCTGGGCGTATCGAAAACCAACAGGCGATCGCCCGCTTTGATCAGGGCGTCCGGCAACGGCATGATCTGGGTGTTTTCACCGCGCCTGATCGACTCCACGCTCATCGCGCCGTGGGTCACGGCAATCGCATCAGACAGCTTCATGCCATCGCTTTTGCTGCCTTGCCGGATCTCCAGATAGGCATAAAAGACCCGTGGCGAGGTATCGGTCAGCACCATCTCCCGAGTCGGCAGGATCCTCGGCGCCACCAGCCAGAGATAGAGCAAGCCGATTCCGTTGGCGATAGCGGCAGGCAGGATGAAGTCGAACATCCCGATACGCGGCTGCCCCATATCCGCCGCGACGCCGATCACCAGCAGATTGGTCGAAGTACCGATGGCGGTGCTCATACCGCCGATGAGTGTGGCGAATCCCATCGGCATCAGCAGCGCAGAGGCATTGGTTCCGGTTCTCATTGACATGCTGACAAGAATCGGCAGCAGCAGCACGACAATCGGCGTGTTGTTGATGAACGCGCTCAACAAACCGGCGACGACCAGGGTCAGCAGAAACGAGAGCTTCGGCCGTACGCTCCATGACTTCGCCAACATTCGCCCGACAGGTTCCAGAGCGCCGGAGCGCACCAGACCATAACCCGCCACCATCAACGCGCTGACGGCTATCAGCGCCTCATGCCCGAAGCCGCTGAAGAAATCGACCGCATGCAGGCGCCCCTGCGAGCTCTGGTAGGGAAAGAGTTCGAAGCCCACGGTCAACACGCCCAGCACCAGCAGCGCCGAGGTTTCGAGCGGTATCCTCTCCCGGCTGAAGAGGATCAGCGCAAGCGCTGTGAGCGCAAGCACCGCCATAGTGTGTTCATTCGGCATATCGCGTCGTTCGATCTCTCAATAGGGGCACGCCGGCGCGGCGGCCCGAAGCCATCATGCGGGTTTACCGGGTCTCCCTTCAATAACCCAAAGATAGCCACTTCCCGACAAGCTGCCATGAAAGGAGCGGTTTGACTGCCGTCGGCTTCGGGCTCGATCCGGCTTCATATCTTCCTCTATAATCGGCCACTCGTTCCCGACCGGATGTACACCCGGATGGAACTCGACAGTGTTTACGGCATCCAGATAGTGGACGGCGACCAGGATGCCAATGAGGCGCAACCGGGCCTCCTCCCCCGTCCGCAACCGAGCGGACAAGCGACAGCAACAGGTAACAAACGCATGAGCTTCATCCAAAGCAGACTATCCTGGGGACTACTGGCCTTGAGCGCGCTCGCGCTGGAGGCAGCGGCGCTCTACTTTCAGTACGGCCTGCAACTCGATCCCTGTGAACTCTGCATCTACCAACGAGCGGCGGTAATCGGAATACTCCTCTCGGCCCTGATCGGGTTCGCCGCGCCGCGTCTGGCGCTCGCGCGCGGAGTCGGCTACCTGGGTTGGGGCGCCGCTTCCATCTGGTGTCTCTATCTGGCCTTGAAACTCTCCGGCCTGCAGCTGGGCTTCATCGCACCCTCGCTGAGCTGCGAAGTCAACGCCAAGTTCCCGGCCTGGCTCAAGCTCGACGCCTGGTTTCCGGCGATCTTCCAGCCGACCGGCTTTTGCGGGGATATCCAGTGGCAGTTTCTCGGCTTGAGCATGCCGCAATGGGTGGCGATCGTCATGCTGCTGAACCTGTTGGCCTTGGGGATCGTCCTCTTTCTCGAAATACGCGGCATGCGCGGCAAGTAAACCCAGGGCTAGTCAACACTGGCCCGACAGGTTCTCAAGAGCAGCCATGGCAATGATCTGCCCGAAGTGCGGTCACCCATCGGACAACTTCACCAGCTGCAGCCATTGCGGGATCATATTCAGTAAATTCACGGCGCTTCAGGATCGGCAACACGAGCTCGACTACGAACGCCGGGAACGTAACCGACAGCGCAGCAGACAGTTTCTCTCCATCGGGTCGGCAATCGTCGCCATCACGCTGGGCGCCATCGGTTTCTCCTCCTGCGAAAACGAACCCGATGCACCCGAAGCGGCCGACACGCGTCAACTCACCCCGCAGCAGCGGGCTGAAGCCAGCCTCGCCAAACACATGGGAGAGGGCTACTACCTTTGGCAATCGGGAGAAATGCGCTTCGTCGCCTCGGACGACATCGAACAGTTCAAACTGGCCAAAAACAGATTCATCAGCATCGTTCTGGGCAAGTTCGGCGTCGGCCCGAGAGGATTTCTCATCACACGGGAGTGCCACGCCATCATCGGCACCGACTTGACACGTGACGAACTGCAGCGAGGCGACGCAAATCGCGTGGCCAACAGCGAATCCACCTACGCGCTCTACCACGCGAAGCTCAGCGAAGCGGAGAGGCGTTACGACGAACACCGCAAGGCGTTCATCCAGCGCTGCAAGGACTGCAGCCAGCAGGCTTTCGACAGCGAGCTGGCCAAAGACGCTGAGCAGGTGGACAAGCTGAAGCGGCATCTGGCATCACTCGGCGAGAGTATCGATGAGAATCGAGCCGAGTATTCCGCCGCCTCCCGGTTCGAGGTCAAGACCGCCTTCGGCACCTACCCGGTGAGGGTCATCGAAACGAACGCGAGCGCCAACCTCTCCCTGATCAAACTCGAGCATGACGACTGCGACTATCTCCCCCTCGGGGATATCGACAACCTGCAGGCCGGAGAACGTGTCTACGCCTTTACCGACACCACCAGCAAGCGTCTCAATGCGGGAACGGTCATCAATCCCGATGACTCGCCGATCACCCACAACATCGACCTGAAGCCCGGGGATATGGGGATGCCGCTAATGAACCATAACGGTGAAGTCATTGCCGTCACCACCGCCCGGCACAAACAGACCCGGCAGGCGATCCCCATCCACACGGCCCTGCGGATGCTGCGCATGCCGCTGTAACCGCACGGGCCAGACTCAAACCGGGAACACCAGCGGAACCACCAGCACGGTGACGATCAGCGCCACCAGCTGCAACGGCACCCCGACCCGCAGAAAGTCGCCGAAGCGATAGTTGCCCGGTCCGAGGATCAGGGTGTTGACCGGCGAAGCCACCGGGGTGGCGAACGCGGTGGACGCGGCAATCGCCACCGTCATCAGAAAGGGGGCCGGCGTCAGCCCCATGTCGAGGGCGAGGCTGAGTGCGATGGGCGCGATCAACACCGTAGTGGCGGTGTTGGAGATGAACTGGCTGAACAGGGAGGTCAGCAGGAACAGCGCCGCCAGCAAGGCCCGCGGACCCAGATCGTGAAACAGCTCGGCCAGTGAGCTGACGATCAGGCCGGAACCGCCGCTCACCTCCAGCGCCCTGGCCAGGGGCAGCATGCCCGCGATCAGCACCAGGCTCTGCCAGTTCATGGAGCGGTAGGCCTCCTCCATGCTGACGCAGCGGGTCACCACCATGGCGAAGGCGGCCAGCATCACCGCCACCAGATTGGAGGTCA
>JBNKOL010000084.1:0-88243 GCA_050294655.1 Sedimenticolaceae bacterium
CCAGAATCTGATCGATATGCGGCATCTCGCCGAAGATCATGTTTTCCATTGCGCGATAATCGGACCTGACCGAGGCCAGCACATGACCCTCCGGCACCAGCACCAAGGTACCTGGCTTCGCCAAGTCGTATCTGGCCCAACCGCGGGGATAGAATCGCTGCTTAAACGCCACTACGCTGGCCAGCAATTCTGGATCGGCCAAAGCTTTTTCCTTGACCGGTGACTGGGCCATCTTGGCCAGGTCGTAATAGTGGCGCGAATAGCGAGGTGGCTGTGCATTTCCCTCGGGGCGATGAGCCTCATGGTGCAGAATCGTAGCCTTCTCCCAAAAAGTGCGTTCCGCCTTGATGACTCTGACCGCACATTCTCGTTGCTCAAACACATCGGGAAAGACCTCTGCTGCATAACAGCTGATACTGCGATCTTCATAAGGCAGCCATGACGCCAGTGGGCCGATTTCCAGGCGCACTTCGGAACGGAGGTAATCATCAGGAAAGGCCGCGGGGTAGTTGATATCAATCACAAATGGATCATCGTCTACACGACAGTCACACACGCCGTCGAGTGCAGACTCGACCATTCTCAACAGTTCCCCGCCAATGTACTTTTGTGCCTGCTCGTTGATGGCCGCATTCAACTGAGCCTGTTTGGTTTTGGAGCGTTCAGCCAAGGGGTCATCGCCACCCAGAACACGCCAGTCGAGGACCAGGTCGATATCCTCCGAAAAACGTTCAATCAGGTTATAAACCTTCGATAGACTGGTGCCACCTTTGAACATCAGCAACCGCGCGAGATCCGGTTCCTGGAACAGCCGGTTGAGTACCCAGGTAACCCAAAAGTCCTTTTCGACAACAGCTGGCGTGGTGCCCTTCTGCGTCGCCGTCTCCGAAAACAACTCGCTACGTTGCTGCGCAGGAAGCCTGGCAACCTTATCCATCAGTTAGCCTCCTTGCAGATCCGTTTGATGGCTTCATAGATCCAGCCAGTGACCGAACGGGTGTCCTTGAGGATACGGTCACACGCATTGGACTCCAGCTGCTGGCGGATACGCTCGACCACCTTCTGGTCCACATGCTCCCGACCCAGCGCTTTCAGGGCCTGCACTACCAGGCCACTCTCCCGGTATTTGAAACCCACATCCTTCAAGGCGGATTTCTTGAACACCAGGGAATGCTTCCCAATTTCGTACTCACGGCCTGGACCGTCGGAGAGGTAAATCCAACGCCCCGGAACCTGGGTGGAAAGGCCCAGCAGATTGAGAGCCGCATCGCCGGAAGGTTGAATGCGCCAGTTGAATTTGCGAGCCAAAGCATGAGCCACCTGGTCGAGATCCGGGCTCAACTGACTGTCCAGTAGCTCGCTATAGCGAGGATAGTCGTAGACCCCTCGACAGACACGGCGAATCTTGCCAGCCTTGGTCAGGCTGGAAAGCGCCTGGTGGATATTAGCCTCGCCAAATTCGGCCACAAAGTCGGTCTTGGTAAATGCCCAACCCCTACCACGGCCATATATCCGTGAAATAACTTTATTTTCAATACCTTGTGACATATTCCAATGCTAGTATTTTTTAGGAAAACAGTATTGTTTTTCTAAAACAGGAGCTTAGCAGATCCACTGCACTATGTGCAGTCTTATGACGCAGCATCCTGAGCAAAAGCATCCCTGGGCACCCATATCCAGCCCTCGCTTGGAGAAACGTCAGCCTCCGGCGGCATAAGAGCACTCCGCTTTTCCGCGAACAGCCTGGCGACCAAGGCACAGGTCAGCGCATCTTCGCAGTCCGCATGACTGAGCGCGGGGTAAGGTCGGCGCAGAGCCTGAATGGTTTCTGATCGTTTGCAGGCCGAAGGATAGGCCTCAATGGCGGCTAGATTGCTGCCGTCACTCCAGACGCCGCACTCCACTATCTTCGGCACAAAACGCGCAAGGACGTGCATCCCCTTCGTGGCCTGGGAGCCAATCATGTCTTTAATGGCCGAAAGCGGACTGAGGCCTTGCTCAAACAGGTAATGCTCAGTGCGGCGAAACAGATAGGGATTGGTGTTGGATGCCTCAATGGAGGCTACTGCCTTACTTTGGGTTACCAGCTGGATAAAGGCCTCGGAGAAACCCAAAGGGGTGTCAATGGCGAGGGTCACAGGACCGGATTCCGGAGATACCCTACTCCCACACAAATCGAACAGAGCAGCGATCCACTCCATACTCGTCGAACAGCTATTGATACACTCGCGAAGGTTGCCGCGCCAGGGAGTACCGACGATCTCATGGTTGGCGTCGAGAATCACGATGGCGTCGCGACTGTTCTGATTCTTGTCGCAATTCCAACCACCGACATCCCAGCCGATAAACGAAGCCTTTTTACTATTGGTGATGATAAAAATACCTTCCGTAACTATGTAGTTTCATCCCGACTTTTCAGGAACCGTTCCTGAAACGCACGTCGCCCCTTATCGTAAGGAACTGGATTAGTGGCATGAGGAACCGGTGCAGTTCTGTCGCCGATGAGGTAGTTGATCCGGTAAGTGCAGTTGCCAGACGGATGTAGCATTCCGCCAATCACCCGGTCATGTTTCAGGGCCCGTTCCTGAATCAGGCGGTTCAGCACCTTCTGGACCTGAGGTCCTAGCCCAACGAACACGGCATCCGTTAGCTCTTCGACCTCTGCCACGAAATTCTCCAACAGGTACTTTCTCAGCAAAGGGTGCTTGGTCATATCCGGGGTACCTCGATAATCATTGTCTTTGACGAACACCGGATATCGCAGAAGGGATGTGGTCTGCACCAAATGGCGCGAGGTGGAGAACAGATCGGCCGCATCGCTCAGGTTGAGCCACTTGTGGAATCCCCAATGGTTAAGCTGATTAATCAGATTGCTACGCAGCGGCTCGCCACTAAACGCGCCGACACTTTTAGCGGCCTGGACTGCTTCAAGACTCGACTTGCCGGCCTGAAGAGCGCGCCGCGCCTCGTTATTTGCATTGACCATCTGAGTGGGGCCCGGCGTGATCCCTACCAGAACGACTCGCGCACTCGGATTGATGTACTCGAAAGGTGCGTAGTAGATCTTCACATCGCCGCTTGCATCCATCAGTAGCCGCGGGTCGCGCACAACTGGGGGCGTCGATCCGCAGAGAATCGGCGCATACCTTTCGATCAAGTCTGTTTTCATTGTTCTCAAATGTCCTCCTCCAAGACTGGAGCACCTTTTGGAGTCAGTCTGGAGTCCATACGCCCGGCCAGTCCCATAGATTTCTGCTCATGCCAATTCATTCCATCTCAAAATCCTGGGTACTTCCGCCAGATCCGCTGGTTCAACTCTTCGTTGTCGCTGTACTCACCGATATCCCAATCTTTGAATGCGTAGAGATCTTCCGCCAGCTCAGTAATGACTTCGCGTAGCTCCAGCGGCTCCAGCCACTCGGCAGGTATCGCCTTCTCGCCGAGCATCGCTCCCAGCAGGTTGCCGGTGATTGCTCCTGTAGAGTCCGAGTCACCATCATGGTTAACAGCCAGGATGACGCCATGTTTGAAGTTGCGTGCAACCAAAGAACAATAGATAGAGATCGCCAGAGCTTCCTCAGCG
This sequence comes from Sedimenticolaceae bacterium, assembly GCA_050294655.1. GTDB lineage: Bacteria > Pseudomonadota > Gammaproteobacteria > Chromatiales > Chromatiaceae > Thiodiazotropha. The sequence continues at coordinate 3,584 of JBNKOL010000084.1, forward strand.
ATCCAGCCCTGACCCAACCGGGCAATCGCTTCTTCGTGCGGCAAGCCAGAAACCACGAGCTCCTCAGCCAACTCAATAGCTCGCAGCGTTTCCTCATGGCTGGGCTCATCTCGAAGGATGGCTTTCGAAGCCGCCAGCGCATCAGCCAGCGAAGCACCGTCAGTCAGAGCCAGAATCAACACAGCCAGAACACCGCCAGTCAGTGCTCCAGTGGGATGGCCATGGGTCAGCGCGGCCAACTCTGTGCCCAGTCGAAAGGCGTCTTGGGGCGATTCGTGCTGACGCAAGCGCCAGCTGAACAGTCCTACTGGAGCAACCCGCATGACACCGCCGCATCCTTTGCTGTCGTTGCGGGCTGGCTCCCCGAGTGAACTCATTGCCCGTAGTGCGGAGATACAGGTATTACCTGGCGCGCGGCAGCTGTGCAGCTGACGCTGCTGAAAGAGCCAACCTGGCTCATCGACACCGAAGTCGATGTCGCAGTTTGGACGTTCGCCCTGGGTCTGCAGCCAGCGCAAATAGGCATGGGCGGTCACCCCGGGATAGGTGGTAATACCCTTGAAACAGCCCCGCACCCAGCCTCGGATCAACCCCTCAGCGGTGAACAGGGTCATCTGGGTGTCGTCGGTGATCTTCCCCAGACCACCATAAACTGGTGCGTACTGGGTGATGCCCTTCGGGCCAAAGCGACGGAGAATCTCGGCCCGCTTCATGAACTCGACTGAGGCACCCAGGGCATCGCCGACCGCCCCACCTAGCAGGCAGCCTAGAAAGCGCCCCTGAACAGTGCGTCTTTGCTGACGTTTGCTGCACCAGGCCGGTGGTACCAAGCCGTCTGTCGCCTCCGCTTCGCCAGTTTCGGTGTCTGGCTCCACGTCCTCTTCTCCGGACAACGCATAGTAGACGCCCAACTCCGTAGTCACGCGTGCGGCAGGCCGTGCAACAAGGTGAATTTGCTTTCGCCACTCAGGCACATCGGAGCCATCCCAGCTAATACCCAGACCTTTCTCCCAATAAGACAGATAAGCCTCACCTCTATCGGCGGCATAGTTGTTACCGTTGCCAGCGGAACAGTCGAGCGCATACTCCCAGTTGTTCTCGCGCATGCAGACACCGTGCTCTGGGTGTGGCACCTGCCCCAGCCCAATTAGGTATTCCGCGCTTTTGGCATCCAATGGGCGAAACACGGCCACACTCAAGCGCCCGTCATTCCGTGGGGTAATGGCAGCGATCAGAGCATCGCCACGTTGGATGGTAACCAGCTTGGTGTTCAGGTCCAGTGGACCGATTTCGAGCCACCAGTGGTCACCAGCGGCTGAAATCACCTCTCGGGCGTCGTCGGGAGCCAGCAGTTCGGCAATTCGGTCCATCGCGGGCTCGACTTCCTGCCATTGGACTCCACCATCCCGACTACGCTGTTGCAGGCCGTTCAGCAACACGGCCAACGGCAGATCCTCCTCTCCCGAAATCACTGACTGCAAGTCCGTCTGAGTTATGTAATATGGAATATCAGGCAATCGATACCGCTCCAGGGTGGCGGGTTTGAGGTGAAGCTCTACCCAGTTCTGCATGGTGTCTCCGCTGATCTTTGTCCCTCTATGTTATTTTTTGTCATCATGTGCATCAGTGGTCACGACACCTCATATCTGACCCTCAGACCTGCTTCCTCGAAGTGATATTTACCTTTGTGTTTTCTGTCATATGGATTTGGCAACAACCGGAATTGCGGGCTATCGGAGAGCGCATCCAGCACATGTAATATCACGAACTCTTTTTTCCTGCGATTTGCAGAATCGATGGCCAACTCCACCTCTGAAGAACCAAGCTCAAAAGCCTCATCTTCTGCCTGGGTTGCCTTCACCTCCACGTAATGGGTTTTTCCGTTCTTGTGGATTACAAAGTCACAGCCGTACCCGTCATCGGTAGTATTTTCTGTATACTTGTGCCGACTGTTCTCTGAAATCCAACTGCTCGGCCCCACAGTTTCAACACCGTAGAACTTTTGCAATGCTCGAAATGCATGGATTTCACCGGCCAGTCCGACAAGATCTTTCATGGCTTGACTCATCCGGCCCTTGGGTTTTTTCTTGTTTGTAGGTTTCTTATTGCCTTTCTTGCGCTTCTTAGAAGCCCCCTGCTCCTTTAGTTCTTCGAGATCAGTGAGATCTGCCGTCGCCACGCTGTCATCTTCAATAGCTCCGAGAATGTGATCCCAGAGGTTGAGTAAATTTTCCTCGGAATTTACAAAATCCATCCCGCATACTTCCACCGTCTTTTTCTGTAATTCTTGCTTTTGTTTCCGCTCTTCAAGTCGATCACGCGCCTTGGCGATCTCAGCGTCTGAGATCCCCAGCCTGTCCATCAATTCGCTCACAGTAGAGCTCATACCCAGCGCAGTCCAGAATCCCTCATGTACTTGAGACTGATTCAATTTCCCTACCAGCTTGAAGCACATTGCTTCGTTCCAGACATCAACAAATGCGGTTTTCGCAAAATCATCTGCCAGCTGTGTTTCAAAGATATCGTTATCTTGCCCCCACATCCCCACATCGGCGTTTTCCCTGATACACCAGGCTAAAGCAGATTTCTGGATACCCTCCAGAACACGAAAAAATTTCTTGCGGTTATCCGCATGAATTTCTATTGGATCGAGATCCGGCTCCAGGCCCAACTCATCAAGCTGATCACGCAGCTCCTCCACACTTGCCGCGCTCTCCACCAATGCAATCACATCTGAGTCTGTATCCCACTCAACCAGAATATCGCGCACCTTGTTCATCACCTCGGGAAAGGCCACGACCCAGTAGTGTTCCGCATACTCTCTAGGGCATTCAAGGCTCGACAGCTCGGCTTCGAAATCCTTAAAACCTCGAGATTCAGGATGCTTGCGTATCGTGTGCCGGATAATAGAACGCATTATCGTGCGGCATGAATCCATATGCTCCTGGAATTGCGCATTTGCCTGGTCGTTGGAAACCAACGATTCGCTTGATTGTGATAGAACCTTATTCCATTGATCGAGCTGCGCCTGATCTCCGAGGATTTCCCAGGCTTTATATCCCACTGACTTCAATCCTGCGGCGTCCCTGACAATGGACAATACGTCCTCAAGATCAAGCGGAGCGATACTGTATGATTGAAGGGCATCCCGGTATTGCTCGTCTGAAGACACCTCATCCAGAGGTGCTATATCGGCGTCGGTCTGCATAAGCAGAATCAGCGGCCTGACAAGTCGCACCCTCCAGGCAAGATCTCCTAACCAGCGCTGCTGAACCTCTTGATAATGATCTGCAGTAATGTGTAGCTTTCGAAGAGATGCACACACAACATCTTCAGATATTTCATCTGCGCTTTCATAGTCTCCGAGGACAAGCTTTAACGAAATATCTATATCACCACGATCTACTATGGATGCCAGCGCCTCGCTAAGCTGGCTCACTTCAGTCCGAGCATCGCTGATGGCCAGCAATGTGTTATCTTTTGCCAGCCATAATGCGGGCACTGGGGTTCTCGCTACTGACACGTCGCCATGCCATAGCCCAGCTTCTAGCGTGTCTACCCAAACTATTCGGGCTCTTCGCAATGCATCAATCGCCTTTGTGAATGTTTTCGTGCCTACCCCTCGACTCTGCCCTCTAGAGAAAGCAAATATTGAAAGAACGACCGGGATCAGCCAGGGCAATTCTTCGGATAGTTGTGGTGTATTTTCTTGTCCCTGCCACTGACTTCCATCAACAAGAGCTCTCGTGGTCAGCTCAGACGCAAGTCGTACACCATTCCCGTATGCATTCTGAAAATGGTCTTGCAGGCGTTTTGCATCCTTCGTATCCATCGCAACAACAGGCTTGGAATGTAATTCCAGTCCACCATGAACAGCAGAGGTAGCATCTGGGAGGTATACGGCCTCCTCTTCGGATGGCGTTACAACGATCAGTGATCCGGAACCATTCTGAACAATGACGCTGTCCGGGAATACATCTTCTTCATCCGGGTAGAACTGACCCCAAGCAGTCCTGACCTGGCCCAAAAAGACGCTCGAATTCGATATATCAATCGCTGGATCTTGTAAGGCAACAGCCAGATCATTCAGCAACCTTGGATCTGCCGTTTCTTCCTCGGGATCGTAGCTAGGCATACCCAGCTCTTTCATTGATGCAATGAGCCCTTGATTCCTGCTTAACACGGAAGCAACGGAAACCGGCATCGGCATAAGGTGAGAGAACTGATGCAGTCCTCCAATCAAGGCAGGAGATGGTATATGCCAGCGATCCGAGGGACGGAATCGAATCGATTCCTCATCAGTCTCACCTTGCATCCATTTCGTCGCCCTTAATGAGAATGCAAGTGGTGAAACCGATGAATATCTATGTGCTTCGCCCCCGATCTTGCGAATCGTGGCACTCTCCCAGTTTTTCCACCGCTTCTGCCACGATGGAATGGAAACCAACAATAATTCCATCAAAAGCTTATGGGCTGCATCATAAAAGCCTTCCAGCTTTTCGAAGCCTGGCAGAGCATATACATCCTGTACCTCGTAGCTGAACTCACCGGAATAACGTGGGCTTTCGGTATTTTTAATATACTCTCGATAGGCATCCCAAACATCAGGGCTATAGCCTGCTGGACCCTTTTCGGGCAGCTTCACTCCCTTCCAATGCGCTATGGTGAATCTTGCGTCCCAGTCTTTGCCTGTTACAGGCACAAGCCGAATTCCATTGAACGCGCCCGCTTTTTCCAGAAGATCTACCGAGGACAAGCCCATGCCACCCCACAAGGGATGGTCTGGTGGAAGCAGCAGGCGCTTTAGCGCATTACTGCATTCGGGAGTAGCTGTACGTCGAAGATAGGCATCGAGTTCCGACCCGCTCTTTCCTGGCCAACCGGGGCCGAAACTTGTCTCATCTATTGGAAACCATCCGCCAATACATGGCGCCGATAGCTTACTGAGCAGGCGTATGGGCTCCTCCATACTGTGCTTCGATGCTTGCAGTAGCCTCAGGCCCCATTGAAGGATATCCCGACACAACTGTGAGTCGGGGCCATCAATATCATGCGGAAGCTTGGGCGTGGCTTTCACCAGGACGCCACTGAATATTCTTTCTACCCCGTAGGATTGCACCAACCCTGTAGAAAGATACCTGTGAACAGCAGTCGTCTCGACACCACCCTTGGCTCTGGGGATATGGGTTTGAATATCCTCATTAAGAAAAGCGATAAAAGGCCTCAGGTTTTTGGGAATGTCGTCAATCCCGCCCTCAGCCAACACCTCATCATCGGAACCACTGCTGCGAGGCCGGAAGAAAACCGAACACCGATCGTCACAAGAATGAAGTTGATTGTCAGTTCCTAAAAGAACGCTTTTGCCAATGAGCGGCTTGGTATCTTTTCCGAACAGAGACTCCACGTCTTGCCAGAATCCACTCCAATCAACCGGCTCCTTGGATTCATGTAATTTTCTTGCTATTGCTTCTATCGTCGCCGCGTTATCATCTGGCATCGCTTCGGGGCTGATGTTGACTTCATCAAATATCCTTCTTATTCCCGACTCTCGTTCTCGAAGAGCCTGAACGAATACCGGGTATGTTGCTTCGGAACGCAGTAGCGAGGCCTTGATGACAACATCCGATTCGAGTGCCGGCAGTAGACTGGTATAAACAAGGCTACGCCAGCCTTCATCTGACAGCGCAATATCCTGGCTTTCTATTTCAATTTCTCTGCCAGAAAACACTTCCCCGAGAGCTGCCCACCAGCGTTGCCCCTCATCACTATCCGTCGGAGCCAATATGTCGATAATTGCTGCTGCTTCCCCCTCTCCCTTACCTGACAGGCTTTTCAGAATGACATCAACCCCTTTTTCGGCAATCGTTCTTAACAACAGCGAATTTAGTGGATTTTCAAAATCGATATCAGTACGGCTCATATCACCGAAGAATGGCGCGCTAAAATGTGCTGCACACCCACTTGGAACCTGTGTTGGCAAATAGATATTGAGTACACCGTCGTCAGGTTCACTACCTACTTGCACCGCTATTTCAACGGTTGCCTCATCGACTTCCGGCCACTTGCCGGGCAAATCGGCAACAGCAGACTGGATCTCTTCCTTCTCACTCGGGTTTTTTTCTCCACCGACGGTTCTTTTCCACAACCAGTACCGCCTGCTGTAATCTTCCCTCTCCTCAGTCTCAGGATCATCCGCGGCTATCTGAACCTCGAAGCCTCCTTCAGGATCGTCATTCCGGAATATCTGTTCTCTTTTGTAGCATCTGTCCTGGCTATTAGTTGCGAGCCGTAACTCATTAACCCGCTGCAAGAAGATAGCCGTACTTTCGTTCATTTCCTCCAGCTTATTAGTTGCGATCTCCTTTGCACGATCATTAAGGAAAGGCAATCTTATAACTGTTGAAAACCCTCTCTGCTCGAAGTCCGCCACCCTTGGCGCTGCTTGCTGCGTATCCATGGGAATTGGCAATGCATATGGAGATAGAAAGGCCAGTTCTTCACGCAACCAGTCTTTCGAGAAGGACCGGCATCGTTCCCGAAAATATTCGTATCGGGCATCATCCCACTCCAGGAGCCGGCCCCCGATGGCCTCTGGTGATTCAACGCTGTTGTCACCATCAACAACACGACGTATCGGCCCCTCAAACATTTGAATTACGTCGGGCCGAAAGCTGAAGCAATAGCCGTCGAAGCTTGAGCTTTCTCTTTCATTGCGCGAGTAAATTTCCGGCGCCTTGGTTATTTCGAGAACACTGCGAAAACCAATTCCCTTGTTTCCGATAGATTTCTGAGGATCCTTATCGCTCTGCCCGAGATTTGAAAGCGCCTTAAAGTTGGATGGAGTAAATGGCTGGCCATCGTTTGCTATGTAAAGAGCGCCATGTGGGTGTTCATCATCCGCCAGAACAATCTCGATCCGTTGTGGTGTCTCCATGACGCCTACTTCGAAAAGCGCATCGTGTGCGTTCTGGATGAGCTCGATCAGAAAACGCCCGTGATACTGATGTTCTACTTGCTCAGTAAGATTGTGCAGACTCCGATAGCGAGAAGTACCATTTGAAAGCTCATCCAAGAAGCTTCTTATCTCTCCCAATGTCTTGTCGATGACTTCTTTACGAGACATGAGTTCTACACCAGAGGTTTGTATATAATCTACGCACGTGAGAGCACCACCTCACCACGCCGTATCCAGTTAATCCCCGTGCCCAACACCTGCTTCCCAGCGTTTGTGAGGGCGTTGGCATAAGACTCAAGCTGTGGTCTGTAATTGATAAACGCTGTCTCCGGATCATCGACCTGATCGGACTTATGGTCGATCACCCAGATGCCTTCCGTAGTTTCCACAATCAGGTCGGCCATTCCGGATACGACGGTCCCCCGCTCGTCCAGCGCCAGGATTGGCTGCTCCCGCAGCACCGAGGTACCGTCAAGGTGATCCGCCAACCAGGACTCGAATTGCCCCACGGCGGCAGCGATCTTTTCTAACCCATCCGGCTCGATTTCCACACCGGTAATCTGGGGGATTCTCTCCTTGAGGTCGGGCTTCGCTCCCAATACCTCGAAACATCGGTGAATAAAGGTTCCGAAACTCATCCCTGTCAGACCGACATCAATCTCTAATCCCGCACCGTACCGCTCAACGAGCAAACCTGCCCTAGCCTGCGCATCGGCAACCACTTCCGTTGTTGAGGGCGCTCGGCTGTCCGGGGTAAGCATTTCAGGGAGCGCACCAGCTTGGATCGCACGCCGGCCCGTGACCGGCAATTCCGAATCCTCCAGAACAGCGCCGATGTCGAGGTCATCCGGAAACTCAGCCGGTCCCTCGATCACGGTACAGGGAAAGTCCTGTTCACCGGCCTGGATGTTTTCCTCGTCCAACGAGAGGTCACAATCCTCCGCTAATATCGACCAATAGGTAATCTTTGGTGTTTTCGCCTGCGCAAGATAACCCGGCCACTCCAGGACCATCTTGTCCCTGGCCCGTGTCAGCGCAACGTACAGTAGCCGTCGTGCCCCGATTTCCTCAGCGTTCTGCAGCTCGGCCAGGAACCCATCGTTGGTCTCCGAAGCAGCGAATGCCGGGGCGTATTCAATCCGGGCATGCTCGAGCAATCGCGACAATTCGTCGAAGGTGCTGTAACCCAGTTCGACGTTGGGTAACCGTGCCTTGATCTCCCGATCGAGTCCACATACCGCGACCACCGGCCACTCCCGCCCCTTGGAACCATGCCAGGTCGTGAGCACGATCGCGTTTTCATCGAGTACCCGAGGGTCCGGCCGCTTGTCGCCATCCTTTTCCTCTACCCTGGCAGCCATCCAGGCCAGGAAGGTTTGAATTCCGGAACCGTGAAAACCACCGTTAGCCAGTGCTTCGCGGTTGGCATCCATGAACTCGCCCGCCTCCGCCAGTAGACGCAGCAGGTTCGCACGAGCCTGTTCCCCATCCGACCAGAGTGCCACCACGTCGAATAGGCCCAAGGCGCAAATCATGTCCGCGACCAATGCATAAACGGTTCGCTCAGTTACCCCCTCTGCCAGTTCGTCAAGCCTCGCAAGCAACGGCTCGTCAATACGACCTTGATCCATCAGCTGGGCCAACGCGTCCTGGAGGCTAAGGGAACCCAGCTCGGTCACCGCCAAGTACAACGCCGCGTGGCGATCCGCAGGATTGGCCAAGTAAGCCAATGCGTGCCAGGCAATCTGCACGGGCCGCGAGGAAAACCAGCCGTCCGCCTGCAGCCGTACGCGCAGTCCTTGCGCGCGAAGCACTTCGGCGTACGTGGCCAACATGGGGTTGGTCGGACAAAGTACAGCGATATCACCCCCACGAAGCCGCCGCAGCTTCTTCGTTCGCCGATCCACAATCTGTTGATCGCTATCATCGAGCAACGCCTTCAAACGCTCGCCCACGGCAACAGCGCGTATAGCGTGCTGACCCTTCCTAGCCTTCTTCGGGAACGACATCACGTCGAGCGGGTCGAGGAGGCTATCCTCGCTCTGCGGTTCCAAAGCGACGTAGTCTTCGCGGAACAGGCCAGGCCCAAGCGCATTGACGAAATCCATCAGCCGGGGTTGTGAGCGCCAGTTCCGGGTTAATGGCTGCAAGGCTTGCGGATGTTGACCTATCAGGGCCTCGAATAACCTAGGATCGGCTCCCTGGAATCCCATGATGGCCTGCTTCAAATCGCCGACCACGATTGTCGGGACACCGGCCTCTTTCAATTGCCACAACAAAGCGAACTGCAGCGGGTTGGTATCCTGAAACTCGTCGACCACCAGGCAGTCCACACGCTGTACCAGTGTCTGAAGCACATCGGGACGCGAGCGGAGCAGCTGACCCGCCATGGCGATCATGTCGCTGTAGTCCACCAGGCCCGCCTCATGTTTGGCCTCGGCGTAGTGGACCAGCACTTCCTGTCCCGCCGACAAGAGTGCCTGCACGTGTGCATTCGCGTGTGCCAGCGGCCCTGGGTGGCGCGGTAACTCGTTTGCCGCCGCCATAACCGCGGACGACAACGTGTCATACATTTCCGGCAGTTCCGTCCCCCGCTTCGACTGGCGCAGCTCACGCAGGCCTTTCCAAAGCTTCCAATCCCTGTCCAGGGCGTCCCCATCGAGGGCCCGATTCAGGTTTTGAAAGTCGTTGAAAAACGCCTTGGTTGCGGCAGCACTGGTTCCATACTCCCGTTCGAGGCTTTCCGGATACGCCTCGAGCAAGGCCTCGACGCTTCCCCGCAGAGCAAGACTCAGCGCATCGCCATCCGCAGTCGGCCCGTAACGTTCCGAGATCCATGCTGCGGCCTGGGTGGCGTAGACATCGGTGTAGGCCTGCCAGCCCAGCGACCGTAACAGCTCGACGATATGCAGCAGGTCGTCGCGGAAACTATCCTCGGCGCTTTTTTTGGTGACGAAGTCATAGGTGTATCCATAGGCCGCGAGATTGGACATGATCTCGTCCGCCTTGTCCGTACGCGACAATGCCAGGCGGATCAGGGCATTTTTCTCATCTTCGTTAAGCAGTCGAGGCTGAGGCGATGAACCGGCTTCAAAGGCGAATTCCGTCAGTACCCGCAGCCCAAAACCGTGAATGGTGGAGATATAGGCCTGGTCGAGGCGCAGCGCATCTTCCGCTCGTCCCATGGCAAGCAATTTGGCACTGATACGTTCCCGCAGCTCGGCTGCAGCTGCCTCAGTAAAGGTCACCGCGACGATCCGTTCCGGCGCAATCAGGCCGTCGCGTACCCAGTCTCCCAATTGCTGCTGGATCGTGTAGGTTTTCCCCGAGCCCGCACCGGCAGGAATGACAGTCAAAGACGGTATAGTCATTGTGCTTCCTCCGCCTCGCCCGCCACAGTGAACAAATCGATCAGCGGACTGTTTTCCAAGGCGTAAGGTTTTATCCCGGCCTGCTTCTCGAAAAACTCGGCGTCACCCTCTCGATTCAGACGCGCCTCGCCGGTACTGACTTCGCCAAGCCGCTGCTGAATCAGCGCCATTGCCCGACTTGCCACATCGTTTTCCAGCGTCTGCCAACCCGGGACGGCACCGGACTCCAACAGTACCGAATCGGACAGGGAAACCTGATCGTTCAGCATGTAGTAAACGATCCCTGTCCGGGCCGCACTACCAATCCTGCTCAGCAGCGTTTCGTCTGTGTCATCCTTGGGGCCACCACTTTCCAGCATTGCCCGGTAGAGGTTCGCCTGACAGTCGTAGCCTTTCTCCATGCGCGGCCGGCGACTCGTTGACTTTGAGCGTTTGTAGTCCACGACCAACAACCGGTCTCCGGGCAAGCCCAAAAGCAGATCAGTCTGACCATGAATCGGGATCCCCGACCAGGTTCCCTGCAGCCAAGCTTCACTGGCGAGGACCTCGGCGCTCAATCGGGCCAATACATCGCGCCAGGCCTGTGCGGCTTTGATGGTCTCGGCTGTGAAGTGCCGCCGTTCTACCTGCCATTGGGAAGACCGGAGAAAAGGGGCCAGTCGTCGGATGGCATCGTCCAGCAGGGTTTCCACACGGGCCGGAATCTCGCTTGAATCGGGCAGCGCTTCCCCCGGGTAAAACAGGTCTTCGAACACCTTATGCGCAAGCGTCCCCAACAAGGCCACATTCGCTGACTCCGGCGCCCACAGCAGAGGCTCTGCCTCGAGGCGGCGCAGCAGCCAGGCCAGTCTTGAGACCATCAGAGTCTCCAGACTGCTCGGCGATTCAGGCTTTAACTGACCTTCCTTGTCGGTTCTCAGGGCCAGTAAGTCACGATCAAAATTCAGGTCTTCCGCGTGAAGCCTGCGCGGTGATTGAGGAGACGCAGCAGCAGCCAGGGCGATGTGTCTAACCTGTGCACGATCATCGGCAGAATCCAGCTCGACGATCCTTTCGTCGGCTGAGTCCGGGCCGGTAAACAACTGGTGCATGAACACCAGGCTCTCCGAGGGCGATTGTCTTTCCCCTCTCGGGTCACGGCGCGGTATCAGAAAAGTCACCGATTCGGCGACGGCACCCAACTGCCGTTTGAAGCGCAGACGCCGGTCTTCCAGCGCTTCCGATGGTGAACTGACGGCAAGGCCAGTTAACTCGCGAATGGACCCAAGATCGTCGGCCGAAAAAACCGGATCGCTCGCCAGGGCTGATGGATAACGCCCCTGTGCGAAACCCAGAACGATCAAGCACTTTACGGTTCGCCAGCCTTCCTGGGATTCTCGCCACACCGTTACGCCTTCGAGATTGAAGTCGGGTGACTCACCCGAGGTAATGAACCTCGGACTCACGGTTCTACGCAATCCCGCCCAGTCAACGGAGGCCGCGCCTTCCAGTGCGTCATTCAACTGTTCGACCGCTGCCTTTGCCTGTTGGATGTGCCCGACAAGATCTTCACCGCCTCGAAGCAACGACACGAATTCCGGCAACGCTTTGGCTAACGAGGCAGGCTCGCTGTCACCGTCCCGCAACAGATCCAGCATGAATCGCCCGTCCCGGCTGGTGGAGGACAACGGGCGCAACCGGTAATCACCATCCATTACCGTTTGAGCCAGCACCGCCCCTTCCTCACGAGACCAGGGCATCAATGGCGATGACAGACAGATCGCCAGCGCCATGGCGGGCGCAGGCTTTTGCCGGCAATACAGAAAATGGAAGACAACTTCGCGGCCAAGATCACGGCGCCAGCGCTCCGCAGGCAGCCCCGAAAGTGCGATGCCGCCAAGAGCACATGCATCCTCCAACGCCGTGGCGTACTCGAAACTATCGGGGATCAGCAAGCCGATGTCGGCGAGTTCAAGGTCGGGAGTCTCGCTCAGCATGGTCTGCACCATACCGGCCGCGACTTCTGCTTCTTGCAGGAAGTCCCGAGTTCCGACCCACTGTACCGATGTGTCTACCTCACCTTTGTCCGTGACCGCCTCGAACAGCCGCTCTTGCAGTACACGCAGGCTACTTCCTTGCTCCCCAGCGAAATCACTACCCAGCACTTCGTTCAGAATCTGGGGCAACGCTTCGTCCTGACGTTCCTCGGAGTGATCCGCGTCCTGATTCAGTTTTTCGACCAGTTCGGTTTGCCACCGGGTCAACCGGGGGTTCCCCTCACTGCGGTACACACAGATGGTATGGAGGGCATCGTTAGCATCAGCCGACAGCACCGATTGCATCTTTGACAGTTCCTGTGGCCATCGCCCTTCGAGCAACTTGGTCAGTCGGAACAGATCGTCGAGGTGCTGCCGTGGTCTTTCAGGGAGGCTCTCCAGACCGGTTTGTTCGATATCGCTCGTTGGATCGGTGGCAGATACGATCTTTATCAACGCTGATTTGACCGCTTCGCTGGTTTCTACAGGCGCAACCGATAAGCTCTCAGTCCAGAATGCATCTTCGAGCTCTTCCAGTGCATTCCTGAAGCCTCTGTCGTTGTCATCGGTCGTTTCCGGTACCAGGTATGCACGACACGCCCATTCCATCAACTCCGACCATGTGCCTACGACCATACCAGAGCGCGCGCTTCGCTCCGCCAAGATGCGTCGCAGGCGGCGAGCCGCTCCAGCATCGGCTACCAATAGGTATTGAAGATTTTGTCTAGACACTATTCTCTCTTTACCTGCCAGGTTCCTATTTGTGTTCGCTGAGAAACCGGCTGTTGTATTCGTTTTCACTGTTCGCTACCAATTCAAGCCGGACTGTCGCTCTAGTCATTCCGCAAAACAGTATTCTTTCAGCGCGCGTCAGGTATTCTGTATTCGGATCTATATCCACCAGAATCACAGCGGGCGCCTCTTGCCCCTTGAATCGATAAACGCTGTCGAACATCAGGTGACCCTCTGTCATCACCTGACGCCCGTCTTCATCGTATTCACCCGTGAAATGTCGCAAACCCACACCACCGACCTGATCACATTGACTGAATACGGAACTCTGCGCGCCCCGACACGTGATCACTACAATGTCATCACGCGTAAAACCATGCCGCATCAACTGCTGAACGATCTTTCCTACAATTTTTGGCTGCTCATCAGCATCTATATAGCCGTGAACAGCGACACCCAGACCCGGCAAGTCATTACCCTGCTCAAACGGAATGGGCAGCGTATCCTTGATAAATCTTGCAATAGACTCTGGAGAGCGGTAGTTGATTTTGCTGCTATAGCGAACAAACCCATCCAGCGATACCGGTGGCTTATCCTGCAGATTCTGGTCACCATCCTCCAGCCAGAGAATGTTCGCGCCTTCACGAAGGAAGAGCTGGATAATCTCAAACCATTCCTGCTCAAAATCCTGACCTTCATCAACGATCAGCGTGTCGTATTTACTTTCCTCTCCAATTTCCTGCACCAGAACCTGTTCCTGTACGCGCTGCCAGAAACCCGGATCCGTCGTCATCGACGAGAAGTCCAATCTCTGTCCGAGAGATTGCAAGAACTCATCACAGAAACCATAAAATGTGCTGACCTTTCCAGCATCGCCAACACTTTCCCTGATGCGATCAGCCAACGGCCGGTTATAACAAATCAGCAAGACCCTTCGGTTTTCGGATACCTCACGATCCAGGAACCTTCTGGCAAACAGGCTCTTGCCACTTCCGGCGGCACCTGAGATCTTGAGCCGGAACGGCTCCATCTCGAGATTGGTCAGAATATCTGCCAACGCACCGCTTTGGCGCACGAACTGCTTTTCCTGTGAACCAATATGGGTATGAATATCGGGAACAAGGTCAAACGTTTGGTAAAAGAAATCTTCGACCTTTTCATACCAACTGTCGCGCGTTTCCGTGCCGGGCCCCAGTAATGTCTGGATTCGTTTTGACAACCCATCTTTTGCAGCCGCATCTACGATACGCTCAGCATTCAGCCCGGCTGCATTGACCTGTTTGACCTGGTAGTCAGGACAGTAAATGAGGTAATCGACGACGAGACTTCGACTTTTGCCGTTCTGCCAGTTGAATTTTTCACGCACCTTGTCAATGGATCGGTGAACCTGTTGGGCGACATTCTTCTCGTCAGTTCCATATCGCTTGACGAGTCCCTCGTCTGTTTCTTCCAGACCTCCATTCTTCTGTTCTATAAAAAGGACATCTCCAGACCGATTTAGCACGACGAAATCTATTTCTCCAAAATGCGTCCATGCCTCATATTCCCTTGACCAGTGAACCCCATGGAAAATCGTAAAATCATTGGGCAGCTCGGCTTTAAGCATCTGCAAAGCCTTGAGCTCGGCATTCTGCGCGCCGGAGAGGGACAGGCGAGACAGGTCGGATGGGACTATGTATGCCACATGATTCTCCTGTATCTATGTATTCCGAGCATTTCTCAACCTATGGGCTCAAATTAATCTTCAGGCGTCCGACCAGCTCGTCCAACCTTTCCTTCGGAACATGCTTTATCAGGTACTCGACCAGGTCATCCTGCCTTGGCTGGCCAAATACCAACCTGTAAACCGCCAATGACCGACGCAACGCGTCGATAAGCTGTCTGTCTCGCGTCAGTGGAAGTGATGGCACATATCTTTCGATACGCGCCCCACCCTCGATCGGGTAAATCCAGTACGGCACAAGGTCATTTTCCCCTTTCTGCCGGTCCTTCCTGCCTTCGTCCAGCATCGCAAACCACGGATCTTTGTCACGCGATCTCATGGCATGGTGTCCATACTGGCTCGCAATGTTTTTTCGTACCGCATGTCCCTTATAGCGATGCACGCGGCCTTCACGTTGCTCCAGGTCCACGGGATTGGCGGGTAAATTCCAATGCACGATGGCATGGCAGTACCAGTGAAAATCGAGTCCTTCCTGGCCAATAGAGGTCGAGGTAACAACGAAGGGCCAGAATGGTGAATTGAATGCCTCGCGCACCTTCTGCGCACGTGACGCAGCTGTGTCGCCACTTTCCTCGTCCCGCCCTTGACCAAAAGGCATGGCGAAGCGCGACGGGAGTCGATGCGTCTGTACCGTTACGCCGCCATTTCCCGCTCGAATATCGTCCACAGCCAGTGCTGCCGCCCGGACCGTGAGCGCTGTTTGAATGGCTTCGGCAATATCCTCAACCATCTCCTCAGGCTCTTCACCAACGAGGCCGAGCGAATCTTTGAGGATGTGTACATATTCATCCAGCACAGACTGCAAACAGCCTTCAGCACCATATTCAAGTACCCGCCGCCAGTAGGGATCTGTCTGCTTCAACCCACGTAAGAGCGCAGTGACTTCAACCCGGTTGTAAAGACTTCGAAATGCCCAGCCCATCCTTCCTGCCGCATTCCTTGCACCCACATGACTTGCCAGAGTTGGACCTGTAAAACGGTCCAAAGCGCGCAGCGCACACACGCCTGGTCCACCCAAGGCAAACAAAGTAAGCACCTCTGCCAGATCATCTGGCGGCCGGCCTAAGGTCAGCTCACCGTTGAGCAACTGCCGGGCACGATCGACGTGTTCATACCAGGCATCCTCTCCACTACTACCTTCTCCCGCCCACTGACCTTCGAGATCGGATTGCCCAAACCATTCCTGCGTTGCCTTGGGATAGTGGTGTCTATCCAGAAGAATTGGCGCCGCCCAATACCATTGTTCGTCGACACGGGATTCGTCCGTCGGCATTGCGAGCGCCTCGAGTCCTTTCGAAATATCCTCCCAGATAATTCCCTGCAACTGTTTCAATGTAGGCGGCTCACCATTGCCGTACTTCCTTGCCAGACTCAGTGGGTCATAGCGGCGAGCCAACGAGATTGATGGATACATCAGGGCCAGCACCGGCATGCCCGTGGGCCGGTCATTCGACACCGCAATACGCAAGAGCAGCGTATGACCTCTTCGTTCTCGCTCGTCTTCTGTATTCAGGGCGGCCGGCTCGAACAATTTGACCGCCTGACGCTCCGCTTCGTAGCTGAGAATTGTCGAAACAACTTTGGGCACAACTCGCCAGCTTGAAAATATCAGCCGCTTGGTGATCTGCGCATGGGTACGATTGCTGAATGGCCCATCCAATTCGTAATAGGGCAAAGACGGGGGCAGCCAAAGCAACTGCCACATCTTTGTGTCTATCACCTGCTTAATAAGACCTCGGAGGCGTGCGTTGCGCGGATCCAGCGCTTCGTAAGCTTCAATGTCATCCCAGGAAAGCAACAGATGCTGTACTTTGGACAGTGCCCGCGTAATAACTTCCGCCTTCCCCTCACCATCCAGCGCATCATGAAACGTGCGTTTCAGTTTGTAGTCTTCCATGAAATTAAGAAGATACGATGATGACTTCCAGTATTCGATCGTATTCGGCATATCCAGCTCACGCGCAATCGACTGTAATTCCACATATGCCAGGATATCGGTCGCCAACAGCTCTACATCCTTTGGCTCTACCTGGGTGAGCATGCCGGAACGATCATCAGTCACTGCCAGCCGCTCGGTGCGTGCCATAACGCGACGTAGGGATTTCTGGATATTCGACTTTATGCTTTCAAGCTGATCAGGGGACTGGTCATTGAATCGGAGCAATTCGTAGCGGTACTCCCGAAGTAAGTCCGCGAATTTCTCAACTTTCTGCTTATCGCGAAACAGGAAGCCCAGCGTGTCAATGAAATCCCGATAATGATCTTCATCGTCACTCTCATCTGACAGCGTGTACATCTTGTAAGGCGTGGCCGACAGCAAGAGCACGCGCACCGCGGTCAAATCATCGGAGTATTCGAATAACTTGCGCGCCAGTACACTCGCATCATCCTCCCCGCTGAGAAGGTGCTTAAACCGCTGGAATTCATCGAGAATAACCAGGTCGGGTTCCAGCATTCTGACGCAGGTCTCTGCGAGCAAATTGCGCAGTTTTCCTACAAAGGCAGACCGCTCAGTCCTGGCTTCACGCGTAATCCTTGAATCTGAACGCCGATACTCCTGACAAAGCCAGTCGAACCGCTCACGCAATGTCCAATCACCCTTGTCCTTCTCCTCTCGCACATGCTCTCTTACTGTTTTACGAAACTCCTTTGCAAGTGTGCGATCGATCTGATTGTTGTCAGGGAAGTATTTTAATTGCTGTCTGAATCGCTTGGTTCCCGACGTTCCCTGGAATACATTCATGGGAGCGGATCCGGAAAAATGCCAAATGTCCTTCAGCAACCAATAGAGCAGCATCCGTTCGGTGGCTACGCCGAGATTACTTTTCAGATCGAATGAGGTGCCTGGCGTAAATGAAATGAAATTAATTCGATTCTTATTCAGATCGCGCAGCATGATGGGCAATAACGTAATGCGCGTTGGTAGCGTCTTGCCTTCATCGCCCAGCACGTTCAACCGCTTGATATTCTGTCGCGCAATATCTGCATTGGAGCAGATATACACAATATCGATCCGATCGACTCGATCCCACAAATGATGCAGTGTGCGTGCGATAACAGACCGGGCAATCAGTGTTTTACCAAGCCCCACCTCATCCGCGACGAGAAATCGGTGCGTAGAACGTGCCTGCTCATATAGCCTGTGAAATACCGCTGCCGCTGTGCGCCGCTGAAAATCTTTCAAGCCGCGGTCAATCTCGCCGAGATTCGGCAGTTCGCTGTCCCTAGCTCCCACGTCTTGTTAACTCCTCTCGCGCTTCCGACAAGGGATGCCAGATCTGCTCGAACTCTTGCGGGAGAAGCGCTCTCCCTTCCTCGGTGTTCTGCAGGTCGGTCACTAGATGAGCAACCTGGTCAATCTTTTCCGGGGCACGTTCCAGTGCCTTAACAAGCGCCTCGAGCATCGGAATATCCGCATGAAACCCTCCGTTCCCTGTTCCTGCATACCGTGAGGAACCGGAGATTTCAGAAAGCGATAGCGCCCCTTCTTCTCCAAGCAGCAGAAACAGGTAGCGCATCAATTGCTGCTGATCCTTCAGCATATAGCGCAGTAGTCGCTGACGTCGGTTTTCCGGGAATCCCTGTGAAGGAAGATTCAGTACGAACCGGCAAATGCCTGACCTACCATCGACAGAGATCCGTCCCTCGAAAGCAAAAAAGGTCGTCAGCCCCTCAAACGATACTGACGAGAACGAGGACGACCAGCCTCCATCCGATATCAGGCGCTGCGCGCTCGCCTCCTGCCTGAGCGTCAACGGCCAACATTGCAGGTCGAATTCTGCATCGGGAAGATCCGGGGCTTTTGTTGAAGACAGCCTGAGATCGAACAGATTCTCTTCGGACTTTTCAGCATGCACTACTAATTCCAGGTCAACGACAAAACGGCGAAGACGCAGGAGCAAATTCTCCAGAGCCTGTTGAGTCGAGTCCGCCCCGCCTTCTTCGCCTGGCGAGAACGGCTCCAGGAGGTCGCGTAGTACACTGATACCTTTCTGTTGAGGGCAGAGAATCGCTTCTACCCCCATGTGCTTGCTTTGTCCTTGCATCTCCACGAGAAACTCAACATTCTGGTGAAACGCAGCGTTCGTGGCATTCGCTGAGCCGGTCCACACCCGGCCTATCCCCGAATCGTCAAAAGCAAACAACTTGGCATGCAAGCCGGAAAGCAGGCTTCCGGTGTCAGACCCTTCATCCGGTTCAGCACCTTCTTCCTGCTCTATGTCTGCCCCTTCACTCAAAGCGAAAATCTCGTAGTCGCCTATTTGGTCGGGATCAATCGCTTCCAACTCGTCGACGCGTGAAACAAGCGTCTGCTCACCGGAGATATTTAGCCGACTGAGGGTGCCTTCCGCGACAAACGGTGCGATCACGAGGCTCCGGTCTGCACTATCCGGGAACGGCCACACATCTTGTTCACCAGGCAAGCCGATCGGCCAGAATTCAATATTTTCAATATGGTCCGGCAATTGGAACTCTACAGTGTCAAGCTCCCTTGCCAGCTCCGCCAACGTATTCTTTGTATTATCTGTTAGCTCCTGTACAGCCATCTCCTGCAGCGAACGGATGAACCGTGAGAGTGGTTCATTCTTCTTTGTCGACTTCTTGCCTACTACCCCATCCAGTACAAGCAGGGTGTCCCAGGAACGATCAAAAGTGAGATTACGGGAGGCACAGAGCAGGCGATACTGCGCTGGTTCGCCATCGGCTACGTAGCGTACGATCCACACTTTCGGGTGAAACACGCCTCCATCCCTGACCGCCCTCACCTCATGAACACTTGATTCCAGGTAACCAAAGAGCAGTCGATAGGTCTTTGGCACAGCGATCTGCCCTGCCTGGCAAAACACATGTATGCGATCTACATGACGGCGCAACGCTTCTAGCAGGGCATTCGGATCCTTGGTCGGTTGACCATCGTCCCCTTCCCAGTCAAAGAAGGTAAATGCAAGTGGCGCAACCAATAGCGCCATAAGATCCAGGGAGTAAGTCGTCGATACCGCGGCATCCAGGTGGAATCCCGGCGGTGGGCGCAGTGATTCAAGCAGCAGAGTACGATCCTTCGGTGCCAGCATTATCCCTGCCCCCTTCCCAGACCACGAAGGATATCCTGCACGATGGTCTGAACCTGCTGCCAGCGGTAGCTGAGTTGCTGTGTACCGGCCGCACCACTCCACATCTCGAGCGCCCTGGGGTTATCAAGGCGGGCCAGTGCTCGTTTCAGTCGACGCTCTCGATGGTGAATGAGGTCTCTCGCGGCACGAGCACCGATGAGGGTATCGATGCCATCTGAACCAAGTGCGATATCTGTCCAGGTATTTATGAAATGGACAGTTGGAATCGGAATACGCGGATTTGCACGATGAATCACTTCCCAGAAATCAGAGCGGGACTCAACCCACCGATCTAATGTTCGGCGTTTGTCTTCGACCTCTCCATACCAATCGTCCAGTGCATTTCGATAATGACCAACAAGGCCCTCTGGTGAGCCAGCACCATCATTGCCGCTCGACGCCCGCTTTTCGGCCAGCATCAGGTTATAAAGTAAAGCCGCCCCGAGCATAATCAGCGAGAAGAGTTCTGCATGGTGCAGCTGCGCCTTCACATGGCTTGCGCATTCACCTACTTGTGGATGGTGCCAGGGAAAGCTAACCGCATCCCACCACTCACCCTGGTCGACCAGAAATGCGATCAGGGTACCTGGAACATTTGTCATTATCTGCTGGTGCAGATACTCAGCCTCTTCTTCTCGCAGTTGAAGCGAGGCTCCTTCAGGAAAT
This sequence comes from Sedimenticolaceae bacterium, assembly GCA_050294655.1. Taxonomy (GTDB): domain Bacteria; phylum Pseudomonadota; class Gammaproteobacteria; order Chromatiales; family Chromatiaceae; genus Thiodiazotropha. Next base: position 24,157 of record JBNKOL010000084.1, read on the forward strand.
CCATCCGGCGCTGCCGGCAGACCCTCGTGCCAGTTGGTCTGTGGCTTGAAAAGCTCGACGATTCCATCTTCGGCAGAGGCATGGACCTGACGTCGACCCAGGTAGAATCCATCAAGCGACCGATGATATTGATCCAGCGAGCCCTGGTATCGGCGGATACCAAAAACACCGAGGCCCGCCCAGTACACCGAACTCGGTAGTCTTTGCAAACCGGCTTTGGCATCTTTACCGATTACGCCGTCCATATCGTCCGACTTGAGTAGCTGGTAGATCAGATCAATTTCATGCCAGCGCGCCAGCCTGGCCACATCACTCGATTTTGTCCTGCCGGCCTCAAGAGCCTGATATATCCAGGGAATGAACAACAGGTACTTGGCCCGTGTCTGGATCGTGCTGATTCCGGGAAACAAGGAATCTGCAAGCGCGTCTCTGACTGTTCCAATGCCAAGCTCATCCCGCGTGTCTTGTTCACGGAACAGATCAACGACATCGAGTGCTTTACGACGGTCGCTTTCTGAATGATCGAGCCAGGCAAAGGTGGATGCCATCTATTCCTTATTCCCGACATCCATCAGTCGTTCCAAGTTGCCCATAATCTTCTTCTCCACCACGTTTTCGTCTATACCCCAAAGTTCGGATAGCGTATTCAAGGCGTCCTTTACCTCCCAAGGCAGTATTGGTCTCCCACTAAGCTGTGCGAATGGCCCATCCGACTCAGTTAATACACGTTCCTTAGGCATTCGAGATGTTAATTCGCGCCCCTTTTTACTACGCAACATTGCAGGTCCCACACTGAACCAACACCCCAGAGAGATAGCCCGGTTCAGCTCACCAACTGTTCCTGTAAACCAGTGAAGTATCGGCGTACCCGATCCCGGGTACTGTTCCAATAGATCAAGCACCGGCGTACTTGCTCGTCGACTGTGAATCGACATAACTCTTCCACCAGCTTCATTGCACGCGTTAAGTACGTGTCGAAATACTTCGACCTGGTCTTGCCAATGATTCTTGAACTCCGGCGCCCCATCCAACCCGACTTCGCCTACATAGGCGCTGCCAGGAAGTATGCGATCGAATAATGGCAACTCACCCTTTCTCTCGTGGGCAAGCTGAGGGTGAAGACCAAGCGCAGTTATCATCGTGCCACCGCTCAAAGCGGAGGTTCCATCCCATGCGCTGGGCGTCGTGGTCACTGACAACACTCTGAGTTTTCGCTCGTGACATTCCCGAGCAATCTCATGCGGATTGGGGTACAGGTCGACGTGACAGTGAAAGTCGATCATCGAACGCCTGCCGCCGTCAGAAACTGAGCGACTTCTTTGATTCCACGAGCGAGTAAGTCTCTATATGGTCTGAGATCACCCATGACTAAGGCATTCAAATTGGTAGTCGCAAGCGCATCTAACCCTTCTGCATCGACAAGCGCTGCTGCCATCGCCGCACATCTCACATCGTCATATCGGGCGTGTTGCGAATCATTTTTCGACAGATCGGCGTAGACATATTGCGTTTTGTCGACTTCACCCCATGCATGGAATGCAGCGCGTCTGATCAGACACGGAAGACATCGCCCGCAGTGTTGCCAGCCATTCCGGGCATAGCGGCCACAACTTGTCGTCTCTGCAGCGTGTTTCTTGAGAAATGCCTGATCCTTGCATTCACGGAGCATCTCGCCCTTCGTCTTGAACTGATATGGGTTGCGAACGGTGATGCGTAGATCAGCAACATCAAGTAATTTCTGAAATAGTCCTAGAAAAACCGGATGTGTCGTCCTTGTGCTAAGACTACCAAGCCGCGCAGGCGTAAGAGGCGGATTAATCGATATCAATCCGTTCTCGCACATATATAGATCAACACGCTCACCATCCTTGTAGCGCTTTAGCGCGCTGGCTGCCAAAACGCCGTAGGCGAGGAATATGAATGAACGTGCACGTTGTGAACGATCGTTCTCACCCGGACATTTGACGTTATGGTTCAGTTGAAGATGATCAAGCCCAGCACCGATCTTGGCAGCAAACTCTGCTTGCGATTGCTTATCACCGGCCGCAACCTGGCTGACAGCAAAAGGGTTTTTGCCATCGGCAACGAGGTCGATAGCACCGACAAAGCTGTCTAGACCGCCCGAGAGCAAGGCAACACAATCACTATCCGGGAATTTCGGAACTTTCGGTGGTTTCGGGTAAAGCCCATAACCCGTGAATTCCAGTTCCCATACATCAGTTGTAAGGAACTTGAGCTGATCCTCGATGAGCAAGCGATGTGCAATCCAGAAGTCAGGATCGCTCACTGCTACTTTAAGAGCGATCTGGCGGGTCCACCCGTCCGGACTATCGCCACGCCGCACAGCAGTATCAGCACAAATGACAGATAGAGCGAGTGACAGCAGATCCCACGCGCGTGGCACTGGGGATAGCTTTAAATGTTGAACGTGTTTGAGAAGTGACCCGCCGGCCGAGCCTTGAGAAGAATTCTCTGCAGAACCGTATAGGATACATCGCAGGTCATCTTTGCGCAGGCGCCCAAGCTTGGAATTGGAAGGGCCACATAGAATCTTCATCTACAGATACCCCTCGAAAACCCCTATTGCCAGCCCGAGGGCATCACGGACCATGGCGGCGACCTTGCTGCTGCCCAGAGCGGCCGCACTGCCCGCCAACTTCCTGAATTCCGCGGCGACCGTTTGCGTGATGAAATCTCGCACCTCTTTAAGGCGAGAAAGAGCGCTCGTGGCACTCGGTGCTTTTTCCTGGATTGTCTTGCCAAGGTCAAGATCAAATCGATTGAATACATCCCATGCGATAAAGCGCTCTACAGCGAGTATCCGCTGCTCCTCTGAAAGGTTGAGCAGGTCGGCGTCCGGGTACTGTGTAAGAAGCTCGGAAAGTGCTTTGCCGATCGCAGCACGACTGGCCTCACCATCCTGGGTACCATCCACGGGTCGCACTGCTTCGACGACAGCGCTCATAACTTCGTCGGCGCTACGACCTGCGAGAACAGCAGGATCAAGCTCGTTTCGCGCACCTGACGCTTGGCCGGCGGCAGCTGCTGATAACGCGCCAAACAGTGTTCCGGCGGTACGAGCTGTACCACCAAGTCGGCGCACAGCCGTGCCCCCACCACCCAGACCTTTATGGGCGTAGTGTCCCACGCCTTTTCGCATATCATCGGCCGAACCTGTACGGGCAAAACTACCAAGCCGTGTACGCGCCCCACCAAAGCGTGCGGGCGGTGCTATGGGCACAGGCTGTGCGGGGGCTGGCGCAGTTTGATCAGGCGCATCGCCGCCATCCGGTGGAGTAGCACCATCATCTCCAAGCCCATCACCGGACGGTGGCACAGGATCCGGCACCCAAGGTGGCACCATAGGCGTGCCGGAAGGTGAGCCGGAGCTTGATGACGACGTGCCCATCATCCCTTCTCCACGGTTCCGATCGCCTTTTTAACAGGATCACTCACGTCAGCGTCCTTCCAGCGATCGAAAACACCAGCAGCCCATGGCTGGTCGCTGATTTTGGGCACGATACCGGGCTTTATCTGGCCAGCTGGGCGCTCGCTCAAGAAGCCTGCGACGCGGGTTCCCAGCGACGGATCGGCCTTGGTAACGGCGATACATGCGTCAAGAATTGCGGGGGTACCCCACTCCTGCTCGCGCCGCGCCTGTTCGAGAACACGATCCATGATGACAGTGGTTTCTGGCCGTGGAAGTGCCGCAAGCCGATCATGGAGACTCGCAGCCATATCAGGACTCTTGAGAATGGCGGTGAGCAGTTCCGCACCTTCTGATGACAACCGATCCTCTGGTGTAATCAGGGGCGCATGCTCGCGGCTGACGTAAAGGACTCCTCGCAAGTCAATATCAGCAAACTGCGGCGTGATCGCAAGCCATTCGCGGATAAATGGATCATCCCAGAGCTGATCCAGCTCAAGTTCCTCGTTAGCCGCGGCCTTCTGCTCCCACTCAGCCAAGAAAACTGGCTTGCCGTCAGGATCATTGTTCACAGCCGCGGTTAAGGCGTCATACGCCTTCGGGTTTCCACAGCGCTCAAAGAGCAGCATCTTGGCCAGGACTGCCTCATCGACACCGACATCATGCGCGCGCGAGATGGCCATCCTGATTGATAGCGCATTAAGGAACCGTTTGACGAGGCGAGGATTACCTGCGATCTGGCTGGCACTTACCATGAGCGGCGCAAGGCGATCGGCCGTGTCAAAGCGCGCAATGATCTCGGCTGGCGCATTTTTGTAAACAGTCTGCATAAAGGCCCGATCAACGCGTTCGCCACGCCAACTCTTCGCAAGCTGAGCGCAAACAGCCTCACGGATGCTTTCCTTAATCGCATCTTCAATATCAGCAGTCTCGACGAACAGAAGCATCATGTAGGCCCGCACTTCTTGTGTGCCGAGCGGCGGAACGCGGATGGGGATCTGTATGAGTTTGTCGAAATAATTAATGACCAAGTCATCATCAACATTTCCGAAATGCTGACGAACAGCATGCTTGATCATTGCATCGTCGGCAGCGATGACGAAAGCCGTATTATTCAGGAACAGAAACAGACGTATAGCTTCCAGCGTCGAAATGGTGGTAGGTGGCAGACAGCGGTCCAGGTCGTCGATGAGTACAACGAGTGTTACATCCATCTCTTTGAGCGTTTGCTCGAAACACTCCCGGATGGCGTGAATCTCACGCGGCGGTGAAAGTTCCGGTTTCGCCTTGATCAACCCTCCAGCCGTTGTGAGGGCATTGGCTGCCAGTTCTTCAGCACCTTCTACATCGCCTTCCGTCAGATCACCTGATAGCGCCTTCTTTCCAAAGGTGACGGCCTCGCCGATCAGTCCAGTAGGTGGTAGTCCGAGAGCAAGCGCAAGTCCGGATCCAACCCCCAACTTGGCGGCGCGCAGCCAGTTGACACGCTGCAGGAGTTCTTTTGCCTTGTCGACCCCATTTTTCCGTCTATCCGCCTCTTCATTCAGCGTTGTCGCTATGACTTCAAGCAACGCCGCGCGAGCATCATCGTAGCCCTGATAAAGCCAAGCATTGAACTCTACGTAGATGAACTGCTCAGGATTATTCTGGTCCTTCTCGCCAAGTGCTGTCCGTACAAGCTTGATCATCGAGGACTTCCCTGCTCCCCAGGAACCCGAAATACCGATCGAGGTCGGCCGCCCGGCCGCCTGCGTGATGATCTCAGCGACAGTATCGGCAACCCCTGAGAAGTTCAGGAAGTCCTTTTCAGTTTCGTTATCAGCCCACATTTCCTAGCAATTCCTAATTGATCAGTCCGGTTCGTACGATTTCCCCACAACCGCACCCACGACACCGCCCACCACAGCCGCTACCAATCGCAGTGGTGGCGGAACAAACAGAAACGCAAGTGCACCCACGGCCCCACCAGTCCATGCGTTTCCATTCTTCCTTTTCTCTGACAAAGGCGCTGTCCGGTATCCATTACCACTACGAGCAGATGCTGTCGTACCGTTGCCTTTGCTACGGTTGCAGCTTATGCAGGCCGCATACAGATTATTAAGGTGGTCTGTCCCGCCCTTGGAACGCGGACGGGAATGCTCGATTTCCCACGCGCCTCGTTTTCCGATGGCCCCATAATTTCCGAAACACAATCGCTTCCGGCAGATGTGGCATTGCCCATCGGTACGTCGATAAATACGTTCTAACTTGCTGTCATCAGCTTTCATGTTCTTGGCCTCAGCCATCGTTCTGGTCGCAAAGCATCACCACCAGTCATATCACCGTGCTAAATGCATGGATTAAAGGTCACGACCAATTTTATTATCATCAAAATGATGATGTCAACATATTATATTGACTCTGACATGATTTATTTATTATCATAACCGGCCATGATGGGTACGAATGCGGCAAAAATAGGTGATCACATGCCAGTCATACGGCTAGAGGATATTAATCAGACGCAGAAGGAACGCTTGTCTCATATCGATTTCAAGGTCTGCTTCCTGGGCACTATCGGTCGAAATGACCTCGTCAGCCGATTTGGCATCAAGGAAGCAGCCGCGACCAGGGACATCACCTTATATAAGGAACTGGCCCCTAAGAATCTGGAATACGACACCAAGGCCAAGATCTACGCACGTACGAACGCTTTTGAACCGCTTTTCGACTACTCCCCCAGCCAAGCCTTGGCAGCCCTTGCATACGGATTCGGTGATGACTTCGTTGGCACGCACAAGGGTTTCATTGCGTGCGAAATGCCGGCGCAGCTGAATAGGCCCTCTCTATCGACACTGTCCGTTTTAACCCGTGCGATCCATCAAGAAAAAGCAGTAAAAATCGGCTACCGCTCCCTAAGCAGCGGCCGAACCACGCGTGAAATCGTGCCATTTGTACTGGTAGATAATGGTCTGCGCTGGCATGTGCGCGGCTACGACCGTAGGCAATCCAGATTCACAGATTTCGTAATCACACGTATCTCCGACCCGACGATCACCGACAGCAAGATCAAAGAACATGAAACTCGGGAGTTGGATATCCAGTGGAATCGAATCGTAGAACTGGAAATCGTGCCACATCCCAGTCTCAAGCATCCGAAAACAATAGAAACCGACTACGCCATGCAAAACGGCGTGCTGCACGTCAACGTTCGAGCAGCCGTTGCTGGATACGTGTTAAGGCGTTGGAATGTCGACTGCTCGGAAGACCACAGTTTAGATGGCCCGGAGTACCACCTCTGGCTCAAGAACCGACAAGCACTCTATGGCGTCGAGAACCTCATCATCGCGCCGGGCTACAACAAGAACGAAGAGGAGTAACCAGGGAAGGAATATGCTCAAACTCGAAGACATCAAAAAAGACGCCCAAATCCGCGGCATCCAGGCCGAAGAGATCGTGCGGGTGGTACAGGTGGAGCCAGTCGGCAACGACGCTTTGACCGTCTACTACAAAGACAGCCAGGGTCGCCTGAGCGAGCAGATGCTGTTCCGCTCAGATGAAGGTCGGCTCGATCTGGCCGAGGCAGGCCGTCCCTGGGCCTTCGATGCCCCAGGCGAAGACTTCAAGCTGGGCCTGGAAGCCTACCGCATCAATCTGGCGCACCTCTTCGACCCCATGATGGCAGTGCACACCTCCAACGTGGAACCGTTGCCGCACCAGATCTCAGCCGTATACGAGGCGATGCTGCCCCGTCAGCCACTGCGTTTTGTGCTGGCTGATGATCCCGGCGCCGGCAAGACCATCATGGCCGGCCTGCTTATCCGCGAACTGCTGATGCGCGCCGATGCCAAACGCATCCTGGTCGTTTCACCGGGCTCCCTCACCGAGCAGTGGCAGGACGAGTTGCTGGAAAAGTTCGGTGTCCAGTTCGAGATCTTCAGCCGCGAGAAACAGGAGCAATGCGCTTCCGGCAACTATTTCGATGAACAGAACCAACTCATCTGCCGGCTGGATCAACTGTCACGCAACGAGGAGTACCAGGAGAAGCTCAAGAACACAGAGTGGGACCTGATCATCGTTGACGAGGCTCACAAACTCTCCGCCAACTACTTCGGCAGTAAGGTCAACAAGACCAAACGCTTCCTGCTGGGCGAGCTGCTCGGCTCCATCACTCGTCACTTTCTGCTAATGACCGCCACACCGCACAACGGCAAGGAAGAAGACTTCCAGATCTGGCTCTCGCTACTGGATGGCGACCGCTTCTACGGCAAGTTCCGCGAAGGCGCCCACAAAGTCGATGTCTCCGACATGATGCGCCGCATGGTGAAGGAGGAACTGCTCAAGTTCGATGGTACACCCTTGTTTCCTGAGCGTCGCGCCTACAGCGCTAACTATGAATTGTCAGATCCAGAATCGGCGCTGTACTACGAAGTAACGAACTACGTTCGCAACGAGATGAACCGGGCCGACAACCTGGACGGTAAACGCAAAGGCACAGTCGGATTCGCACTGACACAACTCCAGCGCCGTCTCGCCTCAAGCCCCGAGGCCATCTACCAGTCACTCAAACGCAGACGTAAGCGCCTCGAATCACGCCTGGATGAAATGAAACTACTCGCCAGAGGTCAGCGCGTTAAACAGGATGGCGTGGCCGAAACCCTGGGCGAGTATGCGGTCAAGAAACAGATCGAACTGCCCGAGGACATCGACGAGCTCGACGATGCACTGAGCGCCGAGGAGTATGAACTCTACGCCGACCAGGTCGTCGATCAGGCCACGGCGGCAGAAACCATCCCTGAGCTGGAAGCCGAGATCCTGATCCTCAAGGACCTGGAGCACCAGGCACTTGGCGTCGTGCAGTCGGGCAACGACAAGAAATGGGAGGAGCTCTCCCACCTGTTGCAGGACCGCCCCGAGATGTACACGGCAGGCGGTAACCGTCGCAAGATGATCATCTTCACGGAGCACAAAGACACGCTCAATTACCTCGTCGGGCGCATCGGCGGCATGTTGGGCAATCCGGAGGCAGTCATCACCATCCACGGTGGCGTGAACCGGGACGATCGGCGTAAAGCCCAGGAAGAGTTCCGTAACAACCCTGATGTGTTGGTTCTGGTCGCCACGGATGCAGCGGGCGAAGGCGTGAACCTGCAAAACGCCAACCTGATGGTCAATTACGACCTACCCTGGAACCCGAATCGCCTGGAACAACGCTTCGGCCGCATCCACCGTATCGGCCAGACCGAGGTCTGCCACCTGTGGAACCTGATCGCCAAGGAGACCCGCGAAGGCGATGTTTTCCAGAAGTTGTTCGACAAGCTAGAAGTGGAGAAGCAGGCCCTGGGTGGAAAGGTGTTCGACATCCTGGGCGAGGCCTTCGAAAATCGCTCCCTCAAGGAACTGCTGATCGAGGCCATTCGCTATGGCGAATCACCGGAGGTGCAAGCCAGACTCAACCAGGTGATCGATGGTGCGCTGGATGCCGAGCACTTGAAGGAGATCATGCGTCGCAACGCGCTTGTTGAACAGCACATGAGTTTGGAAGACCTCTATGCCGTCAAGGAGGAGATGGAAAAGGCCGAAGCCCGCAAACTGCAACCCTATTTCATTCGCGCCTTTTTCACTGAGGCCTTCCAAAATCTCAGTGGTGAGATGCGGCCCCGTGAACCGGGCCGTTTCGAAGTCCGCCATGTGCCGGCCGCCATCCGTGAGCGTGACCGCGTCATTGGTGAGAGCCGCACCCCGGTATTGAAGAAGTACGAACGCATCTGCTTCGAGAAGGACATGGTTCGCGTCCATGGCAAACCCATGGCCGATCTTATCCATCCCGGCCACCCGTTAATGCATGCTGCCACCGACCTCGTCCTCTCGGCTCACCGCAGCAAGCTCAAGCAAGGCGCGGTACTGGTAGACCCCAACAATGATGGTGTGGAACCACGCATCCTGTTCATGGTGGATCACAGCGTTCGCGAGGCGAACGGCGATCAACCCTTAGTGGCGTCACGGCGCCTGCAATTCGTCGAAATTGACCAACACGGTAATGCCTTCCACGCCGGTTGGGCGCCTCACCTCGATCTCCAGCCCATCGACGACTACGACCTGCAACTGGTCCAGGACGTCCTCAATGCTCCCTGGATCAGTACCAATCTCGAAGGCCTGGCACTCAACCACGCTTCTCAGCATCTGGTGCCGGAGCACTACCAGGAAGTCAAAGCCCGGCGCGAGCGTCAGGCCGATAAAGTTCTCGCTGCCGTCAATGAGCGTCTGGTCAAGGAGATCAACTACTGGTCCGACCGCTACATCAAACTGAGCGATGATGTCTCTGCAGGAAAGCAACCCCGCATGCAGCCGGAGATGGCACGCCGCCGGGTAGATGAACTGACCGAGCGCCTGAACCAACGCAAGCGCGAGCTGGAGGCAATGAAAGCAGTGGTCTCAAGTACCCCAGTGGTAATCGGCGGCGCACTGGTGACCCCACAAGGCCTGTTGGCCCAGCGCAAGGGCGAGACCAATTTCTGCGCCGATGCCGCAGCCCGCTCCCGTATCGAGATGGTCGCCATGAATGCGGTCATGAATGTAGAGCGCCAATTTGGTTATGACGTGAAAGATGTCTCTGCCGAGAAATGCGGCTGGGATGTCACAGCCAGGCCACCGGCCAACCCCGATGGTTCCCTCAAGCCGGATCGCCACATCGAGGTAAAGGGCCGTGCCAAGGGCCAGAGCACTATCACGGTCAGCCGCAACGAAATCATCTATGCGCTCAACCAGACGGATAAGTTTCTGCTGGCCATCGTGATTGTCGATGGAGACGACCACGAAGGACCGCACTACATCCGCAACCCGTTCAACTCTGAGCCTGATTTTGGCGTGGCCAGTATTAATTACGATTTGGGTGAACTGCTCTCGAAAGCGGTATCACCGGAGCAGACACTTTAAGGTTTTCCAATGGCAGATATAAAAACACCCAAAAAGCTGATCGAGGTAGCTCTGCCGTTGGACGACATCAACGCTGCATGCGCTCATGAAAAGATGCCCGGCATTGGGCCACATCCGCGCGGCATTCATCTTTGGTGGGCTCGTCGACCCTTGGCTGCGGCACGGGCGGTCTTGTTTGCCCAGCTTGTTAATGATCCTAGCTATCAGCGCGAACTCGGCTTCGGCGTAAACAAGAAAGAGGCCGAGATCAAACGGGAGAAGCTATTCCAGATAATCCGCGACTTAGTGAAATGGGAAAATACTAACAACGAGGAGGTGTTGACCAGAGCACGGGAAGCCATCTGGGACAGCTGGCGCGAGACCTGTCACCTCAACCGCAGCCACCCCAAAGCCTCTGAGCTATTCGACCCGGAGAAGCTACCTGCCTTCCATGATCCGTTCGCTGGTGGGGGCGCCATTCCTCTGGAGGCTCAGCGCCTAGGGCTTGTAAGCTACGCGTCCGATCTAAACCCAGTGGCGGTAATGATCAATAAGGCCATGATCGAGATTCCGCCCAGGTTTGCCGGACAGCAGCCTGTCGGCCCACTACCGGAAGGCGAAAAGCAGCCAGATATGGTGGAAGATTGGGCCGGGGTCAAAGGCCTGGCTGAAGATGTGCGACGTTACGGCCACTGGATGCATGAAGAAGCCTTTAGGCGCTTTGGTCACCTGTACCCAAAGGTCAAAATCACCCCCGCGATGGTAACTGGGCGACCAGACCTGAAAGCCTATGAAGGAGAAGAGCTGACGGTGATCGCCTGGCTCTGGGCGAGAACCGTGAAAAGCCCCAACCCGGCCTATAACCATGTGGAAGTACCACTGGTCTCCAGTTTTGTGCTTTCAAGCAAGAAAGGCAAAGAGGCGTATGTTAATCCAGTCGTTGAGGGCCACCAATATCGATTTGAAATTTGTGTGGGAATTCCTCCGTCAGAAGCAAAGCAAGGTACTAAAGCAGCTCGAGGTGCGAATTTTACTTGCCTGATGTCTGGTGCACCAATTTCTGGCCCCCATATCAAGGGAGAAGGGGAAGCCGGTCGACTGGGTACTCGTTTGATGGCAATTGTTGCTGAGGGCAAACGCGGACGAGTCTATTTATCTCCGACACAGGAAGCTGAGTCGACTGCGAAAAGTGCACAACCAGAATGGAAGCCTGAAACAAGCTTGCCCGATGACCCAAGAAACTTTTGGACCATACCTTATGGACTGAAAACCTACGGTGATCTCTTTACTCCCCGTCAATTAGTTGCATTAACCAGCTTCTCCGCATTGATACAGGAGGCGCGGGATAAGGCTGTAGCTGATGCCAAAGCAGCAGGCATGCTGGATGATGGCCAAAGCCTTGCTCAAGGAGGCAAAGGGGCGGCGGCTTATGGGGATGCCATAGCCGTTTATCTAACATTCTGTGTTGACCGCTGCGCTGATTTCAATAACTCACTGACTGGATGGCGACAAGGTAATGAAAAAATTATGTACCTTTTTTCCAGGCAGTCAATTCCTATGGCTTGGGACTTCGGTGAAGCCAACATCATGGAGAACGTTGTTGGTGGATTCACAACGAACCTGGAATACCAGACTAAATGTTTATTGAAATTGGGAATCGCAGGCGCATCCGGGGTTGCGTTGCAGCTTGACGCTGCGGCTCAAAAGACTAGCGAGCTTAAAGTCGTCTCTACAGACCCACCATACTACGACAATATCGGTTATGCGGATCTTTCAGACTTCTTTTACGTTTGGATGCGACGCTCACTCCGGAATATATACCCATCATTGTTTGGAACTATGGCCGTCCCAAAAACGGAAGAGTTAGTCGCAACCCCTTATCGCCATGGTGGCAAAGAGCAAGCGGAAAGCTTTTTCATGGATGGTATGACAAGAGCCATTCAAAATATGGCTGAGCAGTCTCACCCAAGCTTTCCCGTAGCCATTTACTACGCTTTCAAACAATCAGAAACCAAGGAGGGTAGCACTACCAGTACTGGTTGGGTCACCTTCCTTGAGGCAGTTATTCAGGCTGGTTTTTCTATTGATGGAACCTGGCCAATGAGAAGTGAACAAACCCACCGTATGATCGGTATGGGCACTAACGCTCTTGCCTCTTCTATCGTTCTGGTATGCAAAAAGCGGGAAGTCAATGCCGAATCAATATCCCGCCGAGATTTACAGCGCCGTCTGCGAGAAGAAATGCCCGAGGCCTTGGAAACCATGATCGGCGGCCAGACTGGCCAAACGCCCATCGCCCCAGTTGACTTGGCCCAGGCTGCTATCGGCCCCGGCATGGCGATTTTTTCCAAATACAAATCAGTACTCAATCAGGACGGTTCGCGCATGAGTGTGCACGATGCACTGATCCTGATAAACCGGTCTATCACCGAATACCTGAGCCCCGAATCCGGCAGCTTTGACACTGATACCCAATTTTGCGCCAGCTGGTTTGATCAGTACGGCTGGAGCTCAGGACCATTTGGTGAGGCTGACACCTTGTCCCGTGCGAAGGGAACGAGTGTAGACGGTGTACGCGAGGCTGGAGTAGTGGAATCCGGTGGAGGAAAAGTACGCTTACTGAAATGGGCAGAGTATGAGGCTGACTGGGATCCAACAAAGGATAACCGCACACCCATCTGGGAGGCCTGTCACCAAATGATTCGCCGCCTCAATAATCAGGGTGAATCCGCAGCTGGCGAACTTCTCGCAAAGATGCCGGAGAAAGGTGAATCCATCCGCCAACTCGCCTATCACCTCTATACCCTTTGCGAGCGCAAGAAGTGGGCTGAAGAGGCCCGCGCTTATAACGAATTGATCGCTTCCTGGCATGCCATCCTCGCCGCCTCTCATGAGGTTGGACATACAGGTGAACAGCAGGCATTTGATTTATAGGAGGCTTTATGATTTACCGACCACACCGCCAGTTGAGAGGAAAGGAGCTGAGTGCAAATACCTTAGCTTCATTTCTCTATGCGCAAGGCATCAATTCCGTTGATGAATTAGCACCAAATGTTGATATGCGCCTAGATGTCCTCCTATTCCTGAATAACTCCAAAATGATCAGATACTGGACGGACAACGGGTGGTTGATACAAACAGGTGTCACAGCTCAGCTCACAGCAGCTGGTATCGAAAAATCGATCAAACGAATAACTGGTCAAGATGGTTCTTACAGCGTTGAAGAAATTCAGGTAAATGAGGCCCTCCAGTTAATCCGTGGAGCTATCACACCAGAAAACGAAGAACTTGAGAATTTTGAAGATTGAGTGAGGCAAAACAATGTCACTGAAACCCTGGCGAGAGATCGCCCGCCCGCACAAGGACGTACTGGAAGGCACTTTCAAACAGTCCGAATTTGCTGCTGATATCACTCAGGTAGCCAACGGTACCGCAACCGATGAATATCAGGATGCAGAGAAGTTTTTCTCCCGCACCTACATCACAGAGGGTATGCGACTGCTGCTGATTTCTGTAGCGCAACGCCTGGCCAGCCACGGTGGCGACCCGGTCATCCAGCTACAAACCGCGTTTGGTGGCGGTAAAACCCATACGCTGTTGGCGGTGTACCACCTTGCTTCTCGGACAGTCGGCACCGACAAACTTACCGGCATTCCTCCGGTTCTGGACGAAGCTGGAATTTCCAGCCTGCCCCATGCCAAGGTTGCCGTGATTGACGGAATCAAGCTATCGCCCAGTCAACCTCGGCAATACGATGGAGTTCCCGTCAACACCCTCTGGGGTGAGCTGGCATATCAGCTACTTGGTGACGAAGGCTACCAGATGGTGGCCGATAGCGATGCCGATGGCACGTCGCCCGGCAAAGAAGTGTTGACCGAACTGATCCGCAAGGCCGCCCCTTGTGTGATCTTGATTGACGAGTTGGTAGCCTTTATCCGCCAGTTGGAGCTCGGCAAGCAGTTCAAGGCCGGCACATTCGACAGCAATATCAGCTTCATCCAGGCACTCACCGAATCCATGAAGGCGGTGCCGAATGCCATCCTGCTTGCCTCATTGCCGGAGTCCGAACTGGAAGTAGGCGGCACCATGGGCCAGCGGGCACTCAACTCACTGGAGAAATACTTCGCCCGTGTGGAATCCGTATGGAAGCCGGTGGGTACCGAAGAGGCCTTCGAGATCGTGCGCCGTCGCCTGTTCGAAACGCCCGGTGAACGCGCTGAGGTGGAAGGTATCAGCCGCCAGTTTTCCGACTTCTATCGTCACAACGCCGAGAAGTTCCCAGTCGAGACGCAATCCAACGAATACTTCGAGCGCCTTTGCCGCTCCTATCCGATCCATCCGGAGATCTTCGACCGCCTGTATGAAGACTGGTCCACACTGGAGAAATTTCAGCGCACCCGTGGTGTGCTGCAGTACATGGCCATCGTAATCCACCGCCTGTGGAACTCGGATAACAAAGATGCGCTGATCATGCCCGGCTCATTGCCACTGGAAGACAGCAATGTCCGCAACAAGAGCATCCACTACTTGCCGCAGGGTTGGGAGCCGGTAATCGAGCGCGAGGTAGATGGTACCCGCTCAGCCCCCTATGACATCGATGGGCACCATACCCTGTTCGGTGGTGTGCAGGCAGCACGCCGCACGGCACGCACCATTTTCCTGGGCAGCGCCCCCTCTACTACCGAGCAAATGATTCGAGGAGTTCAGGCTGAACGCATCTTGTTGGGTTCGGTACAGCCAGGCCAAACCATCGGTGTATTCGAAGATGTGCTCAAGCGTTTGCGTGATCGCCTGCACTACCTCTACTCTGATAAGGATCGCTATTGGCTGGATACCAAGCCCAACCTACGCCGGGAGATGGAGAGCCGCAAGCAGAATATCAACGAGCGTGAAGAACTGCTGCCGCTGTTGAAGACCCGAGTCACCGGGGTATTCGGACGCAATCATCAGTTTGGTGGCGTCCATGTCTTCACACCATCTGCCGACGTGCCGGATGACTATGCGACCGGACCACGACTCGTCGTACTGCCAACCAATGGCGCCTACAGCCGCAGCGAGACCAACCAGGCATTTGCAGCTGCCGAAGAGATCCTACGTAACCGTGGCGATCAACCCCGGCAGAAACAGAACCGTCTGATCTTCCTGGCACCCGATTACGATGTGGTCAGCCGCCTCAAGGAACAAGGCCGAATTTTCCTGGCCTGGCAATCCATCGTTGCTGATATTGAGAGCGGCACCCTGAACCAGGACCTCTCGCACCTCAATCAGGCCAAGCGCAATCGCGATGGCGCTGATCAATCCCTTTCCCAACTGGTACGTGAAACCTACAAGTGGTTGATCGCGCCGATTGAAGAGTTCGTCAAGGGCAAACCAACGCTGAATTGGGAGGTGGTTTCAGTTTCGCCCACCGCTCCGAATCTGGTCCAGGCGATCGAAGAAAAACTGCGCGAGGAAGAGTGGCTGATCTACGAGTGGTCCCCCATTCACCTGCGCAACGTGCTGAACCAGTGGTACCTGAAAGATGGTGCGGAAGATGTCAGCGCCCTGAAGGTCTGGCAGGATAGTTGCCACTACCTCTACCTGCCACGCCTGGTCAACGACAACGTTTTCCGCAATGCCATCAACCAGGGCGTCGAGAGCGAAGACTTCTTCGCCTTCGCCTCCGGTAAGGAAGGTGACCGCTACCTTGGTTTCACCTTTGGGCGTGGCTCCTTCGCTGCTCTGGATGAATCATCTCTGCTTATAGATCGCGAAGCCGCGGTAGCCTACCGCGAGCGCACACAGCAGCCACCCCAGCCTGGCCCCGAGCCCGGCGGTTTGGGCGGCGAAACCGGAGGTACTGCAACGTCAGGCGGCGGTACCGGCGGCACGGTGACACCCACCCCAACTCCCGGCGGTACCGGAGGTGGCGGTACAACCACACCTGCTGCGACCAAGAAGCAATTCTACGGCACCATTTCCCTTGATCCGGTGAAAGCCAAGATGGACTTCGCCACCATCATGGACGAAGTGGTCCAGCAGTTCACGGCCAAGCTTGGCGTCGATGTAACGATTTCGGTAGAGATCGAAGCCAAGAGCAGTGCCGGATTTGATGAAGGACTTCAGCGTACCGTGAAAGAAAACTGCAACGTGCTGCGCTTCAGCAATGCGGAGTTTGAGGACTGATGATCTTCAACGGGCGAGGTAGTAAAAATGACTAATCTCATTAATTTTGAAGCTTCTAGTGCATTAACTATTGTTGTAGTTGACGCCAATACGAGCATGGCGATAGCCGGATAATAATTAGGTGATACGATGCTCGACCAGTCTTTCTCTGCTGCCAATTTTCGAAAGATCGTTGATATAGAAAATAGAAAAGGGATTTATCTCGAAGGAGAGTATTTTCCTGATGTGGAAGAGAAGAGCAAAGAAATACGGTCAGTAAAAAATAATCTTCGATCACTCAAGCAGGAAAAAGCTAAATATTCTGAAGATGATTACGAATCCAAAAGGACTGAGCTTACTAATCAGCTTGAAAGCCTCAAAGAGCTGAAAGAAGAGCTATTACTTCAAGAACTGGAGGCTATCAGCAAAAGGATCAACTCGAAAGGCTTCTCCTTTGGCATTACGGAGGTGGATGTCGGGAAGCCCAAAAAAGCGTACGTGGCTGAACGGAATGCAGCGGCTTTTTTTGCGTTAAAACAAGTGCAACATAACATCCGGAGCCTCTACAAGGTCAAGCAGGCTAACCGGCATGAAATTGTATGTCAGCTAAGAGAATTGTTGGGAGACAAGTTCCCCAAATATATCCTACGAACGGATATTACCTCTTTTTATGAGAGTATCCCGAGAAAGCAGATTTTGAAGAAGCTTAGGGATGACCCGCTCCTGACATTGGCTTCAAAGAAAATCATAAGACGGATTTTGTTCGAGTATGGTGCTTTAACTGGAAACGACGCTGGCTTGCCCAGAGGAATTGGCATAAGCGCCTACTTGGCGGAATTGTATATGCGGGATATTGACCGATCTATTCGCGACTATCCCGGTGTTCTCTATTACGCTCGTTATGTTGACGATATTTTTATCATCTTTTGCCCGCCGCCCAATATCGGGACGAAGCCATTTAGGCGCGCTGTTGCTAGAGAGTTCAAGAATCTGGGCTTGAAGAGGAACAGAAAGAAAACACAGATTATCAAAACTTCCTCAGGAGGTTCCAATTCTATTCAGTATCTAGGTTACAAATTTACGTTTGGTTCTGGTTCGGTTGAGCTGAGAATGACAGATGCAAAGATTAATCGCTACAAGCAACGTATTGATCTGACCTTCTCCGCCTATGACAAGAAGGCGCAAAGGCCAAAGAAATCTGAGAAGATTGCGCGCGCACTATTGGAGAAGCGAGTTCGGTTTTTAACAGGTAACACTCGCCTCGTGAACAACAAGAAGAATGTTGTGTCTGGGGTATTCTTCTCGAATTCTTTGTTGACTGAGCTGGATGACCTTGGCGATTTAGATATCTATTTGGATGGAAAACTATCTGCCCTGACTAATCCTCGGTTAAAAAATCGGCTTTCAAAACTATCGTTCAAGACAGGTTTTGAAACTCGCAAGTATTACAAGTTTTCCGCACATGATTTGTGCAAAATCGTGGAGGTATGGAAACATGTCTCCTAAGAAAATTCGCTTTCCATATAAAAAAGAGCGATGTCTGTTATCTGATGTTTTGCCTTTCGAGATACCTATCTCTTTTTCCAACCGGCACTTCTATACGTTTGTTTTGCGTCATCGTATTTCAGTTGAGGGGAACGCAATCTTATGGATGAAGGGATCAGCCGCCCTAGACAGAATTATATTGCTGTTGTTTGCGCTTCCAGAAAATACGAACCGACTAACAACTATTCAGAGACACGTCGGAGAGAAGGTGGTGGACTTTAGGCGATACAGCCTCGATGGTGGAAATAAGCCTAAACCCGAACGTTTTATGACACCTTTCGCTTTTAAGGTTCGGCACAAAGAAACGGAATTCAGGGAGTTATGTATACCGCACCCCAAAAGTCAGCTTCTGGTTGTCGATCTCTATGACCGATGTAAAGAGGCTATTCTTTACTATACATCTCTAAGCTCGTTTACGATTAGAGCGCCGTCCAGAATATCCAAAATTCGATACCATCAAGATAGTCTTCATTTCGAGAGGCTTTCCACAGAACCCGAGATTGTCGAACAGTCCGATCGAGAATATGAAAGCTTGAAGTCTTTCTTCGTCTACAAGGACTACAGCAATATCTACAAGTTCTACGAATCCTATCGGTATCATCGGGCTGAGAAGAAATACAATAAGCTGATCAAGCTTGATATTTCTAAGTGCTTTGACAGTATTTATACGCATTCAATTGGCTGGGCCGTTATGGGCAAGGACACTCAAAAGGAATCCTTGCACCTAAATAGCGGGACATTTCCAGACCAGTTTGATCGATTGATGCATCATATGAATCAGGGCGAAACAAACGGAATTATTATTGGGCCTGAATTTTCAAGAATTTTCGCAGAAATAATACTCCAGGCCATAGATCGAGAAGTGTCGCATAAACTCAGAGTGGGGAGCAGGCCTCTAATACACGGCCGTAATTTTGATATTTTCCGGTATGTCGATGACTATTTTATCTTCGTTGACGATGACCGTGATTCAACTCGCATAGTCGACGAGCTTCAGCATACCCTAAAAAAATACAAGCTGTACCTGAACACTGCTAAAGCCGTTGTATATGAAAAGCCAATTATTACTGAAATTACAATGGCAAAGCAGCAAATTGCCCGTTTGCTTGAGGATAGAATAAAGTTTTCATTGGAAGACACTGAGGACGCTAGTGGCAATGCACTCACCAAGGGGAGCATCTATGTAAACACAAGTGCGCTCATCACAAGCTTCAAAACCATCATCAAGACATGTAATGTTGAGTACAAAGATATGCTCAACTATACACTTGCCATCGTCGAGAGGAAGTGTGAAAAAGTCTTTTCAAACTATCTTAAAGTCAATTCGGAGAGTCGATCACAGGGGCAGCTTGTAAATGCGATAAAGGGCGTTATTGAGTTTGTCTTCTTTATCTACTCTGTTTCACCGCGAGTGAATACTACCATCCGGCTTTGTCGAATACTTCGTGTAATCACCTTGTTCTTGAGATCAGGGCATATTGCCACGGACCAGGTACAAGCCATCCAGAAACAGATTTTTGACAATATTTGCTTTGTGCTTAAGAAGAATGAGACTACCGAGCAAACTCAGGTCGAAACCCTGTATCTGCTAATAGCGCTCTCAGAACTTGGCCGGGATTACTGGCTGGAAGAGAATGTGTTGAGCAATTATCTGGGCATAGGAAGGCGGGCTGGCAAATATGATCCCAGCGCGATTAATTCTCTTAACTATTTCTCCATTACTGTTTCGCTGTTCTATATGAAGAACAAGGTTCGCTATAACGTTCTGCGTAATCGTGTCATTGATTCCGCCTTGGAACGAATTAGACGGAGGTCAGAAACCTGTCACAAGGACGCTGAGCTGATTTTCCTTTTGTTCGACCTGATCTCTTGTCCATATGTACCCGATGACAAGAAGCATAAGGCGCTTGAAATGTTTGGCGTCACCAACACGCCGCTCGCAAATAATATCATCGCATTTACCGATGGGGGTAAAAGAGCCCAGCAATGGTTCACAAACTGGTTTGACTTTGACTTTGGGAAGGAACTGGACGCTAAGCGTAGCCAAGAGGTATATTAGGTTCACGCGCTTCGTCAGGCAGTTAATGGCTGTATGCAGCCGCACACACATGCGCGGTGGCGGGCCTGAATCAAAACCGGGTTCGTTGCAAAAGGGTGGTGTTGGCGAGCCACCCTTTTTCTTTCCGGTATTTCAGGCATCGTTTTCCACTTTGTGCCACTGGCTAAGTGCTTCATGATGAGAAATGATGCTTACTAAGACTGAGTTTGTTCATTATCTCAATTGTCAAAAATCACTCTGGCTACTGAAAAAGGACCCGGAGAATTACCCGTATGGGGAATTCTCCACCTTCATGCAAAAGCTTGTCCCCCCTTTATCAACGGCCACCCCACATTAGCAATACATTCGACCGGAATCACCCAGAAAGCTTGCCTCAGAAAGTATTGTGTACTATATAGTACACATGACATTCGGAGAATACATCCGTGAACATCGCGAGGCCCTGAAGTCAGGGGATCGGCGGTTTTCCGTCCGCCAGGTCGCTCAGCGAATCGGTGTGGAACCCGCCTACCTCAGCAAGATAGAACGCGGGGATGTAGCGCCACCGTCGGAGGCGAAGATCCGGGCATTGGCCGAGGAGCTTGGCGAAGACCCGGATGTGCTGCTGGCGATGGCCGGGAAGGTATCGACGGATTTGCAGGAGATCATTCGCAAGCGTCCGCAACTGTTCGCTGACCTGATCCGCCAGCTCAAGTCTGCACCGGATCACGCCCTGTTGCGTATTGCCCGGGATGTCCGTGATGGCGACTGGTAACACCTGAATAATCGACTCAGGGGAGAAAAGACAATGATCGAACTAATGAACAACCAACTGACCTTCCGGTTTCCGGAGGTCCACAAGAAAGCGCTGTGTAGCATCGACTTCCAGCGCACCCTGCGGATCCCGGATGACAACCGGGAATATCCCCTCCCCCCGGGTCTGGGTCGTTTCCCGGTGGAGCACGTGGATGACTTCGCAGACAACTTGCCTGATACCTGGCGGACACATGGTGGCGTCTTCATACCCATGTATCAGTCAGAGGCACTGTGGATCAATTTCTCTGGTGACTACCCCTGCGCCGTCAAGATCGCCGCCGGCAAGATCAATGCTGTTTCGGGAGAGCCCTGGAGCAATGGGCTTTCGGCCGATCCGCAGGACTATGCGGTAATTCCGGAACAGCCCTGGCTGGATGGTTTCAACGTCTCGGAGGATTTCATCCGGCAGTTTGTCGCCATGCCGCTGGGTGAAGGCTTCACAGCCGAGGAGCAGATTACCGGTACGGCTGAACATGGCGGACTCCAGATCATCGTCTACCCGATGAAGCATGACGTTTACATCGAACATTTCGAGCGAACCGTGGAAGCAGACATGGACTACCTCGAGATGCCGATGTTCAGTCGCACGGTCTGCGAATCCGCTGCCCCGGATATGGGACTTGCTCCAGGCGGTTTGATGCGGCAGGAGATCTACGAGGACGAGTACGGCATCGATGCCTGGGATCAGGAAAATGGCTTCCGTTGCTTCATCCACCTGGCCAACAGTGCGCAATATCAGGCAATCACAGGGCACCAGCCACCGCATACGCCGCCGACAGCCAAAGATTACACGAGTGCCGGGCTGCCCTGGTTTGACTACTATAGCGATAGCAAGGCGCTTGCCGGTTCGGACACATTAGGCAAGCTGACCAGTGTCGCTGCCAAGGTGATTGAGAAAGGCAAGGGACTGCTGCCGGACAACGAACCGGTTCATCCTAAAACTGTCAAGATAATCAGCAAAGGTAATGTGGTCCGGGATGGGGAATTCTGAAACGTTGGCACACGGAGTTCACCATGGGAGATGCGATAGATAGAGATTTATTGAGATGGAAGATCAGCGCAAAGCTTTTACAGTTTTCATGGCATGCCTTGGAGGCATACTGACTGGCGCGAAGGCAATCGTTCGCGCCACGAGCCTGCTTGTCATGGGCCTCATCGGCCTGCTGGCCGAAGCTGCGACTACATCCGAAGATGACGCGGATTCTGAAGGCGGTGATCTAACCGGGGACTATAATTTCCGCACCCGCAAGTTTGACAATGGCACTGATCCGTACGGGTGGTATGAAGACGACTTGTAGATCCGTTATCGCTTCGCCCCTTTAGTAGCAACAGCCTTCCCAATACCTCCGCCCTGCCTCCCGGCATCCTGGGCTGGCCGCGTGAATTCGCCTTGTACCGAATTGATCGAGCGGCCGATATGTAACCCCGTCCATGCCATCATTCCGCTCCAGAGCAACGGCAAACCCAGATAGAGGCTGGTCGTGATCATGTTGAGCAGCATGCGTTTGATGTCGTGTTCGCCGGGATTTGCGAACATCTGCAGGAAGACGTTCACATCCGGGTACATGGACAGGATGAGGTTCTGATCCACCCACAGCGCCAGGTACCAGAGCACGCTCCAGAACTTGACGGTAAAGATAGCCATGGCGCCGATGACCATCATGGAGATGGAATAGCGCGACAGCACCACGATCATGGGCAGCAAGGCATAGATGCCGAGCAGGAGCACGGCCTGCACCATCGGAAGCGCCTGCAGGACTGCGGTCATGGTGACCGAGAACAACGCCGATGCAGCCACCACGCCACCCGATGCCAGGCCTCCCTTGGCGACATTCTCTACCGTGCTGAGTAACCCGGTACTACCGGAATTGTGAGCCACGAGGTCGTTGTTCGACCACGATGGTGGCGCATTCGCCAGAACGGTCTTGGCCACGGCATCATTCTGCTGTTCACTGGCCAGCGCCGGCGCGATGGCAACCACGAGACCTGAAAAACCGGCCGATGTGGCATCGGCCTCGTTAATCAACTTTTCACGCAGACCAGCCGAGGCGTCCTCCCACCACTGCTTGCAGTAAGGCCTGCCCCAGGTGGGTGGAGCCGCAGGATCGTATTCGGTGTCACGGGCAGCATTGTAGGCCCAGCCGCTGACCTGCGTGGTAGCGCGCAGGGTGTCATAGTAGCCCGGCGTATTGCGATAGACTTGTGATCCCATCCAGTCCGGATCGTCGGGACCATAGGTCGTCAGAAGAGCATTCACCGCGGCGGTGGCAGGTCGTTCTGACTGGTACATCGACCGGGCCGGAATGTAGCACTGGCTGAAGAAGTCGCTCACTTCCTGGCGCAGACGCGGGTCGGCAATGGTCGCCAGCCGCGCCTGTTGTTCGTAGGTACGCATATCCGCAGCACTTGGAAGTCCTTCGACCACCGCGTGATTGAATCCCGAGGTCATCGAGAGTACCGCATACCACCACACCGGGATGTTCACCGTGGCCGGCGAACCGGTGAAGCCGGTGGAACCGTAGGTGCTCTGGGGTGCGGCCACGGTCGCCGTCGGTGGCGTGGGATCGATCAGCGTCGGTGGTGGCGTGTAGTTGAGCGATGCCGCGTTCAGTGGCGTCAACGCGGCCGGTTGGCCAGATAAAACAACCACCAGTAATGCAATGAAGAGCTCCAGCTCCATGCGCCGCAACGACAATCCGGTGACGGTACCGAACTCACCACCCTGGGCCGGTTCCCGCCAGTTGTCGATCAGGATGCCGAGAAATGGCAGGAACACGATACCGGTGCCAACCAGTACATCCCACAAAATGCCGTAGAAGGTCCAGCCGAACAGGGTCGTAAAGAGTTCGAGATAGCTGTCGACGGTCATGCCCCGCTCCCCTGCAGTGCGGCCAGTACCTGACCAAGCAGGTTCTGCCCCAACACCAGCTCGATCACGACGAGCCAGGTCACGATACACCAGCGTACAGCGAGCAAGTTCGTGGCCTGTGTCTCATCCAGACGTCCCCAACGTTCAAGGGTGTTCACGATCCATGGCCAGCCCATCGCCAACAGGGCAATCAGCGAAACCCGGATGCCAGTCAGGAGCGGCTTCAAGGCATCGATCCTTGTCTGCACTGCGACTACAGAAGTTGTCTCGACCGAATGCCAGAGGATGCCACCCGCCCCCAGCGCCAGACCGAACGCCAGCAGGGTCAGCAAAAAGAACCAGCGCCGACGCATGACAATTCCGTTATTGGACACGGCCATTGCTCAGTGGACGTGGATCGATGGTCGGCACTTCTGGCGTTTTCAGGGACGATTGCCGACGGGCCGCGGCGCGTTGCAGCAAGGTCGCAATCGTGTCGGAAACCACCTCCTTGCGCACCCGGGTCTCGAACAACAGGTTCTCGATCTCCTTGTCCAGCTCGGCGATGGACTTGTCCGCGTGCTCGCGGGCCACCTCGGTGGCATAGACCTCGGGCACCTGGCGGCCGGAAAGCAGCAAACGACGGGCGTACAGCGCCTTCTCCACCGTGCGGGCTGTGCTGATCTCTGACACCAGCCGGCCCATGATGAGGCTCTGCTCGGAGGCCGGCATCTCTCGGATCGCTTCGATGACCTGGCGGGTGATAGCCACACCGGGGGCGGTAATATTGTCCAAATTGGTCAGTGTCGGGGGCGTAGCCCCGGAGACCAGGTTCTGGATTTCCGTGGTGACGGTAGTCGCCTCCTGATTGAGCTTTGGCAGCAGCCCGGTACCGGGAATACTGTCCTTGCGGCAGGTATCACAGGTCGTGACGATGTTTTCGCCAACCACATCGACGACCCAGTTACGCGCCTCGGTAGGTGTTGTCCAGATCTCCGTCAGGCGGGTGGCCGATGCAGGAGGCACCGGGCCTGACGTCGTGATCGGACGATTCATATTGATGTTGTACCCGGCCTTGACGATGTCGCCGGTAAATTCCAGCACCGGCTGCCCGGAGCCCCCGGCCTGCCCACCGATCCAGGGCACGCCGTTGTCCCCGTTAGAGGTCTCGACGGCATCCTTGGCGGTTACCGCATCATTGCCGCCAACGCCCATCTGGAGCTTCCAGTCATTGCCTTTGGACAGCGTGATGAGATCGGCATAGGGGTTTTTGCCCTGGGCGATCTCGGCCTCCATCTGCTCGCAGGACTTGGTCGCCAGTTGCATGGTTTCCTCTGCCTGCAGCAGTGCGTTCTGGAACATGTCGTAGAGGCCGGGATTGGCGCGCTGCAGGATCAGCGCCGGGAGTGCGGCAATCGCGGCGCTCGCCGCGGCCGTCATTGCGTTCATCATGTTGTCGATGCCAGCACCGATGTCGTTCAGCGTATTGGTCACTGCGGCCACGGGGTCGAATTTGCCGCAGCTGTAGCCCAGTCCCAATTGCGCCGAACCGCCCAGGGTAACGGATACGACAGAAGGGTTGGCAGGCGCTGATACAGGCTCTGCCCCACCGATTTCGTAATACCAGAAGCTGTCTTCCGTCGGCCCCTTGGTGATGGCATGCGCACTATTCAAACTGAGGAGTCCAATCAGCAGCCAGCTGATCGCGTGTCGATGAGGGAATGGGTGTTTAGCGTTCGTTTTCATCAGGGGTAAGCAATCCAGTCAATATCAAACAGAAACCACTGACCCCGGCGCTCACAGCACTTATAGGGCCGCCATAGATTCCAGACATAGTCACCCTCGCTATCGACGCGGCCGCCACCCCAGCCGGTCAGGCTGGCAAGATCATTGGTGCCGAAAACGTTGCAGCTCGACTCAGATAGCGGCAATAACATCTGCCATGTGCCGGTGCTGCGGTCCTTCTCGATCAAAGGACCCGGTGACCAAACCTTCATGGAACCCGATGAGCCGGTCACGGGCACATAGACATGCGGTTGCCCCGTACGCGTGACGATGTCACCTGCTCGCTGGGCATTGATAGCAGCGGCCTTGGGTTCTTCGGCCTGTGTCGTCCAGCCGGTACGCGGATAGACACCACCCCAGGTCTGGAGGGGCCAGGTACCCAGCTCGCGCAGACCGGGAATCAGGCTGGCGGGATAGAAGATCTCCGGGATCTCTTGCCGCCACGACAGGGCATCGAGGCCGGACTGGAAATAGGGAAAGAAAGAAGTGGTCTCTGACGGACACAACAAACCGGTACCGGCAACGATACCCGTCAGCGAGCTCAGCGGATGGCCAATGGCATCAGTTTCCCGGTAGACCAGATTCTTGTGGTCACGCTCCGAGGTTCCTTCTGTTCGGTTGCCAGCGCTTTCAATCGGCACCGGCAACATGGCGCCCAACAGACCCGTGGCAGCCGTCTTCTGCGCCAGACCCAAGGTCGCGCGGATCTCGGTCCACGGATTCCCGCCCAGCTCGTTGTAGGTACTGACCACCAGGTCCGGGTTGTAATGCCCCACCTTGATCGAAGTACGTACGCTGCAGCCGGTCCAGGAACAGCGTAACCAGAAACAGGTGCCGATCGGCATCCAGCGCATACAGGAAAATGCCGCCGTTGTCGTCTGAGCCACGATCTGTGGTGTGGTCGTTGTACCGGAGAATCCGGTGACCGGCATCCATAGCGCAATGACAAGGCAGAACGATCGAAAGCTCTGGCGGATCATCGCTTACCTTCCCGCCGCCATACCCGGTAATGCGCAAGTCCGCTCTGCACATCGGTTACGCCGTATACGACTGCCTGGCCATCGAAGACAATGGCTGGATAGCGATCCACGCCATACTGCATCGCCTTCGCCAACCCTTTCGCCGCCATTTGCATTTTTGTTTTTGACTGATCATCCATGTGCTGGATGCGATCCAGCGCGATCCGCTTCGACTTTTCGGGATCAGCTGGCATGTCAATAGAGAGGTCTCGTTCAATAGACACGATCCCATCGATTTCATAGATGGTGACGTCCAATCCATGCGAATCGGTACCGATGCCTTTGGCACCGACGAAGGGATACTTGACTGACGTAAACGCCTCGATTACATGAGGCAAGTTCTGATGATGCTGATCCGCCAACGTGGCTCCTGAATACAGGAGTACGGAAGCAAGACACACCAATGGAACCCGTGGACGGTGTTTTGAGGCTTTCCAAATCATAGTGGTCAACTCTGTTTCGATATGCGTGCTATCGTGACGCGCAAACAGACGCTTCGATACCGAAAATCGATTCACAAGCGTGCGGGGTTTATTTAAGAGAAATCGTCAGATCGACGACTAACCACGTTTCTTTGCGATGCGTTCAGCGATGACATGCACTGCCTCGAGTTCGCTGCAGTTGCGCTCTCGCATAATCGCGCCACGTTCGGCCTTTTCGTGTTTCTCAGTCATGGCAAGTGCCAGGGATAGCGGCGGCGGGACATTACGAAATAACGCTTCGATATTATCTGAGAGCACTACACCTTCGACATACTTGCCCGGCTCTTTGCGAGCCGACAGCAACAGACTGCGCTGCACGTCTGTCAAATCCTTGAAGCGGGCGATTTGTTCAACCTCCTCCTTGGGCATCACCAGGCACAGCCACCACTCCATCATGTTGAGCATCTTGCGACTGGCATCTGGGAAGTCTTCCAGATTCTGGGTGGCAATCCAGAACCAGGCGCCCAGTTTTCGCCACATCTTGGTGATCTTGACTACATAGCGCGCAAGCAACGGATTGGTGGTAATGATGTGTCCTTCATCGGTGACCACCAGTGTCGGCCTTGCGTCGTGCTGGTGGCGTTCGACCAGGTCGTTGATATGGCTCATCATGGAGATGTAAGCGACGGTGAGCTGGTCTTCATAGCCTTCCCGAGCCAGTATCCCCATCTCCAGAATCGTGATGTCCGCTTCCGGCCAGGGGGTACCCTTCCGGTTAAAAAAGTGTCCAGCTAGACCTGAACAGAACAGCGCCATGCCGTCACCCATCTCGATAGCCCTATTGCGCCGGTGGTCCGGCAGGCTTTCATCGTGACCGATACTCTGGAGTGCGGCGACGACATCCTGGGTGAGTACCTGATCGCGACCAGCCTCCTTGACGGTTTTGGCCGCGAGGAAAATCGCATTCCGGATTAAAAGTCGGTCAGCTCGGGTCATGCGCGCATCCTCGCGTTCATCACCCCCGGTGATCATGATGCGGGCCGCGATCTCCATTTCGCCGAGCACGTCGCGGCCGGTACCCTCCTCATCCAGCTCGTCGTCTTCTTCCAGTTCGTCTGGATCATCGCGCAATGGCTGCTGACGTTCTTTCTGCAACACACGCAAGGCATCGGCGAATGGCGGCAGACTGACATCGGTGTTCGGGTTCAGGGTAACCTGGTTGACGGCCAGACCATGGGCCTGAAACTGCTGGCCCAGCAGCGAGAAGGAGCCGCCGGCCTCGATGATAAAGATGCGCGGGCGGTACATGGCGGCCATCTGTTGCAACAGATAGACCAGCATTGCCGACTTGCCGGCGCCGGTGGGACCGAGGATCAGCATGTGCGCGTTCTTCTTGCGGTCGGCCCGATGCAGGGGGTCGAACACAAGGGGTTCGGCACCCCGGTTGAAGAACACCAGACCCGGGTGACCGGTACCTTTGGATCTCCCATACAGGGGTAGCAAATTCGCCGTATGACTGGAAAACACCAGTCGTGAACGGCGACTGGATTTCTCCAACGCGGCATCGTAGGCCATGGGCAGATTGCGGATATAGCTGTCGAGCGCCAGCAAATCGGCTTCGTGGAGAATCGGTTGCAGCCCGTTGGGCAACAACAACGCGTTCAACTGATTGACATTGGCGCGCAGGGTCTTCATATCGTTACCGCGCACATAGAACGCAATGCCCAGCGGATAGAGCTTGTTACCGCGCGCCATCTCCCGCTCCACGGCTTCGGCGTCTTCCTTGGTGAGTTCGGCCTCCGCGGAATCACCCACTGCGGCTCGTTTGACCTGAGCAATGTGATTACGCGTGAAGTCCTGAGGCTTGGCCGTCAGGGTCAGCACCATCACGGTGTATTCAGGAAATCGGTCAAACAGTGAGAAGACATGATCGCCGGCCTGACGCTCGGCCGTCATGTGACCCACCTCGGGCGCACGGCGCAGTCCCTGGATGGTCACCAGCGTATGCGGCAGGTCATCGAACCACCAGGTCGCCGAGGCATTGTCCGAGTGAGGCATCGTCAGCGTCAGGCGCTCGGCAAGATCATGCCCGAATGGCAGGTCTTCATCCCCCGGATAGGGGGCAATCTCCAGTAACTTATCGGGATCACCCCCCGTAATCTCAGGCCTTGGGTTGAACCATTTCAGCAACCATTCGTAGAGGTCCCGACCCGTACCACGGCGTACCCGAATCCCGGCCGAGGCCAGTGAGGCTACCCACTTGGTAGCCACATCATTCAGGGATTCCTCGATTTCCACGGCGGAAGGCACCCGGCCATTGGGTTTCAAACGACGGTACAACGTGGCACGCACACGCCGGACCTGGCCTCGCCACTGGGTACCGGTCACCGCGGTGTCTTCAAAGAGACCACCCGGACGGGTAATCCGGGCGAGATGCTCCGACAATGTTTGCTGGAAGTGGCGGGTATAGCCTGACCCCCGCGCACCAGGCTGGGCATAGTCCGCGATCTCCTGCTCGAATCCCTGAAGACTCGGATCGTCCTGGACGTACACCTGCAAGATCCATGGGGCATCGTCTTCTTCAGGAATGGCATCGGTCAGTGCGGTCTGGATCGCATCGCGTAGCTGTGTCATGAACGCGGGTGTACGCGCCTCGGTACCAGCCGGGGTCAGTTCGAACAGGGCGCCGACACTGATCCCGTCTTCCAGCAGAAAGGTACGGCTCGCCGGGTTGTATTCCATCCACGGCAGGAAGTCGGTAAACGACGGCGGGCGTTCATACAGCTGCTTGGCCTGGTTCGTGGTGACAGGCAAGTCTTCGCTTTGCCCTTCTCGCTTTGAGGGCGTAGGGACTGACTTCATGAAATTCACCGGCGGATACCACCCTGCTGACTACGGACTTCACCGGGTAGCGCATATTCCACCTGTTCATACATCGGGAAGGCCGTTGTATAGCCGGGCACCGGTGCGCCGGCTTCACCGGCCAGGTGTGGAAAGATGTACATCACCAGCGTTGGATTAGGCAGGCGAGGAAACAGCACATCGATCTCGTTAAAAGCATCTCGTGTGTAGCCATGCAGCGCCGCATCACCCGAGACGATGGACCGGCTGCCCAACTCGCCACGAATGACCTGAGGATTGCCGGCATTCATCTCATGCACGTGGCCCTCATAAATAGCCTTCATCGAAGGGCCATCCTGGGGTAGTACGATGTCTTTGGTGCTGGCGCAACCGGCCAGCACCAGGCTAATCAAGCCGAGTGCGGCGATAAGGGTCGAGGTCGGTTTCATGGGTCAGTTTCCTGCCAGTGGTATCGAAATCAATAGGGAGTTCCCGGTCAACATGGATGGCAATGCGGATGCCGGCCGGGACGAAGACGGCATCGAAGCTCTGGGACTGGCGCTCCAGCAACCATTTCGACACTTCCTCACTGCCACCGGAAATGGTTTTGCCCAACACGAAGCGACCGGTATCGCCGCTGACGCTGCTAGTGACACTGCCCGCATTGCTCACCACCGATGTCGTCTCGGCATTGGCCGCCGATTCCGCCGCAGCCTGGATGGCCATCACACCGATCCGTTGGCTAAGAAACGCCGGCGCGTTGGTCTTGCGTTCACCGGTGATGCAGGGAATGCCCTGTTCGTCGGAGATCCAGCCCAGTGGCTTCTCCGCACCACCTCCCTGATTGCCTCGGTCATCGCCGGAAATGGTTCGGATGGTGCCATCCTCAAAAACGAAGGTGACCGAATCGAGGCGACCGGTCACACAGGAAAGCGTCCAGTCTCCAACAGCAGTCCCGCTCCACACCATGCCTTGAACGCCCGGCACTGTAAGACCATTGGCGGCCAGATTATCCGCGCCGGTGATGACCTTGAACGGCATCGGATCACGGACCTGCCCTTGCACCGGTACCCGGCCGACCAGGGCCGTCATGGCTGTTGAACCGATCAGGGTGGCGTTACGGGGAACCGTATAAACGGGATGGACAGTGCTGAGGTCCTGAGTCAGTTTCCCAGTCTTTTCAGTCGCCGATGTCAACGCACTTCCGGTCGACTGACCTACCCTCTGCAGCAGACTGTTTCCATTGGCCTCTAACGCAGCATCATCGACGACATCCAGCGGTTCGACCCAGATCAGGCTGTCAGAAGTTGCAGCCCCCTCTCCGACGTCATCAAGGCCCAAACCCACCGGGATGTCACCGCCACTTTGATTGGGGTAACGCTGGGAAAGAGACTGAGACAGCGCATCCACGCGCGCTGTCAGTGAAGAAAGCACACCGGCATCGATCCGGTCGCGTGACTCCCGGTCTTTTTCATGGGACAGCAACTCACGCTTGACCCGGGTTGTGACGTTCTCCTCGATCTGGTGACGATTAGCCAGCAGTTCACGGTTCTCTTTGCGCAGCTGGTCATTGTCCTTGCGTAAAGCCTGTACTTCCGTGGTCATAGACGCGACATTGGCCGTCAGCGTCTTAATAGTATCGGCAGGACTGTCCGCATCCGGTGCGGGCGCCTGGGGCACACTCTCCAGAACGAGTGCATCTTCAGGTTCCTGCGAACAGGATTTCAGGGTGACGAATACCAGCATCAGCACAACGGCGCCGGCAAGCAGGGGTAAGAGTCGGTTGGAGGTTGCAATCGCCATGGTAAGCCCTAGTACGAAACGCCGAATGGCCGGGCAGAGATCAGATACACCGCCGTGGTATCAGCCTCATCACCTTTGGGAAACAGACGGTGGTGCTGAAAGGTTGCCGTCAGCCAGGTGCCCCGAATGTTGCGTGGGTCCAGTGTTAGCGCCTGTTCGGTACGGTTGGTGAGCTTGACCGCTGTGACATAGAGACCCTTGGCGCGCCATGCCACCAGCGGAACCCCTTCAACGGCGCCACCATGGTACAGATCGACGGAATCACGGCTCACCGGCACACGGACAATACCGGGTTGGTCTTTGACCAGGCGGGCCGGGGCATAGAGCTGTTGGGCGGCGAAGCGGGTCAACTGAACAAAATCAGGCCGATCCTGTTCCGGCTCATGCCCGCCCGTCGCCTGATTTTTCTCACTGCCCTGTTCACCGGTCACATAGATTTGAATCGGATGGCCCGACCCACCGTCTTCAGTGGCCGTAATATCGAACAGATAGATACGTCCACTATCGAGTTCACGTATCATGAGCCGGTTGGACCCAAAGGACGTGTGCGCCAACAGGTAGACCATTCCGTTGACACTCTGCGTGCGCAGCACACCCTGAACGGAGGCCGGCACACCCACCTTTACTGCGGCGGGAAATTCAACCCGCTGCTCCTGACCAACTGCGAGTTCCAGCCGGATCGGTGCTTTCTTCCACTCGATCCGCTCAAGCGTTTCCGTCTCGGCATGCACGAGCGACTGCATCAAAAGCAGCGTCACGCCCAGCCAGGTAGCCATTACGGAATGGTTCGATGGTTTTTTTCGCATGGATTGCTCCTGCTATTGTTCTTGCCCGGCATCTACACCGAGTTCTGATTCTTCCAACCGACGCGGCCCGTCAGTCGCAAAGCCGTCCAACGCCAGCCCCCAGGGATTGGCTTCCGGATCGACCGCGAGACTGACCACCCGCAAGGGATAGCGAATAGCGGTTTTCTTCACCGTCATGCCTTTCACCGACTCGAACAGATCGAGATCCAGCCAGACCACCCAAACGCCTGGCGCGAGCACATCGACACGACGTTCCTCGTAACCATGTCCGGCAATCTCATGCACACCACGCACCCGGTAGGCCAGCTCACCCTTACGGCCTTTCTGTTCCAGGTCGGCCATGAGCTCAGTCCGGTATCGCGGCGTCACATACGGAGAAATGCGGAAGATGGCCTTGCCGTAGTCCTTGGCTCCATCATCGGGCCAACGATTAAGCTGCTGGAAGATGTAAAAGGCAAAGGCATACACATTGGCCGCCGGCACTTCGTCGACCGAGAGCGTCGCCCCGGAGCGCAGATCGGGAGGGACATGCACCGTCAACTGCTTCGGCGCCTGACTCCAGCCGAACCAGAGGACCAGGATCACGACGAACTGGAGGCCGATCACCACCCATAGTGAGCGCAGGTGCGCGCGAACGTTATCGATCTCGGTGCGGTAACGTCGCATACCGTGTTCTCCCAATATCCCAGGCGCCACTGCGCCGAATGAACGGCGAGCTGCGCAAACCATGGTCCGACAACCAGATGGCAATCTGTTGCTGGTAATAGCCATCCGGTCGGCCACGTTTCAGCCGCTGGAACAGCCCCGCCATAACGATGACTGTTCCCACGACACCAACACCGGCCATGCCGAACCCCATGGTGACCGCGCCCAACAAACCCGCCAGGAGGAGGCTAACGGGTAACCAGATGAGCGCAGCCACACCCACGATGATGCCCAGTTCGGACGACGAGCAGCCCTTGAAAATCGCCGGCTCTACATTGAGCCGGTCGGCCAGAATGTCGTCTCGATCCAACATCGGTTAGATGACGCCCGCGGCTTCGGTGAGCAGGTAGCTGGCAAAGATCAGTACGATCGCACCGACGATGCCGAGCACGCCCACTTCGGCCCATTCGGCCTTACCCTGGCGAGCCTCGTTGAACTTGGCGAAGCCGAGATAGGCAATCCACAGGAAGCCCAGCACAGCGATCGCCAGACCCAGGACCAGACCACCATCCTTGATGTAACCCGAAATGAGCCCAATCCAGTCACCGGCTGCGGGTGCGGTACTGGGTGCCACCGGGGTCGGCAACGCTGCCAATACCGGCTGGCCTGCCGTAACTGCGAGCAACCCAGCTGCGGTTACCACCTTTTTTACTGCTTTCTTCATCATTACTTTCTCTCCGAGGTAACGGGGTTGCCCCCTGTTAAAAATACGGGGAACTCCCCGAATCCCTGCGACAGTGCCCAACGGCCGCTACCGCAGATAAAAACCCAACACCATAAGCACGATGCTGGCGCGCAGTGCCGACCAGACCACATCGAACAAAACGACCTGCCCGTTCTGCCAGGCACGGAAGGTGCCCAGCGAGACCCAAATAACCCAGACGAATGCCAGCACCAGCACGACCGATGCGATGCCGGTCAGCAACGTGGCCGGTGTAAAACCGGAGCCTGCTTGAAATGCCGTGTTCTGTGCTGCCGTCATGACCCGATATCACCGACGGTAATCGCCACGCAACGGCGGGAAAGTCCGGGGTTCCGAACGTGGTGCATCGATGTGTTCCTGGATCCCGAGTCGAATCCGGTCAAGATCCTGGCGCAGCCACTCATACTGGAAACGAACGCGGGCATCCGGATTGGCTTGAGAAGCCGCTTCCATGATCAGTGGATCCATGGCCTGAAGTTCGTGAATAATCCGAGCGAGTACCGCCCGTTCGCCGTCTGCGTCAGCAATGGCAAACTGAACCGGCAATACAGACGCCAACAGTCCTGAGACCAGCAGTTTGGTAATTTGCATGGATGTCCTCCCCGTGTTGCGCATGACGCGCATGGTGGGGGATTCGGGGAGGACTAGATATGGATAATCAAGTCAACGTGTTGCTTGGTTTTTTCGAAAAGATATTTTCAGTGCCGTAACGACATAGATAGGTATTTGAAGGGTATGATGTGTGCCAGTTACAAGATTTACTTGCTCAAGTAAGCGGCACCATCCGCAATCTATGCTTGCTTTATCGGAGAACGCGCTGTTTGTGTTTCCTGCTCGGCGATACCCTCCCTCTTATCCAGGTAGATCGACAGTATTGCGTCTGTTGGCGGATTGACAGGTATTAACCGCTCAATATGCCTGAGCTGCTCATCACTAAATGGATCCCCGTTCTGGATTTCCATCTCGTGCGGCAGAACAGTCTTTTCTCCGGCTATCTTCTGCAAGGTCTTCAGAATCTGAAACCCATGTGGATCCGAATCACCCCAGTGAAACACAGGCGCCGAAATCCTTGAAAGCAGCGTTTGGTAAAACCGCTGAAAGCGTCTGGTTGGATAACCCCCCGTGTAGAGAACGATCGCATCATCTTCAATGGTCGATGTGTACTCGAGGAAACTCGATAAATTTTCTATGGTTAGAAGGTAGCTGGGGCTATTGAAAACCGAAAACTCACCTAATAGATCCCCGGGCACTCCCAAATATGGTCTGACAGCTGAATTTATCACCTGGCTGCCCGCGCGAAAGCTTAGTGGACCAGTAATCAACACGGGATGCACCATTTTTACCAGGTTGAGCTCAGCCAACACGTCTTCGTAACTTAGCTCTGGCTTATCCAGCCTGTTGCGATAGATCTGCCCAAGGGTTGAGACGATAGGCAGTAGCGCCTTTGAATCACCCAGCTGACGCGCACCAAACTGCCGGTAATCGAGAATCCTGGATTCAGGTAGCGCTTCTATAGCCAGCACAGCATTCACCAGGATATTGAGTCGGATTGCTTGCTCTATTTTGAGGCCATATCTTCTTTTGCCATGGCGCCATGCATCCAGTATTTCATCGACTACAGCATTCAGCCAATGTCCGTCTGGCGGGCGCTGGATACCAGCCTCAATCTGAACCAGTTTGTCCGGAAGGTAATCATAATTGAGCAGGCCGGCAACGCCCTTTGCATCATGGAGACGAATCCTCT
The DNA here is from genome assembly GCA_050294655.1 of Sedimenticolaceae bacterium. Classification (GTDB taxonomy): domain Bacteria; phylum Pseudomonadota; class Gammaproteobacteria; order Chromatiales; family Chromatiaceae; genus Thiodiazotropha. The sequence continues at coordinate 59,697 of JBNKOL010000084.1, forward strand.
CAAGAGACGTACCGATGTAATGCTTCTCCCATTCGAGGGAAATGAACTTTTTTTTCTCGGCTGTTGAGAGGTAGGCATGAAAATCTCGGAGAACGTCTGCGCTCCGAAAGGGATAAGGATCCTGTGGATCCATTGAGAAATCCTGGCGCTTTAGTAAGACGTCGCGCTTTCGCCCTGGTTGTGTTTCTGCCTTCTTGACTAATTGCTTAAGACAATAAATGGCCTGCTGACTCATTCTGGTTTGTTACTCCCTATCAAGGAGTCGGTGACCAACTTGCGAAGTTTTTCCTTGAGGTGCTGTACATCAACGGTAGCCTTTACTCCATCGCGGATAAAAAACAATACCGTATCCACGACCGCTGTCATGCGGGGCTCCGATTCATCAGGTGCAGCAATGAAAAGTTGCAGGCCGATAGATTTTAGATAGTTCGCTGCCTGCATAGTATTTTTCAAGTCCATACTCTGGAATGCCTCATCGGCCAGGTACAGAGACAGCCCTCCTCTTAAGGTACCATCCGCTTCTCGGTTGATTCGGTATGCGCTTGCAAGGGATGCTCCCATCGCAACGTAAAATGGTGATCTTTGTTCTCCGCCTGAACCGGCTCCCTTCTTGCGAGAAAGCATTTCCTTGATTCCCGCCTCTTCATCGATAATCTCTATGTCGTACCGGTAATAACTACGGTAATCCTTGAGTTCCTCGTCATCATCTGTCTCCAGCATTTGGCGAATAACCTCGAACTGCCCCTGGTGCGGATCAAATAATCCGCCAAAATCTGCTACATCGTATTCGTTGACATGTTCAACAAAATCTATGAAGTCTGTGTACTCAGGTTTTCTGTCGAAGCGGAACTGATAAATTTGATTAGATGAAAAGGGTCGGCTCTTCAGCTCGTCATTGAGCTCTCGAATCCTTCGCTTCATGCTGTTGATCTGGTTTCGAAGTCGAATCGCAAGATCCTGTCGAATAACTCTCTCGACTTCTCTGAGTGCATTTGACGCCTCTTCTTCCCGTGTGTGCAGCCCAAGATCCTCCAGAGTCTCGAGCGACACCTGAACAGTTTTTACAATCGAATCCAATGATGGATTTTCCATAAATCCACCAATTTCGATGCCTTCTGCGCCGTATTCCGCATTGTATGTGGCTGCTTGCTGCTGCCCACTTGCCATAAGCGATGAAGATTCACCACCACGCTTTTTTGCATTCTCTCTGCAGTGATTAATTACTTTCTGATAATCCTCCGGCGTATTAAGCGAATATTTATCCTGTTGGACTGACAAGACTTCCTCGGCCTTTGCCGCGTCATAATCCGCCTGAGCGGCCGCTTCCTTACGCGCCATATCAAAGTGCGGAATTAGACGCTCATCATTCTTCCGTTGGCCGCCCCTCTCGCTGAACTTTGTCCTGGCGGTTTGCTTCTGTTTTGCATGTTCCCGCTCTATCCTTGTTAATTCCGATATCTGAGACTCAAACCGAGTTAATTCAGAACGCAATTGCTCAGTATGGCTAAGATCGATGGCCGAGATTTGCGTCTCTAGCTCATCAACCTGATTTTGTGCTTCAACGAGATTCTTTATCTGGCCTTTTGTAGAAGGCACTTTTTTAAGATCGGAAAAAAGGTCATTCAACTGGCCAAGTGCAATCTCGTGTCGCTTCTTTGACTGTTCTGACGTTAAACGTTGCCGATCTATCTCACTGATTTTCTGTTCCAGTAACGCTATCTGGCGCTGTGAGATGGATTTGCCGATCTTTGGTAAGTCTGGTAGATGAAGACGTTGAATACCGCCTTGCCTTGCGAACATTCCATCTGGTGTGAGCGCTCGGTCCGCTCCGACAAGATCCTTTGTTTCATCAACAAGGTCGATATTCAGCAGTAACCGCTGCAGGTAAGCCACAGCATGCGGACTCTCCCCTCTAATCAGATCAGCAGCAGTACCCTGTCTTACAATATCCTTACCAACCCAGTGTTGGACTTTCCAGGTATTCACGACCACCGCATTGTAGAGGCCTTGCCTTTTCATGCCTCGATAGATAGAAACGGCTTCTTCAGCGTCCTCTGGATCTACTACAAGCGCTTCAGCATTGTTACGCAAAAAGGCCTCAATTGCGGGCTGCCATCGTTCCTCGGTGATCTCAGTCAACTCACAGACAGGTGTGGCTACAATATTCCGTTCCTCAAGCGCTTGGATGAGTAGTAAAGTATCCCGATTAAGGTCAGATTTTCCCTGACGTATGTTTTCCAGGCGCTCCTGCTTTTCCTTTCTTTCCTGCTCGGCCTGCTGATGTTCACTTCCTACTTCAAGCAATCGGTTGAACAATGCACTCTTTTGCTTCTCCAGTGCCTTTCGTGAATCATCTATCAGATTATCAGTGGAAGATGGATCGATGGGCCATTGGCCTTCTCCGGCAGCAGCATGCCTTGTCATCTCATCCAGTAAGGGAACAAATTCTGAGTGCAAAAGATCTTTATAGCGGACAACCTGGGTGGATAAGGCAAGCACACCGCGAATATCCTTCAGCGTTCCCTTGATTCTCTCTATGTCTCTTTGGAAGTTGTTTTTCTTTTCTATTAGTAGCTTGCGTTGTGCCTCATTCTCATCGGCGTCAATTAAGGCTTTGACCTGGTCACGTTTCTCTCTTACTTCCTTAAGCTGCGTTTCAGCAGCATGCATCTTCGCTGTTTCTGCACGGTAGGTCGCGTATAACTCCCACATTTCTTCCTTGAGTGCTTCGATCTTTCCATCCAACGCCTCAAATTCGAGTTCCGCTGCACACCATTCATAGGCTGCCGCATAGGTCGCCTTGGATTTTGCATTCTTGAAAATATTAAAAATTTGAGTAAGTTGTTCGATCTGCTTCTTGGTGCGTACCACCGCCTCCTTCTTCCGCTTATAAGATTCAAGGCTGTCGCGCATCTTTGCTATGTCAATCGGTTCTGCATCCAGAATGCTTGTCTTTACAAAGTCCGATACAGATCCATCCAGACTGGTCATTGATATGGACTGTTTGAAAGCTCGGCGGTATTTTCTGGTGTCTGGTGGATAATCAGGATGGCACAATGATCGCGTCAGCTGGTCAACATACTTTTCAGGCTCACGGCCAAAAAGAAAACATCCCTGCTCCGAGGTTCGTTGCTTAAATAATGCCTTGAGCTGTGCGTAAGGTCTCGGTACCAGATGACCGAGTTCCGTTTTATCCAGAAAGTCATATAGGGTGAATTCAACGCCTTCGAGGATGAAAAACCCCTCTATCTCTTCGTGAGCATCATCACGACGAGCTGAGATTGCTGCCCCCACCGTAGTTGGTTCGCCGGTTACATCATCGGTAAACACCAAACCGATCCGGCAAAGGGCATCATCTCTGGGCTGGTAGACTGAATTTTCCCCAATTGCATCTTCAGTTTTGACCAGGCCAAGTACATAACCACGGATATCACGCTCACTGTGCTTATCTGGTGCCTTTGCGTTGGGTTTCCAGTCTCGCCGATTACCGCCCAGCATGACGTATTGGATAGCGTCAAGGAAACTGGATTTACCGGCACCATTCGCACCAATCAGCGCTGTGTGTCCCCGGATTTCCCACTCATCTGCCTCGAACAAGTACCAGTTAACGAAAATTATCCGCGTTAATGATTTCATGATTGCTCGCTTCCTTGCTCGGGATCGTTCTCTTCTATTTCATCTTCTTCGGATTTTTCTACTACTGGCACATCTTCCGCCATGAGATATCCAGCGACTTTTTCAATCATATTCCCGCTAAGCAGCTCACTAATCGTTGGATAGATCCGAATTCTTACGATGCGCGGATCAAATTCATCCTGCTCAGTATCGAGTATCCCGTGGTTTGCAAAGTCTCTTAGATACTCTCGAAATACTGTTGATGTCTTCGGCATGTCCCGCTGAGTGAGCTGTAGATAACGATCCTCAAAATCTTCAACAGAAACTAGTACACTGCCATCCTCTTCAAGATTGAAGGCATTTAGCTCCTCGTCATAGATATAGCGCAGCGCAAGTAGAATTAATGTTTCCTCAAGTTTCATCCGATAGACAAAATCTTCAGGAGTAATGCCCACATATCCATGGTTTTCATTGATCACAAGCTGATGGTTCAGCGCATTCATCAGGTTTCGATAGTATTTCTGGTATCGCACCACTCGGTCGAAATGGCGACGCTGCCTCGGTTTGGTCCTAAGCAGAAATTGCTTGGCGAGTAACATCTGAGCAGTCAATTTCAGGTCTGCCTCTTCGAGCTCTTCATCGGCACTGAGTAGTGTTTTCAGATCCTTGATCATTGAATACGTCCGGTTCTTTGAATGATGACCTCTGTCATTTCAAGGTATTCAGTATCAACCATCTCATTTGTCGCGGATAACCGGTAGTTCCTCCCTATCAATGGGTAGTGCTCTTCAGTAGCGCCCTGCTTGACGGTTTCCAGCTTTGCCAGGCGATGCAGCGCTAGTATGTGAAAATAGTCGCGGATCGTATTGATCTGGAAGCGAGTCAATTCTCCAGTGACATTCCTGCCAAGCTGTTGCTGGAGAAGCTCGACCAACCCTTTCTCAGTCACCTGGGATGCCTGGCGAGCCATGCGTTCCTGTCTAATACGCTCAACCATTTCTGGATCCACGTGCTTGAAACGAATAGTTCTGGGCTCGGGAGGTTTACGAGGCCGTTTTGGTTTGAACAGACGAATCTCAGAATGAGATTCACCCGTAACCCAGGGAATCGGTACATCTACGATATTTTTCTGATCTGCGTGCGTGGCAAGTGCTGTAATAACCTGTTGGATTATTCGCCCCGTTTGGCGGGGCGAGCGGCGAGCGTAATCAATGACTGCATCAACTCGCTGCTCATACCTCACCTTCATACTATCGATGGCATCAAGCTGCGCTTCGATATTGAAAAAGACACTCTCAAGACGCGAGAGATCCCGTTGCAGGTTCAGCTCTGATTCTGACTCAGAATAGATATTGCGATATCCAGCGAGTAGCTTCCTGTAATTTTCCTGGTTGTATCTGAGTCCGGAAGCAACCTGTTCTAGCAGGAAATCACGAAGAGTAAGTGGATTGTCGCTTGTCTTTATGGTCGCGTAATCTCTTATAAAAATCTCTCTAAGGAAATCATCGAAGAATGTACGGATGACTTCTTTTGCACGAATCTCTCCTTGAATTCGATCGTATAGATCTTTTATCGAGCCCCTTATCCCCTTCAGGTGGCGGGAAAATCTTGTGGCGTCTTTGGCCAACTCAATCAGAGTATCGGCATGGGATGACGGGTCGGTAACAACCTCTTGTATGGCAGCACGTATCGACTTCAGCTTGCCAGTCATTACCAACGGCCTACCCTCGGCAATCTCCAGCAACGATGACATTAATTGGCTGACGTTGTGCGGCATGGAGACAAAGGTATGGTATCCGCGGCGCTCTTCCTGCAGCCAACCACAGCTGAGCAACCTCGAGTACATTTGGTTCGCCCGGACATTAATAGGGGTATCCGGCTCTGAGATCTCCTCATCATCTGGCTGCCAGAGGCTCGGATAGGAATCGATTACCGACTCGATGACTCGAATGACCTCCTGGCGTGCGTGCCCATATTCCGAAACATCCACGTCTTCCTCGAATAACTTGACATGGAGACGCTCCAGCACGCGCCAATAAAGGCGATTAAGGCTGGACCCCAAAGGCTTGAATATCGCCTCAGGTAGTCTTTCGAAAAGATGGCGTGTCTCCATGTTTTGCTTTCCCGGCACTACGATGAATTCATTTATATGTTAAGTTACTTTACAGGTCAAGTATCTTTACATATCATTGAGCGTAACTCAACTAAACCCAAGGACCCATCATGGGTGGAATATCCTGGTACCAAAAAGCTCGCCTACGAACTATCGAGACCCTCGCCTTCTGGAGGGGTAGGATCAATTCCCGCGACCTGACCGAAAGATTCGGTATATCCAGGGTGGTGGCACTGGGCGATATTCATAGGTACATGGAACAGGCGCCGGGCAACCTGATCTACCGCAAAAGTGATAAAGCCTATTTTGCGACCAGTATTTTCAAGAATCAGTTCACGTCAGGCGTTATTGACGAATGGATGACGCTGGATGCATCTCTTTGCGAATACGTCGACAAGCCACAATTTGAAATCAAGCCTGAATTTGCACGACCACTGATCCAAGCAATACACAAAGGTACTGGTGTCACAGTCGCGTACCGCTCTATGGAACACCCTGATGGGACAGAAAGGTCGCTTTTCCCTCACACGCTGGTCTACTCAGGATTTCGTTGGCATATACGTGCCTGGTGTTGTGTGAGGAAGGACTTTCGTGACTTCAATCTTTCCCGTGTCTCAGGCGTAGCAGCGCTGAACGAAGCGCCTCCGCCAGAGGCTGTACCAGATCAAGATGAATTATGGAACATGGTGGTGGATATTCACTTCATGGCAAACCCTGGCATGAACGAACACGAACGATCGCTCATTGAAGCCGAGTTTGGCATGGTGAATGGGCTGCTAAAGGTGAATACGCGCGCAGCTCTCGTCATGTACACATTGCAGGCCTATCAAGTAGATCCTGACCAGGAACAGGCCGTCTATAAACAACGCCTTGTATTGGCAAACCCCGATAATATCGCTCCTTTCCTCTGGTGATTCTGGGTAACCGATTGAATCCGCAAACCAGCTGATCCCGGGCAATACGTCGATACCTCCTCGTGAAGAGACCAACGGGATCAAAGGTATTTCTTGAAGGTACTCGCTGTGACCGCCACCGTCAGCGCGAACAAGGTTGCAAACGGCAAGATGACAAAGGTCGGATGCAGACTGAACGGCAAGGCGAGATAGGTCACCCAGGTCAGGACAACCAAAGGTAGTGCCGCCTTCTTCGCATAGTGATAGACAAAGGAACTCTCTCGACCTCCACCCCATCGACGCAGATCACGTTGTACCAATCCATCAACGAGCGCGACTAGGCTAAACAGTAAAAATATCGGCATCGCCAGGGTCAAAATGGCAAGGCGCACTGAGAACACCTGGGTCACCTGCATCATGGCCAGTACGTACTCTGCCAGGGGTTTATAGACCTTATGCAGCGTCGCCCTGACGCCCTGCTCATACTTCTGCGGAGGCAGTGACACCCATTGGATGAAATCCTCAAACCGCGTTACCTCGAAAAGGTAGTGGTAGGAATTATCGGCGAACCGTTTGGCGAATCGTGCCGGATCGGAGGTCACAACACTGCGACGAAAATCATTATCGAGATAGCTGATCTCCGTGACCAGCATGGTACGGCTGTGATCGACCCCTTCATCCGGCCACCAAAGCACCATGCCTGCCCACTCCACGATGATCGAGAACAACAGCGAAAACAATAACCACAGGATGACCTTCGCGACAGCCGATAGGGTCTTCGAAAACAGCCCTTGCTGAACCACACGGCGACGAGGATCTGCTACGGCCTCAGCCATCGGATGCCTCCGGTTCCACCTCGGGCTCGCTGACATCCGGCGCTGCTCCCCACCACGGCTCCTGCACCCGGTACCAATGATCGTTGGTGATGTAGGTGCGTTCCATCTCATTGGTTATCTCGGTAAGGGTCTCAGGCATATCCGAGTCCGTTGCGGGCAACGGCATGCGAATCTTCCAGAGTTGGCCACCCTCCAGGAGGGCGAAGGCCTGTCCCTTGGGTAGAGTTATCAACTCGGCCGGTGTGAGTAACGGGACTTCTGAAACACTGATTCGATCCTCGTTGCGGGAGCTGAAATCGATCCCGGAACCCGGCTCCGAGGAATCATTGACACCCGAGACACTCATCAACGTGAACACCTCAACCTTGGGTAGCTGGTCGGTGAGCATCTCGGCTGTAGCCAGCTCTTTCACCCTCAGCATAATCATCGTGTTGAAGTTACCGGCTACCTGCCCTGCTTTTGCACGATTGCCGATGCGCGCTTCGACATCCGACCAGGTCTGGGTGTAGGCCGTGACCTGAAAGCCGGCACCACCGGCCTTGTTAAGTAGGGGAACGAACTCGTCACCGATCAGTTCGTTGAACTCATCGGCATGCATGGAGATGGTGGGCGGTGTGTCGATGGATTCTCCGTCCACGCCATGCTTGTAAATGTGTCCGGCGACCGACACCAGATCTGCGAACATGGAATTGCCCACCGCACTGGCCACGGTGGTATCAGTCAGGGCGTCCAGCCCGACATAGACGATCCCCTTGCGTCGGATGACTTCCATCCATTCGAAGATCGGACGCGTATCGTTCTTATCCAGATAATCCGGCGAGATCAGTTCGGCGATATTGCCCGTGGTCAGCTTCTCCATCAGCGGACCGACGGAGCTGACGATCTTGTCGAAGTAGGTCTTATCGTACTTGAAGGCAGACACCAGCCCATCGAGGACTGGATCGTAGAGGTCCTGTGCCTGCAGGTGCCGCATCAGCGCAATCGCTTCTTTACTACGCCCCCTTAGAGCTGCCGGCAGGTTTCGTTCCGAGATCTTGCTCGACAGTTCCTCGACCTGCTCCTTCCAATCCTCGGCGCCGTTTGTATTCAGATACGCCTCAGCATACTCCGTGAACAGAGGTTCAATATCGTTGATGTAGCGTCGGACCTGCTGATAGTCCGGACGGCGGTTTAGCGCCACCAGTGCACGGGCAATGATGTTGACGAATCGCCAGGCGAACTCCTTGAAGGCCGCCGAATTGCCTTCGCTGGGTAACTGGTTGGCGATGCGGGTGGCAACCTCGGTGATGCGTGAGAAGTTTCCGATAGCGTTGTAGCGAGCCGAGACCTGGGGAAATCCCAGATGGAACATATAGAAGTCTTTGGTCCGTCCGGCCCGTTTTGCTTCGGCATACACACGCCGCAACAAACCCGCATCCCCCTTGGGGTCGAAGACGATCACCACGTCACCGCGGCGGATGTCCTGGGTGATAAGGATCTCGGCCAGCCGGGTCTTACCGACGCGAGTGGTCCCTAACACCAGGGTATGCCCCACCCGCTCGCCGATGTCCATCCACACGTCCTGCTCGTCAGGCTCGACAGCGTGTAGGGCCGGTTTGCCACCGACGGCCGGCAGCGGCGACAGCGGGTTCCACCAGGCCCGGACCCGAAACAGCCGCGCCAACAAACTCAGAATCGGGACCGATTCCCAGGCGACCTCCTTGCGGCGCGCCCATTGATACAGGCTACCCGGCTGGACGTAACGCTGGACCTCTGGCCGGATGGTATCGCGCAATCGCTGCGTGTGTTTCTGGGTCCAGCGAAAGCCCCGTCCTAAAAAGAGCTTGCGGCGGCTGAGGGGGATCTTGCGGGATCGCACCTTATAGATGGGCAGCCGGCGCATGTTGCGCTGGTAGCGCAGCACCCGCCAGGCTTGTCGACCCCGAATCAGGCCGATCAGTCCGAGTACGGCTCCAGCGCCATAGGCAACACCCGGCGGCATCATCAGCGCCCAAGGAGCCAGAATGGCTATCCCTGCCGTCGCAAAGGCCACCAATGTCGACCACAGCTCGACCGGGGGCCGCAGCAGAGCCTCGATAGGATGCGCGCTCACTGCTCGATTCCGTGCGCCGAGATCAGCACCGGATAATGCGAAACGCCGAGTGCCTTCGCGATATCGCTGCCCGAGGCTGGTAGGATCGATAGGCCGTCAGCCAATCTGGCAATCGTTCGCAAATCATCCATCGTCTCTGCCTGCACCAGCATCCCGACTGCACCGATCTCCTTGAGCCGATCGCGGTGTGTCTGTAGCCACTGTCGGGAGTGGCTGTCTGACCCGATCAAGAAAAATGGCCGCGTGAACGGCCGGTCATGCGCACGAGCCTGCACCGGCCCCGGTGTCAGGCCTGGTGATTGAATCGGCAACCAGGCTTTTGGGTCAGCGGCGCCGAGCTGGGGTCTTGTTGGAACCTGACTTTGCTGTGGCAAACCCTCTCGAGTTTGAAAAACCTCCAGAAAAGGCGCGATGGGTTGTGTATTACCACTATCATGGATCACGGTCAGATCCGCCTGAGCCATGGCGGGTACGAGCAAGCAACTCATGACCAAGACCTTGCGGCAATAAAGATTGAATCGACCCATTGATTTATCCTTCCTGTACGATGCGCTGCCAGTGGGAGACAACACGGCGACGGTACCGGTCCGCACGATGGGAATCCTTAGGCGAGTGATAACAGCCAACGCTGCCCCACCAGTCCTGCCGCGTGGCGTAACAATCCTGCAGAATCCCGGCGCCCACGCGTATGTTGTGATACGGATCAAGCGCCTGCCACGGGGACCCGAGTCGATCCTGGTGATATCGCCAATTAACCTGCATCAGGCCGATATCGATGGAACGCTTCCCCTCCTTCAGATACGCCGTCAATGCCTGCCAGGCCGCTTGCCGGGAATCGAAGAAGTAACCTTGTCCGGCCACGTTCAATGTCCATGGCCAGGGCCGGAGGGTACCCGTCTGTCCCGTCTGCTTACCGCTTTCAGTGAGTGCCACAGCAAACAAAACGCTCTGGGGTATTCCATGCTCTGCCGCAATCATGCGATAACCCGTTGGCACGGATTCATTCGCCCTACACATGGAAGGAAGCGTCAGGACGACACATACCATCGGCCAGCCAAATAATCGCATCAACGCCACCATGGACTAGAGCTCCGAAACCGGTAGTCTTGAAACGTCCTCGCCTCGACGGCGCAAAATGGACGGCACTTCACCTTGCCCCTGGGTCAGTTTGTCGAGGGCACCGCCATCATGATTGAGGGTAATCCGCCGGCTGCGTACCCAGTCGGGATCGATCTGGTGATTGGATGCCCACTCCCTGACGGTGCGATCATCTCCCTTGTCCACATGGGTGAGATAGATATCGACCCCGTTGACGTCGTCGATCCGCTTTAACAGCTTATTCAGCACCAGATCGCAGGCCGGACAATCCGGGCGAGTAAAGAACAACAGGCGGTCTCCGGACTGAAAGGGATTTTTCACCTCGGTCTTACCCGGCAACCGGCTGATGTCGATCAGCGACATATTTGGATACAGGCGCTTGGTTGCTGCATCGTAGGCGCGCTGGAACGCAAGGATACGGCCGGCGTCTTCATACATGGCGTGTGCCCACACCTCGGCATATCGCTGCCTCTCCGCATCATCACGCGCATGAATACCAAGCACTTCGATGGGCGATATCGTCGCCGGGCTGATGCTCCCGCGAATGCCCTGCATCAACTGTTGGTAACGGCGCCACTCCGTCTCCGACAAACCCCATAGACGGGCATGCGCCAGGTCCGTGGCAGACAAGACATTCGTGGCTTTGCGCGAGCTATCCTGCCGGGTATCTTCGATCTGGGACTGTGATAGCTCGGCCGCCATCACGGTAGTCGACGCGATAAGAGCCCCCAGAAAAACCATAGATCTCCATTGTCTACTCATCGGTGCATTCCCCTCCACACGTGTCGGCGTTTGGTGCTGCCTGGTCTCTCTGGACGATATAGGGCACCGTCAGATCCCGGTACATTCCGGACTTGTCAGACAGACACCCGCGCATCCCCTGTGTAGCGGGAACTGAATCTGCCGTAGTTTGGATACGAGATGCACTATTGCTGGATGGTTCAGCGCCATCATTTTTCTCTGCTGTCGCTGATCCCAGCGCAAAACTGCCGAAGAGCAATAACACGGCTAATACGATTTCCATCGGCTCTACCTCTGCAATGAAATGGAATGGTTCTGGCCATGCGGCCCCTTGAATGCGACCCTGCCCTTGAGGCGGTCGATGCCAGCCACTGTCCAGCCTGATTGCTGTTCACCGGACTTCAAAAATGCAATGCGGCCTCCCTGGGAGATGGCCACGTAGGTCATGTCATCCCAAACGTCGATGGCATCGACGTGAAACGGTGGAGTTTTGGCGGGCGAAGGTTTCGGTCTGGCCGCCGGTTTTTGCTGGGCGACCTTGCGCTTCTGAGTCTCCTTGATGAGGGTATTCAGCCGTGCAATGGAGTCGTCAATACGTTGACGAAGGGCATGATTACTTTCCGTAAGATCGGCGACGGCCATTTTGATCGCGCGAACACCTTCAGCCACTGAAGACAGGCTTTTCTTCACATCCGCACTCAGCGCCACTTGCGCTTCGAAACCGCGGTCGATCCGGCCAGACAATGATGTCAGCCTATGATCGATCTGTTCGACTTTGTCCTCGTCCGCACCTACCTCCAGTTCCGGCGTTTTGATCACCTCCCGGGTTGGAGTATTGGAGTCCTGTATCTGGAGTTCATCCAACGGTTTTTCTTGCCGCTGGATCTTGGAAAGCGACAGCGCACTGATGACGACGATCCCGACCACAACGGCGGTCAGTACGGACTTGTAAGCCAGCCGCCGGGCTCTTGGCTGCCTCTCTGCCTTATCCTGCTTGCTCTCCTTTTCTGACAGATTGATCTGCTCCGCTTGCTGCTCAGTCGTCATCCTGCGCTACCTCCACATTGGCCATGTACATGGTCTCGTGGGCAGACACCTGCTTCACCGCACACTGCTCGAAGGTGATCAGTCGGTGCACAGGATCCTGGACTAAATGGAAGGCCGGACCCGCGAGTGTCTCCAGCGCCTCGCGCAATGTCATCGGTCCAAGATGGCGATGGACGGCCGGCAACGGTAATGCAAACAACGCGAGCGTTTCAGGTGCGGAGGATTCAGTAGCAGCCAGCCGGTAACCACTGCGCTGTAGAAGATATCGCACCGTCTCTCCGATGGTCTGGATCCGCTCTGGCAACTGAACGGTAACGGCGGCTTCCAACAGTTCCGACTGCGCCTGGGTCGGGGCCGAGGAATACATCGAATACCGGCCTGTCTGGATATCGCTTGCTTGAAGGTTTACGCTGGAGACAGTACACAGACAGGCGATACATATCGCCGTCACTGCACCAGGGTTCACAGGAATAAAGAGTGATCGTTTCATATGGATTCAGCCTCAGTGGTTTGATACAACCTGGCCGGCATCATGAAGGTGCGCTCGTGTACTGAAAATGGATAATCCATTCTCACCGGCGCAGTGTTTTCGTGGCTGTATTCACGTCCCGCAATACACAGCCACAATCTGTGGTCTCTCGTGCCCGAGCTCGAGACTGATCGTCAGGCGGGCTTGCTGGTCAATCCGTTTTTGTTCCGGCGTGAGCGTTTTGACTGCAGGACCGCCCGCCGCGGGTGAACACCATCCAGTCAGTTCCTCATAACGGTTTTGGGCATAGGCATGACGAAGACCATGCATCCTGGATAAGCCTGCCCTGGCGGTCTCGGCTTCGTACAATCGCAATTGCTGTCGGTAGTTCTTCGCGCTGGGAATCAGAGAACCTTTACCGGCCAGCTGTCGCGCCCGATCGAGAACGGTACGTTGGGCCTCAGTCCGTATCGGGATGGTTCGCGCCTTGCCACCCTTGGTCCAGCTTTCCTTGAGGACGATATGGTCGCTGCGATCTGCGTAGTCCGGTATGAACTTGATCGCTTCTTCTCGGCGCAAGCCAAAGGCCTGCTGTAGCTCCAGGCTCATCCGAACTCGGGCATCCCGAATCTTGCCAAGTTCTTCTGCCCCCACACTACGGGCCTTGGATTCGTTGGTCACAAACTGCCGGTTTGGAACACCATAGTGGTCGTTCGATCGTGCAACGACATTCTGACGATTGACCTTCTGGGCCCACCAGCGAATGACTGCCAGCCGGTTCTTCATCGCCCCGGCCGACAGCTCTTTTTCTTGCCAGCTTTTGACCAAAGCCTCGATGTGCTTGGGCTTGAGCGACTGTGCGCTCATATGACGGTAACCCAGATCATGAAGCTGGTCGGCGATCTGCGTCAGCAGCCGCTCCCGGTCTCGCTGGGTGGTAAAACTGCCGTCCCGGTTTCGACGGCAAATCTGCTTGAGTTGGTAGTTCAGATCTCTCAAAAGTGTTCTCGCATATCGGTAAGTGTTTCTGACCCAACCGATGGCCATAGCCATTCGGTCCCGCGTACGCGGTACGGTCATGGGACACTACGCCCATTGCGACCTAAAGCTGCCTGGTCTAGGCAACGCCGGTTCTCCCCGGAGGGAATGGTCTGGCGTGGACCAACGTGCGCCGTCATAGGCGCGATTTAAGTGTGGTTACACATCACCTCCTTTCAGATAGGCGGAACACTTCCGCAGTTAATGAAGAATGAGCATCGACGGCACCACCAGGGGTGGGCGTCTCGGCTCGACGAGTCAGGCTGATGCCTGCGAGAAAGAACCGATCCCGTGGTCGGCTCGGATTGGAGAATGAACCCACGGCTTTCGCCGCAGCGCATCGAAGGGTTCGGGCGCGCTCTGTTGCTACTGTATCCGCAGTAGCCACGGTTAAAATCGATCGAGGGCGGCAGTATCGGCCTTCATCACTGGCCCTGCACTGAATAATCCTGCCGAAAACCCGCGCCGTTTCCGGGAATGCCGCCCTCGTCACTACCCCGCTTCGCTTGCCAGTGACGAGGGCGCCTTCGGTTCAGGCACGCCGTGTGCCAGGCATCCGCCTGTCACACGGCCTGCTACTAATCGGCTGGCGCAATCCTTCGGAGCATTTCTACCTGCCCACTGGGGCCCACAGGCGCCGCTGAGTGCGGCCCCGCCCTTGGCACGCGAGTTAGAGGCTCGCGTTGCCGTGGCGGGCAAGGCATGTGGACTCAGTGGACAGCTATGGACTGATCTGACGATGTTGAATTGCCGGCTGGTTCCGATTTCTGTCAGAAATGCAATCGCAGACTCAAAATGCCGCGGGTTGCCTCGGGGCCATTGAGATCCTGCACCAACCCTCCTTCGAGCACCCAGTTCCGGTGGATCCACTGCAGGCCACCGGTTACCTGGTGGACCACGCTCTCTCCTTCCTGCCATCGTCCGTTGAGTTCGATCACTGCGCCCCATTCGGCACCGATGCCCCAGTCCGGGTACTGTGCCGGGCTCAGCCGGTATTGAAACGAGAGATCATACTGAGCGCTGTCGGGCCGATCCGCCAGGCCTAACCGGTAGAGAGCGTCTATATCCCACTCCCAGCGACTCCGGTAGACGGTCGTCACGAATCCCGCCTGCAGCGCGGGATCGCGCCCCGACTTCGTCGGGATGACTGCACCGGCCAGCAATCCCAAACGACGAGTCCCGCTGAAGGTGTCATCCTGCCAGGTGATGTGACGGTACAGTGCGCTGAGGTCACCCCGCCGATCACCTCCAGACGGTGATAGCCTGTATGGCAGGCCGAGTAGTAGCGTCTGCTGTCCGCTCAGACCATAAGCGGCATTCAGAAACAGCGTGTCAGTATCGTCGTCAGTATTACGTTCTATAAGGAACCGGGTAACCGTGCCACCTTGCTCGACCGGTAGCGCCACGAACGAACGCAAGCCCATGGCAAGCGCTGGGTCCTGACCCAATGCGGTGGCCACAATCACACCCAGGCACCGACTCGTCCTACTTTTCATCATCGATACGCTCCACTCTGACCGGCGTAAACCCGGCATCGATGACCGTCTGCCGGATCAACTCGAAATCCACAGACTCGCCCCGCGTCTCGATACGCACCTTTTTCTTTTTCAGGCTCGTCTGGACCTCCACGAGATCCAGCCGCTTTCTCAAATTGCGTTCCAGGCCGTCTACACAGAAGGCGCAGGTCATGCCGTGGATGTCAATTTCGTACTGTGCAGCCTGCAACGACAGCGGCATCGTCAGAAACAGGCAGATCGATATGAGTAACCGTTTCATGGCATATGACCTCAGATCCCCAGGAGGTTCCGGAGTGGTAACAGCAGAAACGCGGCGGCAAAACCGATGGCCCATATCACAACGGCACTCCAGAATATCCGCCGGTTCCAGCGCCGTGCCCGCAGGCAATTTGATGCCAGTATCGGGTCCGCGGGACAGCGCTCGTCACGTCCCCAGATCACCCAGGCAGTCAGTCCCAGCAGGCCGGCGGATATTCCAAACATCCAGCCGTCGTACTCCGACAGGGTGACCAGTACCGGAAAACGGTTAGTTAGTGTGGCCACCACGGCGCCGAACCCGAGAGTGACCAGCAGGATCGGCAGTGCGCAACAAATCAACGTCCCGGTGGAGGTGAACAGTGCCAACCAGCTCAGTTTTGTATTCGCATTCTTACTCATGAACGGCACCCGCACTCGCGTCCTTCTGCACGCGCCTGCTGGATCGGTGGGCACGGCACCGTGCCATAAGAGCAGAACACACAACAATCTCCAGGAAGAGGCCGGAGCAACGCTCCGCAACCCTGGCATTCGTAATAGAACTGGCACTGGTCGACAGGCATGGTCTCGACAACCTGGTACCCACACTCGGGACAGGTAAGTTCTGATTTCAGGTTTATGTTCTCCATGGGTACCCCTGGGAGTGGTTTTTTATTAGTATAAAACCTGTAGTTACTACAGGTTCAAGAGGTTCGCTATGACGATTTCAGGTAAGAAGTTCTATTCGGTAGGCGAGTTGGCCACTGCCAGCGGGTGCAAGGTCGAGACCGTACGTTACTACGAGAAGATAGGACTGATGCCCGAGCCGCCACGTACGGAGGGCGGCCACCGCCTCTACTCTCTGAATTTGCTCAAGCGCCTAACCTTCGTCCGGCGCAGCAGAGAACTCGGTTTCCCGATCGAGCAGATCCGGGAGCTGCTGCGCTTTGTCGACGAGCCCGGACATACCTGCGGCGAGGTCAAGGGGATGGCCATGCTGCATGCACGTGCCGTGCAAGGAAAGATCGATGACCTAAAGCGGCTGCAAAAGGCGCTAAATGACATGGCTGCACGCTGCAAGGGCAAGGGCTACGCACTGGAAGACTGCCCGATCATTGATGCTCTTTTTGACGAGAGCAAAGAGCGGCAGCGTGGTGGTTAACGAAGCGCCATAAAAGGGCCCCGCACTAGGCGGGGCGTTGGTGGGGATGGGGGTGACTATTCGGATTCCTGGAATACTTCATCCAGATTGATACCAGCCGGCTCGACAAAATGCTCAATGACAAGCGCAAGCGACTGGCTACCATCCGATTGAGTAATATGACTCAGCTCGTCGGGCTCATAGCCGTCTGTATCGTAATCGACGACGGCAACATCCGGTGCTGTCTCTGGCTGATCGGCAATCACTGCCTGCACGATGCCGCCTTCCATAACGACAACCAGCCTTTCGCAGGCCGGACTGGGGTTGCTTCCATCCGAACTCGACCCGGTTGCCCGAAGCGCCGCCTGATAAGCCTCATCCAGATCACCCCAGTCGATGCTGCCGCCTCGGGCCTCACCACGCCGGTAGGCCTCGACCAGCAACCTCGCCGCCTGGAAGGCCGCATCCCTGCGACGAAGCGTTACTACACTTGCGTCCGGTGTTGGCCACGGTTCATCATCGCGCAACGTCTGTTCGACCGTGAACAGCAACGAGCTATCGCCCGTCTCTTCATAGTCATCGAGCAATAACGGCACCTTTTCGGTGTCCTGCCAGATGTTGCCTTGGTCGAACAGAGTCTCGGCCTTCCTGACCGCTTCGTCCGAATTGTTGGCCTCGATGCCGACCACGACACGGTGCTCATAGGGCAAGGTGTATTGAATAACATATTTCATAATGATCTCCTTCTGATTGGTTACAGGGGGAGACCATCACCCACCGGGGAGATGACCTCCCCGATGGGTATGGCGAAGAACTCAAGTCGTTGACTTGATCGGTTGATCGAACAGCATGGGTACTACACTTCAGTCCTCATGCGGCTCCAGGATAGTGATGACCGGTTCACCGGCATCACCTGGTCCGACAATGAGCTTCAGTGTGACCAGCACCGCTTCGGTCGAGTGACCGTCACGGGCTACCCGATACAGCTGGAACAGCAGCCGGTCACCCGAATCTTTGGCGGTGCGTATGGCGTGGGACGCCATATACAGGACGTCCCAAAGCCTACCCGACTGATCCTGATGCACCTGCTGATCACTGTCATCCTCGGTCCAAGCCACACAATCGGCCCAGACTGCAGATGTCAGCGCAACAGGCCATTTGAAACCGGCCTCACTGGCCATGGAACCCGCATCGATCAGTACACCGTCATCGATGGCCTGCGCACGGGTATAGGTTGAAATTACTTCACCGAAAAATGCTTCGGCGGACTGTTCATTGGAAATGTTACTCATGGGTATTCTCCTGTGATGGATAGACGCCAGGTCACACCTCCTCCCATGCCGGAGAAGATGATGCTTCCCCGGCAGGGTTTGTAGAAAAGTGTTGGACTTCAGAGCAGTCCTCGTTCTGCAAAAGAGACGCTTTCGCCAGCCGAGACCACAAAGTGGTCCAGCACCCGCACATCAACCAGTGCAAGTGCGTCTTTCAGACGGCGGGTAATCGCCTCATCCGCATGACTGGGCTCAGCAACGCCCGACGGATGATTGTGGAAAAAGACCATAGCGGCGGCATTCACCTCCATGGCCTGCTGCACCACGACCCGCGGATAAACCGAGGCGCCATCGATGGTGCCCTGGAACAGCTCACGCACAGCGATGATCCGGTGACGGTTATCAAGAAACAGACATCCGAAGACTTCGTTACGGTAGTCTGCCAGGCGCAGACGCAGGAAATTCCGCGTCTCGTCTGGTTTACTCAAAACCCTGCCGGCTCGATGTTTGATGGACAACACCTTCATCGCCAGTGTAATCACTGATTGCTTTTCCACATCGTTCAAGTCTGCTGGTGTCAAACCGGACAAACGGTCTTCTACCAGCGCCTCTACGGACGCATCCGTTTTCTTCATGACTGATCTCCTCAGGAAAAAGGGAGACCAGTCCCTCGGAGGAATGATCCCCCGATGGGTGGAAAATGGCCGGGTAACATGGTGTTACCCGGCCAAACGTTGAGTTACGCCGCGTCTTCTTGTGCGGTGTAGAACGGTTGTCCGTCGACCTTGGCCCACGCAATGCGCAGTAGCCGTGCCTTCAGACTGATACCGGTCTCGCCGGCCTTGTCCCCGTTCTTGAAGGTGAAGGACTCGGCAAAGAGATCACTGAGTGTGAAGCCGATCAGTACCTTCAGATTGCCCTCGACGGCCGGCTTGAGCTGACGCACGATTTCCTGCGCCTGTTTGCCGGACACGCGACACTCGAAATGCGTGTACTGGGCGTTGTCGACACTGCCACGAAGGGCAGCGATGGTGATACTCAGGAAGGGCTCTCCTTCCTTGGGTGTCACCTCCCGGACACGATTGAGATAACCGATGCCGGTGGTGTGAAGATCGAAATACTGCTTGGTTTCGTTGGTTGACATAGCACTTGCTCCTTAGAGGTTAAAAACTCCCGGAACAAGCGCGCCCCTGACGGGGATGCTTGCCCGGCAGGGTGAATGAAATGGAATCAGGTTCCACTCCCTTGAGAAAGGACCGACGACAGAAAACTGTCGCTGTGCACCGATTGCACGGCCCGACGGTGCCTCGACTGTCACTGAACCGCAGTGACGACGGATAAAACCAGTAAAACGTATACAATCAGGCCGCATCAGAGGCCTCACAGACATAACGCAGATACTTAAGCATGCCGCGTGCATTGGCAAACGCAGGATGTTCAGCAATCGCTTGATGCGGGAACCAGTTGGCGATGTGTTTCGACAGTGCCACGGTCCCACCACCGACGAACAGCACACGATCCAACTCGATGCCTAACCCCAGTTGCCGACGGGTCTCGTCATGAATGCGTTCCACGACCTCGCGCATGGCTGCCTCCACTAACGCGGCAACATCGTGCTCTTTACCTTGAAGACGAACAGTCTTGTGCTCCACCGCCTGGGATACCAGTTGCTCGCTCAGTGACTCCAGATCGAAGCGTTCCTGGATTCCATCGGCCACACTCTGTTTCACGTTCAACATTCCACACTGCAGGGAACCAGAAGAGGCATGTAAGATGCCCTGGTCCTTTACCACGACGTAGTCTGTCGTGCGTCCACCGATATCGACGATGGCAACCGGAACGGAGACACGATCCGCATCGAGAGTGACGCCGTCCTCCAGTTCGACGATCACGTAGTCGTACCAGGCGGCCAACGCCTCAGGTATAACTTCATGGAACGCTATACCCGCTGGCAGCGCACCAGAAAGTGGACGAACTGCCTGCTTGAGGCTGTCGCGCTTCCTGGTAATGGTTTCCTGCCGATGCTCGCCGCTCTTCCGGTAGAAGGAGCTCACTGGCAAACCGGACACTGCATGTACACTCTTTCCGGCAAGTCCGGCCTGCTGCAGGGCGTGTTGAACAACTGCTCGGTTCAGACCAGACCACGGGTAGCCCTCAAAATGCGTGGGCGCACCGTCCAAGGCGCCAACCGAATACACGGTATCCTCTGTCTCGTACTCAGAGATTCGTTGTTCGGCCTCATGGATCCAGGTCACACCGGACTGGCCCACGCGAGCGCGTGAAGGAATCGCGAGTAACCGGCCGTCCGGAAGTGCGATCTTGGTGAATGCATAGCCATCGTCGAGGCCAACCGGGATGGGATTTATTGAGCTTGCGTCAGCCATATAGTTTTAATCCTCTGATTCGTTATCGAGTATGTTTGTTGGTTGCCTGCGCTTGATCATTCACTGGCCCATCACCTTGCCCATGACACCACTAAGAGCCGCAAAGGGCTTAGTACCCTCCGTGGCCGACATTGGCTCAGCGTTCACAACCGCAGGTACCGATTCGGGAAGTCCGGTAGTCCGACGCGGCGACCGGGGCATCGACTTCGTAAATGCCGTGGTCGAATCGCGTTTTGTATCGTCAGATGTACCGCGTAGCGATTCGATCTCGGATCTAAATCCCTGAACCAGCAACCCACGCAACCATTCCTGCCGGCGGTTAGCCGGCACTTGTCTGTGTCGATTCAGCAGGACGGATTCCAGCGCCACACGAGGATCAAGCTGTATGGTGACTCGGGTTCCAGGTTGTGCTTTTGCCATAACAAGACGGCCCCACTGACTTCAAACAAGCTCAGGATTATGGAGACACGTGCCTGGCAGACCAGAGGAAACCCGACACATCACGTGTCGTCGTTTTCGTCAGAGGAAGGAGCTGTGGTCGGTGTGGAGGGTGCGGAATGCAGTCCGAGATTCCTGGAGAATCCTGATGACAAATGACGTTGAATCGGCGCCATCGGTGCACGACGTTTGCCACTCAATACATCATCGGGAACCACTCCCATGAACTGTACAGCCTGTGTATTTTTGTCGTTGTCTTTCTGGATATCGGATCGCTCGATGCGCAGAAAGCGATAACCTTGGGGAATCATGAACAGACCGCGGATCTTGCGTGCGCCCAACTCTATGACGTGGTCGCGTGATGCACGGTCCAGCACACCGATGTGGCCGGCGGTTAGCGCGGCACAAACCAGGGTATCGTATGTCGATACGAGGCGTGCAGCCTGATAAGCATAGGGGTTCGCGAACTGTAGCGGCATCCGGTAGGGTCGCTCAGACTCGGCGACCGCGACCTCTATCGAACCCATCTGTGTCAACCGCTCATCCAGATCCCGCTGGAGACGCAGGAATAGCGCCTTCCGCTCCTCAATGGCTTCATGTACTTTGATTAGCCACCAGTCTGCGTATGGATCACCATTGCGCGACGCCTGCCAGATCAGTCGCAGCCGCTCAGCGAAGAGCCCCAGGCCAATGATCGGCGATTGTCCTTTCGTGCCGTTTCGACCACGAATAAGCCGACGCGCCTGGTTCGTCTGCAGCGTCAGCCAGACCTGGCCACGCAGTGGACCCAGTTTGTCGGCATCGGCCGGTTTGGGGATCGGGTTTTCCGTGGTCATAGGTTGTCGGGTTCCTCCCTCTGTCGATAGAGTTGCATGAGTTTGCGCGTATAAACGCATGCGCACTCGTTATGAACAAGGGAAAACCCCGTCGACAAATGGGAGGGTTCTGTAATGAGTTGGAATTTCGGCAGGTGATTCCACTGGAATCACCTAGAGGAGACTTTATGTCTCGTTAGGTTCGGACGATGGCCCCTTATCTATTGGCATTCCCAACGCCTTCCGCATTTCATCCATCCGTACTTTTGCCAGCGCCATGCGCTTCTGGCGTTGCTCCTCAGTCTCCTTCGGTTCCGTGGCTGTGTCTTGGCGTGCTACCTGTTGACGCTGAATCTCCCGCGCGTGCCGGGCATCCCGTACCTTGATGCCGAGATTGGGCACAAACTCGCCGGATTTCATCCGTTCACAGAGACGGAACAGGAAGCTGATCTCGTCATAGACCGGTTTCATACCCTTTTGCTCGGCCTGGAACCGTCCCTCCAGCTCATCAAGAATCGGCTGGCGATCCGCTGGGGCGAGTTTGGAAAGATAGCGGTTTACGATGTCTCGCTGGTTTTCGCCCAGACGCCGCGGATATACCAGCGGCTCACCATGCTCACCGGCATTCATAAATTTCGACGCACCTTCACCAGAAGTAGTAGTTGTTGTTTTTTTATTATTACTACTACTACAACCTGAGTTCGATTTATGTGCATTCGATTTTTGAACTCGGGTCTCAACCGAGTTCGAATTTTGGTCACGGTGATCCCGCGCCTGCATGTTGCCCATAGAATCTTGACGAATCTGCTGGATAGCATCGCGGGTAAACGAGAAGAACCGGCGTAGTCCTTCGTTACCTGTGCTCACCGCTGACTGCAACCGCCGTTCAATTGGATGCTCCAGGGCGCATACGTCACGCCCGCCCCTGACATCCTCATCAATGGACGCCAACACGCCCTTGGCCACGGTACGCACCCGGGCATGACCATGGCTCACGGCCTTGTTCAGAAAGGCCATGTAGTCGCCATCCAGGTGAATCACATCGGCCAGTGGCAGGGGCTCATCATGCAGTGCATAGACGTTACCGCGAAACCGTCCGCTCGCTTTACGCATACGCCCACAGAGGGTCAACCAGCGCGAGGCACGCAGGATGGCAATCGCACGGGCTATCGTAGAACGCGATGAAACATTGGCCAGGCTGGAAATGGTCTCATAACTCGGAAAAGCGGCATTCGCCCCTGTCTCCCGAACTGCCAACATGATGACCATCCACACCAGTTTGTCGACTGGCTCGAGTACTGGATCGCGGATTACCGCAGTGGGAAAAGACTGGTGCCGGTTTCCGAGGAAAAGGACCGTGTCGGCAGCACCGCCATCGCGTGATGCCTCCACACGAGCGATGGTGGCCTTGATCAGTTTGTCGAGGGCGAGTGTTTCCGGACGAATGACGCCTGTCTGCTCATCCATCATCACCTACCTGAGCGGCACCATCGTCAATCTGGCCGGTCAGGTTTCCGTACTGGGCCCATCGCTGGGTCAGGTTCCAGATGGCGCGCATCGGCACCCCGGTCTCCCGGTGGAGTTCCAGGTAATCCTTGGGCGCTAGTAATCCAGTTGTCTCCCCATCGACCCGGCTCGACCAGGCCTGCCAGAGTCGGTGGGAACTTTCCTCATCGGCTTCGGGGGGACGCCCGACCGAAGGGCTCACAGACAGAGTACGCCTTAGCCGTCCGTAATCACGGGCATTCAATCCGAACAGGATCAACAGCATCTCATGCGGCGCATCGGCTGCGATCAGCGACTGCAGGGTTTCTTCCGATTCGCGCTGCACCCGCAGGTGATCGATCATCGGCCAGTACACCTGCCGATTCAGGGCGATATCCAAACAGTGGGCACGAAGCGATTCAACACGGTACAGGTCCGAGACGTTCATCTCCCGCAGAGCCTCGATCTCCCGTGGACCGAATTTCATGTTTTGCAGGGCCACGTGGTCCCCTTCTGCCAGGCAGCGAATGGCATACATCAGTACAGCGGTGACCAGATCGGATTCCTTCGTGCTTTCCATCGCCTCTACTCCCAGACCGATACACCGGTCTCCGCGGCGATACGGCGGATGCGCCGATAGGTATCCATCAAGGCCAGCAAATCACGCCAGTCCCGATCATCGAGCGGCCGCCAGAGCCGATAGCCGGTGTGACCCGGATCCAGTGTCCAGATACTGCTGAATAACAGATCGGCATCTTCGGTCTCGAGTGCACGGCGAAGGATGGACTCGTCTGGCAGGAGCGGCAACATGGCCTCGAGCGGTGCAAAGGTCATCTCCGCACAAGCAGCCAACTGCCACCACAGCATGGTGAGCTGACTCAAACTATCCTCGTCGAGCTGATCCGCCAGGGTTGGATCTGGAACATCGCGTAATACAAATCCCAAGCCTTTGCCGGACACCGCTTCAACGAGGTCCGCCATACCGTTACGCTGGGCCAGTCGTGTCGCAAGCGTCCAGGCTCGACCACGCAAAGACTTCAGATCGTTCGGGCTGGTATCGTTGGTGAGATTCGGTAGCTCGGTGTCAGGCTGAGAAGTCTCTTTGACATCGTCATCCAGAAGACCAGTATCCTGTGCACTACCGGGATTCGACTGATCCGGTAGTTCCGGTGGTAACTCATCAGTGGATGTTCGATCCGAACTGGATACACGCGAACCTCCATCATCCTGGTCAGGATCGAACGATTCGTCTGTAGGGCGCTCATGTTCTGACGATTCCTCATTCGGATCCGGTTCCACTTCGGCCTCTGGAATCACCAGTTCCCTGCCGGCCATCTCGGCATCGAGCATCACGCGTACGGTATGAATGCTGACATCCAATGCAGCGGCAATTTCAGATTCGAATGCGCCGCGGAGTACATCTGTGTCCCAGTCGGGGCTATCGTACCGTTTGCATAGTGTCGTGAAGACCTCGTCGAAATCCTCTGCCGACTCGGAACACCGATCCTGCCAAATCTTGTGAGCGGCACGCTCCAGTCTGCGAATGCGTTCGACATGCGGCCTGCCCAGCCCGCCTTCGAGTGCAATGGGGATGACGGGTAACAATCGATGGACGGTGTACACCATCTGGGAAATACGCGCCTGGGTGATGCGATATCCAGCACGGCGGAGTTCTGTTTCGAGACGCCTTTGAGAGATCACATCGAGACCGAGTTCTTCGGCAAGCAATTTTTGCGCTTCGCAAACAGCGCGCGCCTTATCGATGAAGGTAAGACCTCCCCGCAGGTCGTTTTCCCGAAGATGCGCCAGCAGGACATCAGATTCGCAGCACCAGGCTTTGAGCAGGCAAGGTACTGCGGCAAAACGTTGATCACCGGTCTCGGCGAATAACTCCTTCAGTATGATCAGCCGCGTATTACCACCGGCATGGACGATAAAGTCAGCAGCATCCGGGCGCCGCGTGACCACCAAAGGTTGATCCAGACCGGTATTGCGGATCGAGTCTCTGATCCGGTCATATTCGGGATTGCGGCCGTGACGCGGATTGTGCTCGTAGGGCTGAATTCGGGAGATGTCGATCATCTGTGGCGCCGGGCTGGTGGTTGCTTTCGCCGGTTGCGGGATCGGCAAATTCTCAGACGGCGTTGTGGGTTTTCCAGCCATTGGTCATTCCCATCCCTGCAGGCCGACGAATATCTCCGGGTAACGGACCAGGCTTTCCCGCGGCACCGGCTCAAGCCGTCCTCCTGATCGGTCCGCCACCCGCTGGCTGATCTGCTCAATTCGTGTCGCCATCTGCGGGCTCGCATGCCGGTGCTTACCCGCCAGCTGATACAAATAAGCAACTGAATCGTTACAAACGGTAGCCAACTCTGCGCGTTCCCGCTTGGTGGCATATTTCAAGAATGTCCTTAGCTTCATGGTGCCGGACATTAGCACCATGCATATCTATCGGCAAGCTAACTCGCCAACTAAATGTTTATCTTTGTGCTAAATTTCTGCTATATTCCCTGCATGATGCGCATACCAGAAAAAATTCGGTTGAAGAATCTCGAGCTTCTGATTACCGAAGCCGGCTCTGCTGCGAAACTGGCCGAACGTGCCGGCACCAACAGTTCCTATATCAGCCAGGTCCGGCGTCAGATGCGCACAAAGAAAGGCACTCCGCGAGGCATCGGTGACGATCTGGCGGAAAAGCTGGAACGCGGAATGGACAAACAGGAGGGGTGGATGGACACACCGCATAGGGACGAATGGGAAGAGTCACACATCGCCGGCACGGAGGTCAATGCGCACCTCGGACCGGATATCCGCAGCCTATGCCCGGTGATCTCCTGGGTGCAGGCTGGCGAATGGATGGAAATCGCCGAAGGTTACCAACCGCAATACGGTCAGGAGTTACTACCGTGTCCCGTTAGTTGCAGCAACGATTCTTATGTCCTGCGCGTACGTGGCGTCAGCATGGAACCCAAGTTTCATGATGGCGATTTGATCTTCGTGGATCCTCATGCCGACGCGATCCATGGAAAATACGTGGTCGTGATGATTGAAGACACCGCTGAGGCCACCTTCAAACAACTTATCGTCGAGGAAGGCCGTCAGTACCTTAAGGCGCTGAATCCGGAGTGGCCAAACCGGATCATCGAGGTCAACCAGAATGCCCGGATCTGTGGGGTTGTGGTGTTTAAGGGAGAGATGGTTTAACAACAATCTCCTGAAAAAAAAACTGCAAGGGAAAATTTGTTTTCCTGATTAATCATCGCTGCTTGGAAACAACAGCGTACCCCGGATAGAACCCCTCCACAGCTCGTCTCGGATAGCTTATTTATCCGCCTGCTAAACATTTTCTCTTTGCCCATTAAATTGGCACCGTGCTAAAGTTTTGGCATGGACATTATCATCACCCGAAATAGCACGTGGCTGCCAGTTAATGGGTTGAGCCAATGAGCAACGGAAACCAGACCCTACCGGGTAAGACCCTGATCAATAGAAAGACTCTACTGGCGATGATCCCGCTGTCGGATCGCGCCATCTTCAATATGGAGAAGCGCGGTGAATTCCCGCGTCGGATCGCGCTGACCAGCCGTAACGTCGCCTGGGACCTGGCGGAGGTTGAGGAGTGGATCGAGTCGAGGAAACAATCTGGGGAGCAGGCTGAACGCCCCGGCATTACTGTCGTTGCTTAGTCGTCCACTCGTCGATCATGTCAGCCCAGTCTTGTAACATCGCCGTACGCTGTTCACGGTACTCGGCCTTGTTATAGATAGCCCTCACTCCCCTCTGCTCATGAGCAAGGCACTTCTCGATCCAGTCAGTGTTGTAACCTGCCTCATGCAGTAGCGTACTAGCAGTTCGGCGTAGATCATGCGGACCAAATTTTCCAAGCTGCTCACCATCTTTCTGCGCAGCCTTATACGTCGACGATAGAACACGATTCAACGTTGCCGCGCTCATAGGCAAGTCAGAATCATACCGAGACGGAAGCACGTAGTCGGATCCACCAGCAAAGGTTTTCAACGCGATGAAGATGTCGAGCGCCTGACGAGACAGGAACACCAGGTGCGGAGTTCTTCGTTTCATCCGTTCTTTCGGAATCGTCCAAAGCGCCTCGCTGAAATTGATCTCTGACCACGTCGCATTCGACAGCTCAGATTTCCTCACCATGGTCAGTAGCAGCAGCTTGATGGCAGCCCGGTATTGCGGTGATGTTCCTACCCGGTCCATATACCGATACATGAGGCCGATCTCTGCCGGTGTCAGCGCACGGTCGCGCGGCTCGAATCTGGCGATGGTGGTCGGTCGCACCATTTCCGCCGGATTCTCCACGTTCTGCCCGCGCTCGATGGCCCAACGATAGACCTGCAACACCACTTCTCGGGCATGCACCGCCGTTGCTGGCGCTCCCCTTTCGACAATGGCATCGGTCAATGCGCGCAGATCCTCATGCGTGATTTCGGTCAGCTTTTGACTTCCGAAACGCTTTTTCAATTCGCGGGTGTATACCGATTTGCGCATGTCGCGCGTTGACTCAGCCATCTGATAGCCACGCAGCCATTTTTCGGCCCATGCACCGAACGTCACAGCATTCTTCACACGCTTCTTGTCGCGTGCCTTTTCCCTGGCTGGTGATTTCCCGGCCGCGATCATCTTCTTTGCTTCGCTGAGTCGTTCTCGCGCTTCCGCAAGGGTAACGCCACGAACACCATACCGGCCTATCGTCAGCGTCTCCTGTCGACCGTTAATCGCGTAGTTGTATCTGAAGGAGATACCTCCTGCTGGTGTCACCGCCACATAGAGCCCATCGCGGTCGTTCACTTTGTAGAGTTTGTCCTGCGGTTTCAAATTTCGCAGCTTGGTATCTGTCAACATCACAAGTCCTCCCCCTAGGGGAAAAAATACCATGATCTTTCATGGCGGGTTTTTCTTATGTTTTTCGTGTTATATCAGTGACTTGTCGATTTTTAATACCATGAATGCGCTGAACAACATGGCATGGTATTTTGTCGAATCCCTGATCTTGAGGTCGACAATACCACGATTTATACCATTGAAAAAGTTTGCTTGGCGGTGCCTGCCAGTGCCAGCAGGTGCCAGACAGAAATGGAATTTTATTAGTTAATACAATGCGTTATGTGTTGTCTGTTGCCTGCAGATGCCTGCCAGTGCCAGACGTGGAATCATTCCCACTCGATAGTGCCGGGCGGTTTGCCCGAGATATCGTAGGTGACGCGTGCGATTCCAGAGATTTCATTCATGATGCGACGAGACACAAGGTCAAGAAACTCATACGGTAAATGTGCCCAGCGAGCGGTCATAAAAT
>JBNKOL010000085.1:0-10234 GCA_050294655.1 Sedimenticolaceae bacterium
CGAAAGAAAGGCGTTTCTCCTGGCGCTCGGCGTGGCCGTAACCCGTCTCGCCGGGCAGGGAATCGACGATAGGCTGGAAACACGGCAGGCCAACGCGGCCTGACCGGCCGCATCAGTAAGGGTCATCCCCAGGCCCGATCGACGCCAGGCAGTATGAGGTGTTGGTCGGGTCTTTTTATTTATAAATAAGATAATTTGGCCTCAGCATAACTGCCACCGCATTGCCACAATTCCTCCACTCCATTGCCAATCCATCCCCGTTTAATTAAGGCCGTAGACACAAACGGAGGCAGCGGCCATGACGGAAAAAGGGGTGGAGTGGGTGAGGGGGTCAGATAAAAGCCAGATCCTGCGGGTATTGGGGATCGTTGTTCTGGTGTTTCTTCTGCAGATTCCTATCTTCAAGATCGATGGGTTGATTGATGAACGGAAGATGACACGGAATAACGCCGTGGCGGAAGTGACCCAGAAATGGGGAAAGAAACAGGTGGTGCAAGGGCCGCTGATCATGGTGCCGTTTCTGGAGGAGGTGGAGCGCTACGAGGGTACGGTGCGCAAGGTGGAGCAGAAAAAACACTACGCCACCTTTCTCCCCGAGCACCTGGATGCGGAGGTAAAACTCGACAGCGAGATCCGCTACCGCAGCATCTACGGCATTCCGCTCTATCGCGCCCATATCGAACTGAAGGGCGATTTTGACCGCAAGAAGATGGCAGCCGCGGCGGGGGACAAGAACCTGCAGTGGGAGAAGGCGCAGCTCGTGATCGCAGTTACGGACCCTAAATCCGTACAGAAAGAGTCTTCGCTGAAGTTCAATAGCGAGGAGATCGGGCTGGAGCCGGGGACCGGCAACGGAATGGACGGCCTGAGCGGATTTCATGCGCCGCTGGATCTGGGTGATGGTGCGGTCGGTAAACCGGCCTTTGCGCTGACCCTGGAACTGGGTGGCAGTGACGGATTCTATGTGGCCCCGGTAGGTCGTCACAGTTCCATTCACATGACCTCGGACTGGAAAGACCCCAGCTTCCAGGGTAACTGGTTGCCCAGTGAGCGTGAAGTGACGGAACAGGGTTTCAGCGTCTCTTGGGAGATCCCCTATCTTGGCCGCAACTATCCCCAGGACTTGTTTTACAGCAGCGAGCACCATTGCCGGGATATGTCCAATTCGGCGGTGGGTGTGGACCTGGTGTTTCCGCTGGATACCTACGGCAAGACAGAACGCAGCATGAAGTATGAGCTGATCTTCATCGGCCTGACCTTTGTAGGGTTCTGGCTGTTCGAGATCCTGAGCGGCGTCCGTATCCACCCCATGCAGTATCTGCTGGTGGGCGGCGCGGTCTGCCTCTTCTATCTGCTGCTGCTTTCCCTGGCGGAGCACATCGGCTTTCTCGGCGCCTATTTTGCCGCCGCATCCATGGTGGTTGCCCTCGTCAGCGCCTATGCCCGGATCGTATTGCAAAGCGGGGGGAGGGCGGCGTTGGTGGGCGGTGGCATGGCGGCTCTCTATCTCTATCTGCTGGCCCTGCTACAGGAGCAGGAGTACTCCCTCCTGGCCGGCTCCATTGGACTGTTTGCGATCCTGGCGCTGGTGATGTTCCTGACCCGGAATGTGAACTGGTATGGCGCGGGCAAGAAATCGCAAGTGGAGGAGGGGGCGGAGGTGGATTTGTAAGAGCGCTTTCATGTCGCCCAGAGGTGAGGGTTCCTGCACAAACCATCGGCAGGAGCCCTCTCCCGAGGGCGATCCTGGCTTCTGACGCCTCACATAAATGTTATGAATATTTATCTCAAATGGTTCCTGATCGTTGGCCTGAATTCTATTGCGGGATTCATTTTTGGATCTGGACTCAAGGGAGTCGAGCACTGGACAGGCATGGTCACTGGAGTCGCGACCTGGTATTTGCTGTATCTCGCCCTTGATTGCCACCTACACGAGATAGGGCGAACAGATATAAGCAAAAGATTGGTTATCAGCACATCGCTCCGGATTCCGCTGCAGCTCACCCTGTACCCGGACATAATTGCTGGCTTAGCGGCGCTGTGGACTTGTGAAGACCTTCTTGGATTGGGACGTTTGGATAATGGAAACAGTAGTTTTCTTTTATCGTATAGCCTCACCATGTTCACGGGCCTATATCTGGGAATCATCTGTCTGGTCTTGTATGGCCTGGTTAGCACAGTGATTTATGTGCGTAACAAAAGACGCCTTTTGCCCAGAGAAACCGATCCCGCATAGACCCCTGATTCCAACAGAGCATCATCAGCGCGGTATTGCCCGCCTCATTATATGGGGCGGGATTTTTTTATCCTGCGGAAACTATTTCTATTTATTTCATATGGTTAAGTAGTTTGCGGGAAAATAATTGCCACAGGATCTTGCCTGGTGTTCTCCATTTGTTCTATCCTGTTGTGTACCCCTTGTTGATTCCACAGACAGGTCCACCGAGTGCCCACTTTCTGGAAACGCGCCATTGCGCACGCCGACATGAACGCCTTTTTCTGCAGCGTCGAGCAGCTGGACCACCCGGAGCTGCAGGGGCGGCCTATCGGCGTGACCAACGGCATGACCGGCACCTGCCTCATCACCTGTTCCTATGAGGCGCGGGCCTGGGGGGTGCGGACCGGCACGCGGCTGAAAAAGGCCAGGGCGCTGTGCCCGGACTTTGTGCGGGTGCCCGCGCGTCCCGAGCGCTATGCGGAGGTCTCCAGCAACATCATGCACGCCTTGCTGGATATCACCCCGGATGTGGAGGTGTTCTCGGTGGACGAGGCGTTTCTGGATATCACCCACTGTCAGCGGCTGCACGGCCCACCGGAACGGATCGCCCGGCTGATCAAGGAGACCATCTATGAGGCCTCGGGCGGGCTGCTCTGCTCGGTGGGGGTGAGCGGCGACCGCACCACCGCCAAGTTCGCCGCCAAACAGCACAAACCGAACGGGCTGACGGTCATCCCACCCTGGCAGGCCAGAGCAGTCCTGGCGCCCGCCAAGGTAACCGAGCTGTGCGGCATCAATACCGGCATCGGCGCTTTTCTGGCGGAGCGGGGTGTGGAACGCTGCGGTCAGATGGAAAGCCTGCCCATCAGCGAGCTGGGGCGCCGCTTCGGCAATCCCGGGCGGCGTATCTGGCTTATGTGTCAGGGACTCGATCCGGAGCCGGTAACCACCCATGTCCAGGACCCAAAATCCATCGGCCACGGCAAGGTGATGCCGCCGGATACGAAAGATCCGGAGGTCCTGCGCACCTTCCTGCTGCACATGGCCAGCAAGGTGGGCGCACGTCTGCGCCGCCACCACTTACAGGCCCAGCGCTTTAGCATCGGATTGCGCACGGAGACAGGCTGGATCGGCGGCAAATACCGCACCGTGGTCCCCACCCAGGACAGCCAGGCGATCTGGCGCCTGTGTGAGAGGGCGCTGGCGGAGCAGTGGCGCGGCGAAGGGTGTTGGCAGGTGCAGGTCACCGCCCTTGATCCCGTCCCCTGTGCGCAGCAAGCGGACCTGTTTGAGCCGGGCAGGGGAGACCGGGACGCGCTCAATACGGCCGTGGACGCCATCAACCGGCGCTACGGCGAATTCGCCATTGCACCGGCCCGGCTACTGGGGCGCTCCGATATGCCCAACGTGATCGCCCCGGCCTGGAAGCCCTTCGGCCACTGGGAGACCATCCTGGAAAAGTAGCATGTGTGGCGGCGTTTACTACATCATTGATGGCCAGGAGGTGCGGACCTATTTCCCGAACCCCAAGGCGCAACTACCGGTACGCAAACGCGGCGGCGCCATCGAACTGCTGCCCTGGGGCCGCAGAAAGAGCCAGGCGGGGACGCTACCCCTGGGCGGCTGGGCGCGCCTGGACTCCATCTACGCCGGCCGCTGGGACCGCTGGTTTCCCACGCCGGTCAAACTCCCGGTGTCACAGTTCATGGAGAAGGATATCGAAGGCAACAGCCGCTGGTACGACCTGACGGCGGGGAAATGGATACAGGGCTTGGTGGCGCGCTGGAATCATGAACAGCGGGTGTATGTGGTGACCATTACGCCGGAGAGGGAAGATGCTGCGCATGAGCGGTGGCCGAAGGTGTTGAGCTAGACGAGGTTTAAAATTGTCTGACAGTTTTGCTCCTTGACTTTAGTCAAACAAAAATCAGGTTCACTAAAATTGCTGTGATTTGCTCTCAAATCGTCTAATAGGGATGGAGAAACCCGAAAAATAGCCGAAACACACAATAAATGCGTGGAAAATAAGATGGGGAGATGGCTAACATGCTTGAATTTGCACGCTTTTTAGGAACCTCGGCGGGCAATCAATCCAAATAATCAGGGTATACTATTACTTTGATTGGCTGTACATCTGAAGAAACTTGACTAGATTATACCTAGGTAGATATATTGCTTAACCTTTTTGTACATGACTACGCGAAAGCTGATTTGAAGGCGTTGCGAGAGAAGGAGCCTGAAGCGGCCGGTCGTATTGTGGCCCTTTTGGCTCAACTGGAGAGTGATCATGATCTACTGGATAGGTTGACCCAGCATGATTATGGAGATCACCGTTCAGCAGATATACACGTTAGTAAATGGCAGGAACAATGGCGTCAAGGACGCGATTTGTGGCGGTTGAAAGTGTGGGATCTAGAAGACAATGGGCTCAGGTACCGCATCATCTATGCTTTCAAGCCCAGACAACACCATTATTACGTTTTGGCCATTGCACCTCGGGAGTTCAATTATGAAGCCGATCATCCCATCAGTCAGCGAATCATCAGGGCCTATGAAGAGCTATGAGCGATTTATTGTTCAGAGCGGTTCAACGGTAGAAACAACAAGCCAGACCCGCTGCCAAGTATATTCCTTTGAGGCATATATCCCTTCTCAGGCTGTCCCGCCGCCGAACTATAGCTCGATTAGCAAGCTAGAAGCAGAGTGGGAACAGGAAAATGAAGGACAATCGATAAAGGAGGGTCGCCAATGGGTTGCTGATACTTTCTATAGCGAAGATGGGGATACTGTACGCACTATGCGGCTACGTAAAGGATGGTCCCAAGCACATCTCGCGGAAAAACTAGGGACAAGTCAGTCACATATTGCGCGCATCGAGAAAGGTACAGAGAATCTACATATCGAAACCTGCAGAAAGCTTGCTTTAGCGCTTGGTGTTGATCTTAATACTCTCAACCAGGCTTTAGAGCGCCAAGAAGCTATAACACGCAAGCGAGTTCTATCAAAATGATAAATCGTCATGTCGAAACTATTTTTTGCGATGATATTCGTCATGAAGTAGGCGGAAAGCTCTCATACATAGGCGTATATTCTAGTGTGCTGTATGTTCAGAATCTGCCGGCAGTTCTTCCAAAACTTTGCTTGTCTATAAAAGTGGTTACACATGCTACCGAGCCTTTCCAGTCACTGAAATTGATAGTCTTTAAGGATGAAGATGAATTGGAAAGAATTGAACTTGATCCAGAGCAATTGGCAAGTGCTATCGATGCATTAGGCGAACCAGAGGATCCTGAAAATGGCAGGCATGCCGCCACTTTTTTGTTGGTATTTTCACCTTTGCAACTCGACTCACCCTGTACTCTACGGGTTCGTGTGTACACGGAAGCAGATGAGGTATTGCGAGGGGTTGGATTAAAAATACGGCAGACAGGAGACATATCAACACCCGAAGAGTAGTAGTATGAAGAGGCAGTTGCTACTACTACAACTTAATGAAGGGCAGGGGTGTGCATCGCCCCTTGGCAATTCCAGGGCAATTCCCAATTCAATTCTAGGGAATTTACTTAATTAATTCAGCCAATAAATTTTAATTACCTACCTCCCTCATTCGTTGACATAGCAGGAGGTTAAAGATGGAAAGGATGTCTAAGTTGGTGGTGCCGGATTATCCGCATCATGTAACGCCTTGTAGTCACTACTTATGAAGAGCAGGGAACTGCATCTCTACCTCACCGCGCAATCTCCCAATATCCCGCTTCGGTGGCAGCCCGAAGAGACGGCTGTACTCGCGGCTGAACTGTGAGGGGCTTTCGTAGCCGACACGGAACGCGGCGCTGGTCGCGTCCAGGTCATCGTTCAGCATCAAACGCTTTGCCTCGTTCAGGCGCAGCCACTTCTGGTACTGCAGGGGACTCATTGCGGTGAGTTTGCGAAAGTGGTGATGGAAGCTGGAGGCGCTCATCTGCACGCGGGCGGCGAGTTCTTCGATGCGCAGCGGCTGGGTGTAGTTCACCTTTAGCCAGTCGATGGCCTTGGCCACCCGCTGGCTCTGGCTGCCCACGGAGACGATCTGCCACAGGCGCGCCGCCTGGTCGCTCAGTAGCAGCCGGTAGTGGATCTCCCGCTGGATCAGGGGGGCGAGCATGGGGATGGCGTCCGGTTCGTCGAGCAGGTCCAGCAGGCGCCCGAACGGCTCGATGATCTGCGGTGTGACCGTGCCGATCCCTACACCCCGGTCGTTGCCCGGGTGTTCAACCGGGGGCGGCAGGCTGCCCTGCGAGATCAGTTCCGCCAGGGTTTGCAGGTCCAGTTTCAACACCAGTCCCAGGCAGGGCTCCTCCGGGCTGGCGGTGACCACCTCGGAATTGGCGGGGATGTCGAGGGAGGTAATGAGGAAACGGTCGGTATCGTAGAGATACCCCTCGTCTCCGACCCACATCTTTTTCTCTCCCTGCGCCACGAGCACGATGCTCGGCTCAATCAGGCAGATGGCCGGCGGCATGGGTGCTTCACGCCGAAAGAAGAGGAGGTTGGGGATCGGCGTTAGCCAGTCCTCGTTTCCCTCGGTCCGCTGTTCGATGATGCGGGCCAGTTTTTGGTACGACACGTTGGTTCTCCCGGGCATTCCGCCCCCTGTTTGCTACAGTGTAACTTTAGCCCCAAAGCGTTGCTGCTGTCCCACAAAAATCTGTAGCTTCGTAGGATCAGGCAATAATCAGACAGGAACGTTATACCGATAATCGCCAGGATTGGACAAGAATGAGCCCATAGCAACCACCCATTTGAATCAGCTTTGAGGATGCAGGCATGGAAAACTTTACCTATTACACCCCCACCCGAATCGAATTTGGCGCCGGGAAAGAGCAGCAGATCGGCCAGTACATGGCGGAGCAGGGCATCCGCAAGGTGCTGCTCTGCTACGGCAGCGAGCGCATCAAGCGCG
The DNA here is from genome assembly GCA_050294655.1 of Sedimenticolaceae bacterium. GTDB lineage: Bacteria > Pseudomonadota > Gammaproteobacteria > Chromatiales > Chromatiaceae > Thiodiazotropha. Next base: position 7,161 of record JBNKOL010000085.1, read on the forward strand.
ACGGCCTGTTCGATACCGTGAGCCAGAGCCTGGCCGGACAGGGCATCGAATGGGTGGAGTGCGGCGGGATTATCAGCAACCCCGTCATTTCCAAGGTGCGTGAAGGCGTTCAACTGGCGCGCGACCAGCAGGTCGATGCCATCCTGAGCGTGGGGGGCGGTTCCGTTCTGGACAGCGTCAAGGCGATGGCCGCGGGCGTTGGCTATGCGGGTGACGTTTGGGATCTATTTATTGGCAAGGGCGGCATCGAATCCGCGCTGCCCATCTTCTCTATCATGACCCTTGCGGCCTCCGGCAGTGAGATGAACCCCAACGCCGTGGTCACCAATGAAGAGACCAAGGAGAAGCTCTTTATCATTTCGCCACTCCTGTTCCCCAGGGTTTCGGTCATTAACCCGGCGCTGATGCAGAGTGTGTCGCGGGAGTATCTGGTCTATTCCGCCACCGATATCATTGCGCACTCGATCGAGGCCTACTTCACGGCCAGTGTACATCCCCATCTGCAATCGCGATTGGTCGAATCCGTCATCAACACGGTGATCGAAACCACCGAATCGCTGCTGGCCGATCCCTCCGACGCCGACGCCCGCGCCCAGTTCGCCTGGGCGGCGACCCTGGCCCTGAACGGCGTGACTTTCACGGGCACCGCGGGCTTCAGCTACCCCAACCATGCGATTGAACACTCCCTTTCCGCGTTGTTCAATGTGCCCCACGGCGCGGGACTTTCAGTGGTGATCCCCGCCTGGATGAAGTGGTACCACGGCCGCAACCCGGCCCAGTTTGAACGCTTTGCCCAGCAGGTATTCGGTATGAGCGGCGCAGAGGAGGGGATTGCCGCGCTGGAGGCCTGGTTCAACAAGATTGGTACACCCACACGTCTGCCGCAGTTGGACATTCAGGAGGCCGATCTGCCGGCCATTGTCGAGAACGTGCGGGGCAATGTGATCGGCTTTGGTATCGGCGATATTTACACCTCGGAGGTGATCACCGCTATCTTGAAGAGTGCACTATAAGGGGCTTTCAACATGCCATCGAAAGACGCAATTCAAACCCTCTATCCAGCCGGTTCCCTGCCGCCGTTCAAGGGGCCGGAGGAGTGGTTTACCGGTGATGTGCAGGTCAATGTGCTGTTCCCCGCTAACGACAACGCCCACTACTCCGGCGCCTATGTCACCTTCGCGCCTGGCGCGCGGACCGCATGGCACATGCACCCGGCGGGACAGCACATGGTGGTGACCAAGGGCACCGCCCTGACCGGGACACGGGATGGAAAGATCCTGGCGTTTACGGAGGGTGACGCGGTGTGGTGTCCATGCGATGTGGATCACTGGCACGGCGCCACCCCCGATGCCGCAATGACCCATTTGGTGATCACCGGCAGCAAGGATGGAGAGAACGTGATCTGGAAGGAGAAGGTCACTGATGCCGAGTATCACGGCAACACGGATTAAATTAGCAGAGGAGAATATCTCATGTGTGAGGAAAAGGATCTGAGTCGAAGGGCATTCTTGCAACGGTCGGCACTGGCGGGCGGCAGCCTGCTGCTTGCCAGCCCCATGAGCCTGTTTGCCGATACCAACGCGGCAGTGAAAAACATCCAGTCCAAAGGCTATGCGGCTATCGACACATCGGGCAAGCTGGTGCCATGGGCGTTCGAGCGCCGCCCGGTAGGCGATGATGACGTGCTGATTGAGATCAAGTACGCGAGCATCTGTCACTCCGATATTCATCAGATGAAAGGACACTGGGGAGAACAGCAATATCCTCAGGTGCCCGGTCATGAGATCGTGGGTGTTGTCTCCGCCATCGGCAAAAATGTTACCCGATTCAAGGTCGGCGACCGGGCAGGGGTCGGTTGCATGGTGGACAGCAATCCCGAGTGCGAAAGTTACAAGCAGGGAGAAGAACAGTACTGTCCCGAGACCACTTTTACTTACGGTTTTCCCGAGAAAAGCTCACCAACAGGGATCTCTCAGGGCGGCTACTCGAACAATATCGTGGTTAAGGAGCATTTTGCCGTCCATATCCCTGAAAGCATCAGCTTTCAGGAGGCGGCACCGCTGCTGTGTGCAGGCATCACCACCTACTCGCCGCTGATGAAATTCGATCTCAAGAAAGGGGACAAGGTCGGTGTCGCTGGGATCGGCGGACTGGGACATATGGCGATTAAACTGGCCATCTCCAAAGGGGCGGAGGTCTACGCCTTCACCACCTCGCCGGGCAAGGTCAAAGATATCCTCGCCTTTGGGGCCAAGGAGGCCGTCGTCGTGGACGACCTTGGCAAACTGGCGCCCTGGAGAGGGAAGCTGGACTACATGATCTGTACCATTCCTTATCAGTACGATGTCGGGGCTTACGTCTCGGTGGTGAAACCCTTTGGCACCTACACCCAGGTGGGCATGCCCGAAAAGTTTGAAGTGACAATGAACAACCTCGCGCTTTCCTACAGCCGGGTCAATTTCAATGCTTCACTGATCGGAGGCATGAAGGAGACCCAGGAGATGGTCGACTACTGTGCCGATCACAAGGTGCTGCCGCAAATACAGATCATCAAGGCGGAACAGATCAATGAGGCCTGGGAGAATGTGGTGAACAAGAAGGCCCGTTACCGGTACGTCATCGATGCGGCGACATTTGGATAAGTAACCGCCAGGGGAGAGGCCGGTGCAAGCGAGCACCGGCCTCCAGATCCATATGATTAAAATAGGTGCCTTAGCGGCCTATATATTATTTAACATAATATATATTATGCGTAATTATATGGGGCGGCATTCTCACAGAACAGCTTATCTCTCTTACTGGACTACCAAGTGAAAAATGAACTCGTGTGTCTCCCATTGATAGCCAGCAAGCAAGTATCGATCATTCAGTATCCGTGGTTTGAAACTTTTGATACGACTGCATATTTCTGTAAATACCTCTTCGATTCTTTTCCTAGAGTTACCTTGAAACACCATGACTTTATGTTCTGCATTTGACTGCAATAATTTCTCAAAATCGTAAATAATAGCGTCAGTTTTGGTAGTCCATTCACTCTCCACGATCAGAGGAATCGAAAGGAGATGATCTCCCAC
>JBNKOL010000086.1:0-2314 GCA_050294655.1 Sedimenticolaceae bacterium
GTGAGCGTGTCAGGATAGGAGTAACTAAATGAGTGACATGAAGCTCTTTTATCTTTTGTTTGTGTTAATGGATGGCAATGGTGTTGCAACAAACGAGCCAGTGCATTTGGCGAAATTTTACGATCATCAAAAGTGCATAAATTATTCAATTAAAAAGTATGATGCAAACCCTAACTGGGCTATTGAAATAAATTGCCTCGAGTTGCCGTCGATGAATAGTGTGGTTGCTGAGTGAGTCTTTTGAGTATTCTGGTCCAGATGTACGAATGATGGTTTGGGGTGTTCCGCAGTGTTTTTGAGATATTTGGGGTCAGTGTAAAAACTCGATAACGGTTGACGATGTAGATGTAGTAGAAGGCATGTGGTAACTATCATTTCCCGCGGGATTGGGTTGCTACGGGGTGGCAGAGAGCAGCCGTATAATTTCCTGCCGCCCTTTCTTCTGCGCCCAATCGAGAGCGGTCATTCCCTTGTGGTCCTTCAAAGAAGTATCGGCCCCATAACGGAGCAGTATCTCCAACGTCTCACGATTACCCAGTTTCGCCGCCCAGATGAGGGCGCTCACTCCTTCCGTTGACTCTTGGCGGTTGATCTCCGCGCCGTGCTGCAATAGCAGCTCGACCACTTCCACATGGTTGTTGGATGCTGCCAGCATGAGGGCGGTGTAGCCCCCTTTGTCGCACAGCTCCATCTGCGCGCCGGAGGCCAGTAGCTTGCGGGCTGTCTCCAGATGGCCGTTCAGGGCCGCTTTCATCAAGGGGGTCCATTGGCAACTGTCCCGTTCATTGGCGTCGGCCTGTTCCAGGAGCAGGGCGTTTACGCTTGCCAGATCACCGCTCTCGGCGGCGACGATCAGGGCCGGTTCGCCGGTTTCCTTTACTGACTGGGGTTCATCACCACAACCGCCCAGCAGGGGCAGGAGGATGAGCAGATAGTGGTGCCTGAATCGCATTGCCGCATTATGGCGGCGCCCGGTCAGGTGGCAATGATTTTTCGCAAGGATTAATCCGTGCTTTTTTTGGATGGATAGAGGGTGGCGGGAAAGGGGGTGACGTTGGCGTTTACATCCAGGTCCAGAATCTTGCTCTGACCCTTTTTTTCCACCTCGTCGATGCGGATGACCGAATGCATGGGAACCAGCGTCCGGTTGACGCCGCCGAACTCGCTCTTTAGTTTCTCTTCGGACGGGTCGATGACCACCGAACTGGTCTCGCCGAACAGGATGCGCTCGATTTCGATGAAGCCGAACAGGTCGCTCTGACGCACGTTCTCCGCGAACAGTACATAGACCTTGCCCTGGTTGATGAATGAGATTTTGAAGATTTGCATGGTTACCGCCGGATGCCGTGATCCCGGAAGTATACCAAGAGATCTCGCCGCGCCGCTCGCCGGATCGGTGTTATGATGTACCTATTTGCAGGAGAGTATGTTCTATGTTGAAGCAGACCGAGGCCTTCACCGTCGGCCAGTCCTTACCCTGGGATGAGGTTATCGGCAATCTCCCCTATAACAGCGACGGATTGATCCCCGCCATCGCCCAGCAGCACGACAGCGGCGAGGTGTTGATGATGGCCTGGATGAACCGCGAGGCGCTGGAAGAGACCCTGGCCACGGGACGGGTCTGTTACTGGTCCCGTTCACGCCAGAAGCTGTGGCGCAAGGGGGAGTCCTCGGGACAGACCCAGCAGTTGAAGGCCCTGCGTTTCGACTGCGACGGCGACACCATTCTGTTGCTGGTGGACCAGATCGGTCCCGCCTGCCACACGGGCCGCCGCAGCTGTTTCTATAACGCGGTGCGGGACGGCAAGCTGGAGGTGATCAGCGATCCTCTCATTGATCCCAAAGAGCTCTACGGTAAATAACCGATTATGCTGGAAATCCGCCCCATCCCGGCCTTCGACGACAATTACATCTGGTTGTTGCGCCGGCCCGGGAGTCCCAATGTGGCGGTGGTGGACCCGGGGGATGAAGATCCTGTACTGGATCTGTTGCAGCGGGAAGGCCTGAAGCTCACGGCGATCCTGTTGACCCACAAGCACGGCGATCACACGGGCGGCGTGCGGGAACTGCTGGCGGCCTATCCCGAAATCCCCGTTTATGGCCCGGCCAACGAGACGCTCCCCGTGGTCACCCGGCCGCTCTCCGATGGTGAGCGGATTCGCTTGCAAGAGCTGGATCTGGAACTGGAGGTGCTGGAGGTTCCCGGGCACACCGAAGGGCATGTGGCCTACCTGGCCGAGGGCAATCTGTTCTGCGGCGACACGCTGTTCACCTGCGGCTGCGGCCGGGTGTTCAGCGGCACCCATGAGCAGCT
>JBNKOL010000087.1:0-20614 GCA_050294655.1 Sedimenticolaceae bacterium
GCTGATCTTCAGCGCCAAGGAGAGCCTCTACAAGTGCTACTACCCTCTGGTACAGCGCTATTTCGGATTTCAATCGGTGGCGTTAAGTTTTGACAGGGAGCGGCAGAGCTACCACTTTGCGCCGACCGAAAAGTGCGAGATCCCATTTCCCTCATTCCGCTTTGAGGGGCGTTACTCCATCAGCCCTAGCCACGTGGTGACCGCCTGCTATCTGATCCGAGAGTGATCAGTCCATCAACCGAACGATGCCCTTGGCGGTCCAGCGTTCACCCCCGAGCGAGGGTTTGTGAGCACTGTTCCAAAGCTCGGCGGTCTGCTCCGGAGAGACGGAATTCTGCTTCAGCTCGATCGCCTCACGGCGCAGGGCGGCGATATATCTATCCCGTCCACAGAGGTCGAGCAGACCGTGGAAATCGATCTCCCGGTCAAACTCCGATATCAACTTGTCGAGCACATCATCCACAAACTGATTCCTGATCAACTCGACGGCACGATCCTCCAAAGCACTGCGTTCCATGCGTTTTCGCTGCTTTTCGAGCCAGATTAGCTCACCTTTCTCGAACATCTCCTCATTCCAGGTCTCGATAGCCTGCTTCACATGGCGGCTGGAGAGCTTGGGGAAATCACGCGTCAGCTTCTTCAGCTGTGCCACAGCCTCTCTTACCTCTTCGATAAAATTGTTCTCAACGACCATACCGGAAATTCCAGCTGGGATATCTAAGCTATCTATCGACTGATAAGCTCAATCCTTTATTTACCCCACCACGGACCGCCTATGACGGTAGCGGCCCGCCGAGTCAGTCCGTATACTCTGTGCCTGCCAAAACCAGCGCCTCTTATCAGCATGTACAGCGTCACCAAAGAAGTCCATTTCTGCTACGGGCACCGACTGCTCAATCACCAGGGCAAGTGCCGCCATCTCCACGGTCACAATGCCACCGCTGTGATACGTCTCGAAGCAGACACCCTGAACGAGCTGGGGATGGTATGCGACTTCAGCGATATCGGTGAGTTTGTCAAAGAGTGGATCAACCGGACCCTCGATCACAACATGCTGCTGCACGAAGCGGACCCGGTGTTACCCGGTCTGCAGGCGGCGGGGGAACGGGTCCATGTAATGCGAGTGAATCCGACGGCGGAAAATATTGCCAAACTGATCTTCGACCAAGTGGCCGCGGAAGGCTTTCCGGTGGTTGAGGTAGCCATCCACGAAACCGACAGCGCGTTGGCCAGCTATCGCCGGCCGTGATTTCGCGGGGACGGCTAACGCCGCCCCACAAACCCTCAGCTCAGCTCGTTATAACCGCGCTCCTCATGCAGCACGATATCCAGACCTTCCACCTCCTGGTCCTTGCTGACGCGCAGTCCGATCAGGTTATCCACCAGCTTAAACAGTAGAAAACTGGCCACGGCCGTAAAGGCCACGGTCGCGATCACACCGATAAACTGCACCTTCAACTGACCGCTGATGCTCGAGATGCCATCGGCAAAACCGTAACCGGAAAAGATCCCCAGTGAGGTGGAGGAGAAGACGCCCGCCATCAAGGTACCGAGAATACCGCCGACGCCATGCACCGGAAAGACATCCAGGGAGTCGTCGATCTTGAGCACCTGTTTCAGATAGTTGGTGGCTGAGAAGCAGACAATCCCCGCCACCAGGCCGATCACCAAGGCACCGGCGGGACCGACGAAACCGGAGGCCGGGGTGATGGTACCCAAGCCCGCCACCATGCCGGTGACCGCGCCCAGAGCGCTGGGCTTACCAAACTTGATCCACTCACGCACCAGCCAGGTCATGGCCCCGGTCGCCGCCGAGATATGGGTCACCAGCATCGCCATCGCGGCGCTGCCATCGGAGGCCAGGGCACTGCCACCATTGAAGCCGAACCAGCCAACCCATAGCATACCGGCGCCGGCGATGGTCATGGTCATGTTATGGGGCATCAACGAAGCGGTACCAAAGCCATGCCTGGGCCCCATCACAACGGCAGCCACCAGTGCTGCAACGCCGGCTGTGATATGGACCACCGTGCCACCGGCAAAGTCATAGAGCCCGAGCCCCATCGACCCCAGCCAACCGCCACCCCAGACCCAGTGCGTGATCGGCACATAGACCACAAACAGCCACAGGGCGCTGAACAGCAGCATGGCGGAGAAGCGCATGCGCTCGGCGAAACCACCGACGATCAGGGCCGGGGTGATAATGGCGAAGGTCATCTGAAACAGCATAAACAGGGACTCGGGAATAGTACCCGACAGTGTCTCCTTGCCAACGCCAGCCATCAGCACCCGGCTGAAATCGCCGATCAAGGCATTGCCCTCGCCGAAGGCCAGGCTGTATCCCGCCACCAGCCAGAGGATAGACACCAAACCGGCAATGGCGAAGCACTGCATCAGCACCGATAACACGTTCTTTGTGCGAACCAGGCCACCGTAAAACATAGCCAGCCCTGGCAATGTCATGAACAGGACCAGGGCGGTCGAAGTCATGATCCAGGCCGTATCGGCCCCACTCATCTCGGCCTCCCCGGCCATTACCAGCATCGGCGACAGCAGGAGCACTGTCAGGCCCAGAAACTGTCTTACGGTCAACAAACGCATGATGAAGTACCCCTAGTGAATTTCTCAGTTTTGTACGGGCTTTAAAATCCTGGGCCCGTGTCAGCGCACATATTGTAATGAAAACCACATAAAAAAACTTATATCTTTAGTTCAAAGAGTTAGATCCCAAAACACAGGGGATGCAGACTCAAGAAACTCCATCTACAGCCGCTAGAATGGGAGATTGCTCTCCGCTTCACTAATGAGGGTGATAAAATAATGATTTATTGTATTAGTAATTGTTAATATAATTGATGTGCTAACTGCGCCAATGCCGGATCACGACAGACCATGAACTATCGTAACCACGAAGAAGAGACGTCACGGCACTACCGGGATATGGAAGCCTTCCGGCTGCAGGGTATCGATAATCTGCCAACCATGGGGCATGAAGAGATCTGCCCTATCATTCAGAAATATTTCGACTTTCTTGAAAACGCGCTGACAAAGCACGGGGAAAGGGTCGACATCGACCTACTGCAGGAAATGTTGCTGGAGATATCCCTGATGTTGCAATCCGGTAAAATCCAGATTCGCAAAGATGGCTATCTCCGCCTGCTCGATCGCCTCGCGACCATCTACGCCAAAGGCCTGCAGGTGGAGAACGATCGGGCATTCGCGGGTACTGCCGCCATCTATGCGAATATCCTGGGATCGGTCAGCCAGCATTTCCAAGACTATGACTACAGAGAGTCCGTCAGTCTGCTTCTGCACTACATGGACAAACTCTTCAACGCCCGCGAAGAGAGCTGGCTCGAGGTCTACGAACACCTGTTCAGTATGCCCGACAGCATCCTCATCATGCAGCAGTTGCGGATCGAACATCTGAATGAAATCAACTGCTGGATCGAAGAGGGAGTCGACAACCTGTTCACCCTGTGGGACGAACAGCTTGAACAGATAGACATCCAGAATCTAACCCTGAGCGATCTGCAACTGCAGATCCTCACACGGCAAACTCAAATACAAAGGAATGCACAAGCCGCTCATCCCCACGTTCTCGATTTCAGTTTGGCCCGGCAACAACTCGAAGTCCGGAAGCTATATGATCAGCGAGAGCAACTATTAGGGGAGCGTCGCATCAAGCTGGACATTGCCGATCTGCTGGAATCGAACATCCGGGAATTTTCCGACCGGCTGGCAACGATGCGCCGTAGCGCCTTACTCAGGCTGGTGTGGGAAAACCCCGATCCGCATTGATTCACCCCTGATTCAGGAGGCACTGGATCCAGATGTATAAAAAAAGGCCTGACATTTGTCAGGCCTTTCTGTTTTGGTAGCAAGGGGCAGATTCGAACTGCCGACCCCAGCATTATGAGTGCTGTGCTCTAACCAACTGAGCTACCTTGCCAAAAGCGGTTCTGAAGGGCGGGAAATATACTGTCGCCTTCCGGTAGTGTCAACATCAGACATTGAATCGGAAATGGATGACGTCGCCATCTTTGACGATATATTCCTTACCCTCGGAGCGCAGCTTTCCCGCCTCGCGGGCACCTTGCTCCCCCTTGCAGGCAACGAAATCCTCGTAACCGATCACCTCGGCGCGGATAAAGCCACGCTCGAAATCGGTGTGGATGACCCCGGCGGCTTGAGGAGCGGTGGCATTCTTCGAAATGGTCCAGGCCCGCACCTCCTTTACACCTGCAGTGAAATAGGTCTCCAGGCCCAGCAGTTTATAGCCGGCTCGCACCACCCGGTTCAGGCCCGGTTCGTCGAGTCCCATGTCAGCAAGGAATTCGCTCCGCTCATCCTCCTCCAGCTCGACGATCTCGGCTTCAATGGCGGCACAGACCGGCACCACCTCCGCTGCCTCACTCCTTGCCAACTCTTGTAACGCCTGCAGGTGAGGGTTATTTTCGAAACCATCCTCCGCCACGTTGGCGATATAGAGCACCGGCTTGATGGTCAGCAGAAACAGGTCCCGCATCTCCAGGTATTCATCTTCGGTGAGCGTCATGCTGCGCACCGGCTGTCCCTGATTGAGCTGATCCCGCACTCGCTCCAGCAGGGCCTTTTTGGCAAACATCTTCTTGTCACCGGTCTTGGCCTGACGCTCGGTCTTGGCCAGTGCCTTCTCCACCGATTCCAGATCGGCCAGGGCCAGCTCCGTGTTGATCACCTCCACGTCACTGATAGGATCGACCCGGCCGGCCACATGCACCACATCATCGCTATCGAAACAGCGGACCACCTGAGCGATGGCGTCGGTCTCGCGAATATTGGCAAGAAATTTATTGCCCAGCCCCTCCCCCTTGGAGGCACCGGCCACCAGGCCGGCGATGTCGACGAACTGCATGGTGGTAGGAAGCACCCGCTGGGGTTTGACGATGGCGGCAAGCACGTCCAGGCGTGAATCCGGCAGTGGTACTACGCCGACATTGGGGTCGATAGTGCAAAACGGATAGTTCTCCGCAGCAATGGTGGCTTTGGTCAACGCATTGAAAAGCGTTGATTTGCCGACGTTCGGCAAGCCGACGATACCGCATTTGAAACCCATGGAAGACACCCCTGAAAAAAGGGGCAAGCATACCGGAAAGGCCCTGGGTTGTGCACTCCCGACAGACTATTTCGGATTCTTGATGGTGAACAACTTACCGAAATTGGCGATTTGCAACACGTCGACGACCGCCTCATTGCCGTTGGCAAGAACCACGCTTTCGCCCGACCGGTTGTATTCGCGCAGCTGCAGCAGCATACCCATGGCGGAGCTATCCATGTACTCTGCGCTTGCCAGATCGACGACATAGGATTTTTCGCCCTTGGGAAAACTCTTGTAACTCTGTACAAAATCCTGATGTGTGGAAAAATCGAATCTTCCCGCCACTTTGATAGTCACGGTCATTTGGTCGTCTGACAGGTTACTGGTGATTGACATAGAACCTCCGGAAAGCTCTCTGACTCTCGTCCGCTTAGTGGGTACTTGCTCTGTTAGCGACAGATTTGAGATAAGCTTTACCCGCCTGCCAGCTTTATTATTAACCCGGCAAAGCGAGCAATTCCCTAGCCAACGCCCTAAACTCCTCGGCCGAATGGCTGCTCGCCTTGTACTCGAAAATAGTGCGTCCCATGTCCCGACTCTCGGTCAATGCAGGGCCTTCACGAATAGCGGTTTTCAGCAATGCATCGGGAAAGTAGTGCTCGACTTTCTGTTGCATCTCCCGGCTGGCCTTACGCCTTGGGGTGAAGCGATTGAGTAGGATTCTCGCCCTCACAGGATGCGGCAAATAGGGCTCGAGTCGTTTCAGAGTGACCAGGGTTTTCAGGGCTCCGGTGAGGGTTTCCGCTTCACTGGTCACCGGGATCAGCAACTCATCCACGGCAAACATAGCATTCACGACAAGTAGGCTGCTTGCCGAGGGACAGTCGAAGATGACGAAGGCCTGATCCTCGAACCGGCCATCGATGGCTTCGCGCAAGCGGCGCACGTTTTTAGCCCCATCTCCATCACGCTGCTCCATCCGGGCCAGAGTGATACCGGCAGGTATCAGGGTCAGCAGGTCCCGTGCGCCGATCTTTACCGAATTCAGATCGGTGCCATTCATCATCACCTTGTCGATCCCCTTGGATGGCGCCCGGAAGATGCCATAACCCGCCGCAAGACATCCCTGAGGATCGAGATCGACCAGAGTCACACGGTGACCGCTCATAGCCAAGGCATGACCCAGGCCGGTCGCAATGGTGGTCTTTCCCACCTTAGCGCACTGCTTGATCACTGCCATTCGACGCATGGGCCGCTCTTTCGGGTTGTGTCTGACTACTCTATTGGACCGTTCTTCAATGAATCCTGTCGTCAATACGCACTGGTGGCGACAGATCTTCACCCGGAATCAGCCATGTGTGGCTTTAGACCCCCGGTATCTGAGCTAACGGCCTGAAAAGCTGATACTTTAATAACCTGCCGGTTTAGCGGAAGGGTCACCGGCCGATGTTCGCCGGGTGGATGCCCCAGCAAATCGCCAGAGAATGCCCTATTCTTCACACCGGAGGGGCAATCCTCGGGTAAACTACGAGATAGATTCACAAAACACCGACCTGTATGAGACTGCCGAAACACCCCTGCCTGGTTCTACTGCTGGCACTGACAACCCCACTGCATGCCGTAACTTTTGACCTACCCGCACCGGAAGACGATGTGGTGGGACAGACCTTCACCCTGAATACCCGCTGGGAGGAGACCTTCTCGGATATCGCCCGCATCTATGACATCGGCTACCGGCAGATGGTGGCCGCCAATCCCAAGGTCGATGCTTGGCTTCCGGGTGAGGGGACGGAAGTCGTGATCCCTCAACAGTACATCCTGCCCCCCGGCCCCCGGGAAGGGATTGTGATCAATCTGGCTGAACTGCGGCTCTATTACTATCCCAAAGAGCGACCGGTGGTGATCACCTATCCTCTCGGCATTGGACGCGAAGGCTGGAGCACACCCACCGGTGAAACCCGTGTGGTCGGCAAGAAGGAAGGACCGAGCTGGACCGTACCCGCCTCGATTCTCAAAGAGCACGAGGAGGATGGCGACCCACTACCACCGGTGGTGCCACCCGGCCCGAACAACCCACTGGGTAGTCACGCCATCTATCTCGGCATGTCAGGTTACCTGCTGCACGGCACCAACAAACCCTATGGTGTGGGCATGCGCGTAAGCCACGGCTGCATCCGTCTCTACCCGGAGAATATCGCCCAATTCTTCAAGCAAGTGGAGACCGGCACTCCGGTGCGCATCATCAATGAACCCTACAAGGCCGGTTGGCTAAAAGGGGAACTCTATGTGCAGGTGCACCCACCCCTGGTGGAGTATGTCGAGAAGAATGGCCATAACTACACGAAATTGGTCAATGCTGTCATCTCCCGGTTGGGAGACGACAAACGCAAACCCGACTGGTCTCTGCTGCAGGAATATGCCGAAAACAAGACCGGCATCCCAATGCCTCTTTATCTCTGGGACAATAAGGCACTTGCTGAATCCGAGTAGATCTCTCTATCCGGAACCCAGGTCGATAAAAAGGCGAATGGCGGACAGGACGAACTCTACCAATCGTAGCTGAAAGAGTACCCAAGGTCTCTTCCAACAGTTTGGCTCAGCTGACTGACTCTATTGAAATCCCTTTTTGGAAGGCGATAAAAAAACCCCGACCGTTTTCACGGTCGGGGTTTTTCGTCCCTGCAAAAACTGAATCGTTTGGAACGATCAGCTTATTTTGCCATTGCCTTCTCAGACATACGGCCACACTTCTCACTGCAAGCCTCAGCAGCATCACTAGCGGCATTGGCGGCTTTCATGGCAGCATCAGCCGTACCCTGAGCGGTAGCGGCATCCAACTGAGCCTCTTTTGCGGCCTTCATAGCAGCATCAGCGGCAGCTTGGGCATTGGCAACGTCAGCCTCAAGTTTGCTCATGTCGGTTGTAGCACAACCGGCCAGCAGACCAAGGCTCAGGACCATAGCGGCAATTTTCATGGTGGTTTTCATAATTAATTACTCTCGATCTCTCTGCGTTTTTCCATTGTTAGAACAGATGCTTGGCATCCGGCACAAGCTTGGGCCAAAACAAACTCAAATTCAATGCCGAGTTTGTGATATCCAGAGCCTTTTTGCAATTTTCCGTGCGAATTTCAGCACAATCATTGAATCTTTGCCTCTCCAACACCCCGTGGGTCACTTGCCGCTTCCACACGACCGGTACGTTTATTCCAATGAATCGCCTGCATATTGCCGTAGGCGTGATCCAGTGGCTTCAGCACATGCCCCATGGATTCGAGTTGTTTGCGTAACTTTTCACTAAAGGCATCCGGCTCAAACTCGATTTTATCGGGCAGGTATTGATGATGAAAACGGGGGCGATCAACCCAGGCTTGCGGCCCTTTACCTTGCGCCATCTCCAGAATGCTCAGCAACACCATGCTGATGATCCGGCTGCCTCCGGGTGTGCCGAGTATGGCCAGCTGAGCCTCATCCTCGACAAAGGTGGGTGACATGCTGGAGAGCATACGTTTGCCGCCGGCGATCGCGTTCGCTTGCGCACCCACCAGGCCATAGACGTTGGGCACTCCCGGACTGGCGGAAAAGTCGTCCATCTCGTCGTTCAGCAACACACCGGTCCCCGCAACCATAAAGCAGGAACCGAACGGGTAGTTGATGCTCAATGTGGCCGCCACCCGATTGCCCTCCCGATCCAGAATCGAGAAGTGGGTGGTGTCGCGGCCCTGTTCGTGCTCGGGATTGCCGACACTGGCACTGGCTCGATTCATCTGGATGTCGCGGGCCAAACCCGCTGCATACCAGGGGTGTATCAATGCATCGAGGGGAATGTCCACATAGTCGGAATCACCCAGATAGTCCGCCCGGTCACGATAGGCCCGGCGCATCGCTTCCACAATGAGATGAGTCCGTTGCGGCTCTTCCACAGTCGGCAGGTTAAAGCCCCGCAGGATATTCAGCATGGTGATCAACGCCACGCCACCCGAGGAAGGCGGTGGCGCACTGGTGATCTTCAGGCCCATGTAACTGCCGCGCACGGGTGATCTTTCAACTACCTTGTAGCTCGTCAGATCCTCCAATTCCCAAATCCCGCCGGCGGCTTTTACTTCCGCCACCAGCCGCTTGGCCAACTCCCCGCCATAAAAACCCGTTGCACCTCTATCGGCCAGAAGCTGCAATGTATCGGCCAAGTCGGGCTGGCGGATACGCTCACCCACTGCGGGCATTTCACCTTCAATCAGAAACACAGACGCCGCCGCCGAATTGGCGCGCAGGGGCTCGAGGCGCCAACTTGCCATGCGACGGTAGTGGGCATCCACGCTAAAACCCTCACGAGCAATTCTTATCGCGGGCGCCAACACCTGTTTGAGTGGCAGTCTACCGTAGCGTTTGGATATATGGGCCAGCGCCGCCGGCTCACCGGGAATCCCTGCGGCCAGGGGACCATTGATGGAAAGGCCGGGAACGACTGCACCCGCTTTATCGAGGTAGAGATCCCGAGCGGCCGCCAGCGGCGCCCGCTCGCGTCCGTCGACCATCGTCTCATAGCCGTCACTGGCGCGATGCAGCAGCCAGAAGCCGCCGCCACCGATGCCGGAGCTGTAAGGCTCGACCACAGCCAGCACGGCGCTGACCGCAACTGCGGCATCGAAGGCATTGCCGCCCTGTTGCAAAATCTTGTGGCCCGCTTCGGTTGCCAACGGGTGAGCCGAAGCGATGGCGGCAACGCCCGGCCCCTTTGCCAGCGCTTGCCCAGTGCAGAGAAGCAGACAAAAAAGGCTCCACAGGGGAGCCTTTTTTACATAGAGGAAAAGCCGCATCACTTATTCAGATTCACCAGTGATGCGCTGATACTTGGCGTAAAGCTCTTCATAGCTCTCTTCGTGAGCGGGATCCTTGGGTATGCAGTCCACCGGGCAGACCTCAACACACTGAGAGGTGTCATAGTGACCGACACACTCGGTACAGAGATCAGGATCGATCTCGTAGATCTCGTCGCCCTGGCTGATTGCACCGTTGGGGCACTCGGGCTCACACACATCACAGTTGATGCATTCATCAGTGATGATTAACGCCATTTCTCTTCTCCTGAATTACGCTAGTTCAAAAATTCAGGGCCTATTGGATCAGGTTTAACAGGCCCTAGTTAAAACGTTCTCTCAATGCAGCCTGCACCACAGGATGCACGAATTCCGAGACACTACCGCCCAAAGCCGAAATCTCTCGCACCAGTCCCGATGAGATATACGCAAACTGCTCGGCAGGCGTCAGGAACATGGTTTCCACTTCAGGCGCCAGACGCCGGTTCATGCCTGCCAGCTGAAACTCATACTCGAAATCGGAGACCGCCCTCAGGCCGCGCAGTATAACGTCTGCATTATGCTGCTGCACGAACTCCACCAGTAGATTGTCGAAAGCGCAGATCTCGATACCCGGGATGCCTTTCAACACCGTCTCCGCAAGCGCCACCCGTTGATCCAGTGCAAAGGCCGGGTTCTTTCCCGTATTTGTAGCGACCGCGACTATGACCTTGTCGAACAGCCGCGCCGCCCTGCGCACCAAATCGACATGTCCATTGGTGATGGGATCAAAAGTTCCGGGATAGACAGCAGTAGTCATACTTGTGACGATCTGGCAAAAAGGAATAATAGTATCAGAAATCAGCGCGTTAAATGATAATTGTCAGCCTGGTATCGGCGCGTGCGCCAATCCGTAGCGGACTCGGCCGGCGCTTTTCTGCTGCAGCCATTGCCAGCCCTCGGGTAATTGTGGGAAATCCCGGGAGATGTCCTCTTCCAGATAGATACGCGCCCCATCGGCCAGCCAGCCCATGGTCAGACGCTGACACAAGGCTTCCAGCAGATTGTTATCGAAGGGCGGGTCGAGAAACACGATATCGAATTGAGTCGGTGGCTGCTCCAGAAACTGCAGCGCATCCGCCCTGACGATGCTGATCTGAGACAAATCCAGCAGCTCCCTGTTGCGTTCCAGCTGACGCACTACCGATCCGGCATGCTCCACCATCACCACGCGCCCGGCACCCCGGGAGGCCGCCTCCATACCGAGGGAACCGCTGCCGGCAAACAGATCCAGACACCGAGCGCCCTCGATGACCGGCTGCAGCCAATTGAACAGGGTCTCCCGAATCCGGTCACCGGTGGGCCGCAAGCCGGGCATCTCCGCAAAAGGCAGCTTACGACCACGGTGTAGACCGCCGATGATACGAACCACGGACGTGGGGGAATCCTGTTTCAAAAAATGACCTCTGAAGATGCCAAGAGCTGAAATGAGGGAACTATTACCCCGGCGACAAAGAGGCCGGGTAGATAAGCACCCAGAATAGCCCAGCTGCCGCTGGCGTCAATCACGCTGACCGACCACCAGCGCCACCGGTTGGTCGATGCGACCTACCTGTATCGTGACCAGCCGTTGCGGATCTATGCGGCGCTTGAAGGCGTCGCGTATCTGCTCCCGGGTAACCTCTTCCACCCGCTCACTGAAGCGGTCCAGATAGTCGAGTGGAAGCGCGTAGAATCCGATCACAGCCAAGTACTCGATAATCTTGCTGTTGGAGGAGATACGCAGGGGAAAACCGCCGGTGATGTTCTGTTTCGCCGCCTTCAACTCGTCCTCTGTCGGCCCCTCCTCGATAAAACGCTGCAGGGTCTGCTGCAGCACTTGCAGCGCTTCCCCGGCCTGCTCGTTCTTGGTTTGTAGCGCGAGCTGAAAGATGCCGGGCTGACGCATGGGCAGGAAGTAGCTGTAGACACTGTAGCTCAATCCGCGCTTCTCCCGCACCTCTTCACTCAGCAGTGAGACCAGTCCGCTGCCACCCAGAATGTGGTTGCCCACATAGAGAGAGAAATAGTCGGGATCACCACGTCGCATGCCGGGTTGCCCCAGATAGAGATGGGACTGGGTGGAGGGGAAGGGGATCCGCTCCACCACCGCCTGCGCCAAAGGAGACACCGGTGGCAGTGGGGGCACCGGCTCACCGGCCGGCAGTGCCGACGTCAGTTGCTCTGCGATGGCATGCGCCTGTTTTGCATCCACCGCGCCGACAATGGCCAGAATGGCGTTTTTCGCCACATAGAGCCGCCTATGGGTGGCCTGGATATCCTCACGGGTGATCGACTCTACAGACTCACGGGTACCCTCAGGATCACCGGCATAGGGGTGCTCGCCAAAGACCAGCTGATAGAGTCGCTTCTTGCCCACACTGCCGGGAGACTGTTCATCCTGCAGTAGACTTGCCAGGATCGATTGCCGCTGACGCTCGATATCCTGTGTCTCGAAACGGGGCTCGGCCAGGATCTTGGCCAGTGTCTCCAGGGTCAACTGAAGCGCATCGGACTGGGTCAATGTCCGCGCCGAAACCCAGGCCATGTCACGCAGGCTGCCGGTGTCCACCTGCGCACCGACTTGTTCGAGCCGTTCAGCGATCTGTTGAGCATCCCAGGGGCCCGCTCCTTGCGCCAACAGACCGTTGGTGAAGGAGGTCACTCCCGGCTTGTCGCCGTCTCTTGCACTGCCGGCATCAAACACCAGACGGATATCGAGCATGGGGAGTTCCGGCGACTCGACAAAGAGCACCCGTGCCCCGTTGGCGCTGTGCCAACTCTGAATCTTCGGCCCTGCCACCGTCACTGAGGCGATGCTGAGCAAGCTCAGGGAGATCAGCCCGAGCAGCCACTGTTTAACCACCATGACGGCCTCCCTCGATACTATTCGTCTGTTTCTGATCCATCGGCAACGGTTCGAGTACCGCCACGTTGAGGCTGCGTTCGGTCAGATATTTATTGGCCACCCGTCTGATCTGCTCGGGGGTCACCTGTTTCAGCTTCTCCACATAGTCATCCGCGAGCCGCCAGTCGAGGCCGATGGTCTCCAACTGACCAATCAGCATCGCCTGATAAAACACCGAATCCTTCTCATAGACCTTGGCGGCGATGATCTGATTACGCACGCGCTCCATCTCCTGCTCGCTGACCAGCTCCTGTTTGAAGCGTTCGATCTCCTGCAGAAGCGCCTGCTCCACCTTCTCGATCGGCGTGTCGGGCGTGGGTATCGCATCCATCACCAGCATACTGGATAGCCGCGAGAAGGCGCTATAACTGGCATCGGCGGAAACCGCCAGTTGGCTGCCGCGGATCAGATTCTTGCTCAAGCGGGCGCTATCGCCGCCATCGAGCACATAGGCGAGCATCTCCAGGGCATAGGGCTCCCAGGGCTCATCGGCAGTCCCGACCACCGGTGCCTTGAAGCCGAGGATCAGGTAGGGTTGGCGTGCCGGCACCCTCACGCTGAAGCGCTTCACCCCTCGCTGCACCGGCTCGGTACGGGGTTTGGGCTGCGCGATCCGCTCCGACTTCAGGGGACCGAAATATTTCTCAGCCAGCGTGATCACCTGCTTGGGCTCCACGTCACCCACCACCACCAGGGTGGCATTGTTGGGTGCATACCACTTGCGGTACCAGCCCTGCAGATCCTCCACCTTCAGAGCGTCGAGATCGGCCATCCAGCCAATTACCGGGATACGGTAGGGGGAAGCCTCGTAAGCGCCGGCAAGGAACTGCTCGTAGGTCAGTGAGGTGGGCTTGTCCTCGGTGCGCATGCGCCGCTCCTCCTTGACCACTTCGACCTCCTTGAGAAACTCCTCGGGCAGCAGCTTCAGATGGCGCATGCGGTCAGCCTCCAGTTTAAAGGAGACCTCGAGACGGTCGTTGGAGAGGGTCTGAAAATAGGCCGTATAGTCCTGCCCGGTAAAGGCGTTTTCCTCCCCGCCGTTGGCGGCGATGATGCGTGAGAACTCGCCGGGTTCAAGATGTTCAGTGCCCTTGAACATCATATGCTCCAGCACGTGGGAGACACCGGTAATGCCGCCATACTCATAACTGGAGCCAATCTTGTACCAGACCTGGGAGACCACAATGGGCGCTCGCCGATCCTGCTTCACGATCACCTTCATGCCGTTGTCCAGCAGATGCTCCACCACCTCGGCCTGCACCTGGCTGAAAACCAGCATCAACAGCATCACACCCATCATCAATCTTCGCATCTAAACCTTCCTTTACCAGTCAAATGGCGACCCTTCCACACTGCGCTGAGCGGGAACGATAATCGATCAGCACGCAAAAAACTAACCTTTCAAACGCTGCGTCTCATATTAGTGAAAGCCATCTCCAATTCGCTGCCCCTTTCTATCCGGCAGCGCGCACCTGTAGAATACCCACCTGTAACGGTCGGTAGCATCCCTGGGAGAAAACTCCCAGTATGACCCAAGCTATTATCGGCCCGGCGCACGACGGCTGCAGAGAGCCTACTGGGGTGCCGGGTCAATAGTTAAGAGCCTGCCGACTGTGCAGAGTTCCTGAACCATCACCGGTAGTCCACTGCATGTTTGGATTTGGCAAGAAAGACAAAGCCCCCACCACGGATGTCGGGGCACAACCCGAGGTCGAGCAGAAACGCGGCCTGTTCACCCGCCTGCAGGAGAGACTCTCCCGCACCCGCCACAACCTCACCGACGGTCTGGCCAATCTGATTTTGGGCCGCAAACAGATCGATGAGGAGCTACTCGAAGAGCTGGAAACCCTGCTCCTGACCGCGGATGTGGGCGTGGAGGCGACCACCCGTATCATCCGCAACCTGACCGATCGGGTAGAGCGCAAAGAACTCAACGACCCCGACGCGTTGACCCAAGCCCTCAAGCAGCAACTGCTGGAAATCCTGCAGCAGAATGACGCCCCCCTGCCCGAGCGTAGTAGCGACAAGCCGCTGGTAGTGATGATGGTCGGCATCAACGGCGCCGGCAAAACCACCACCATCGGCAAACTGGCACGTAAGTTTCAGCTCGACGGCGAGAGTGTCATGCTGGCCGCCGGCGACACCTTTCGCGCCGCCGCGGTGGAACAGCTGCAGACCTGGGGTGAGCGCAACCAGGTCCCGGTCATCGCCCAGCACAGCGGCGCCGACGCCGCCTCGGTCTGCTTCGACGCTTTGCAGGCCGCCACCTCCCGCGGTATCAATGTGCTGATCGCCGACACCGCCGGCCGTCTGCATACCAAAACCAACCTGATGGATGAACTGTCCAAGATCGCCCGGGTGATGAAGAAGATCGATCCGCAAGCCCCCCATGAGGTACTGTTGGTGGTCGATGCCGGCACCGGTCAGAACGCGGTGAATCAGGCGCTGCAGTTCCACCAGGCAGCGGGCTTGAGCGGCATCGTGATCACCAAACTCGACGGCACGGCCAAAGGCGGCGTGGTTTTCGCCATTGCCGACAAGGTCAAGGTGCCGATACGCTTCATCGGCGTCGGCGAGGCAATCGAGGATTTGCGCGAATTCAATCCCGAAGAGTTCGTAGACGCCCTATTCGCAACCTGAGAGTGACCTTTGATTCAGTTCGACAATGTCAGCAAGCGGTATCCCGGTGGCCACATCGGGCTGAGTAATGTCAGCTTCCACATCGAAGCGGAAGAGATGGTCTTTCTCACCGGCCATTCAGGCGCCGGCAAGAGTACCCTGCTGAAACTGATCGGCCTGTTGGAGCGCTCAAACAGCGGTCAGGTACATGTCAACGGCCGCAACCTCACCCGCCTGAAAAACAGCAAGATTCCCTACCACCGACGGGAAGTCGGCATGATCTTCCAAGACCACCGCCTGCTGCACGACCGCACCGTCTTCGACAACGTGGCCCTACCCCTGGTGGTCTCAGGAGTCGGCCATAAGGAGATCGGTCGCCGGGTACGCGCGGCCCTTGATAAGGTCGGTCTGCTGCACAAGGAGAAAGAGCCTCCGATAACCCTCTCCGGCGGTGAGCAACAGCGGGTTGGCATCGCCCGCGCGGTAGTCAGTAAACCCCCCTTGCTGCTGGCCGACGAACCGACCGGCAATCTCGACCCGGAACTCTCCCGTGAGATCATGCAACTGTTCAGCCAGTTCAACCAAGTCGGCGTGACCCTGCTCATCGCCACCCACGATATCGACCTGATCACCCGTATGCAGAAACGCATCCTCACCCTCAGCAAGGGGACCCTGATACGTGACAGCCAGACGGAGGCAGGCACATGAACCGACTCGTCAAGGCCCTGAAGATCTGGTTACAGCGCCATGCCCAGGTGGCCCTGGCGAGTCTCGGACGCCTGTTCCGAAACAACCTCTCCTCCGCCATGACCAGCGCCGTGATCGGCATCGCCCTGGCGCTGCCAATCGGACTGCATGTGATCCTGCACAATCTACAAACCCTCAGCGGCGGTTGGGACAGCGGGGCCAGCATCTCGCTCTTCCTCAAGCAGTCGGTCAGCGATGAGCAGGCCGGCTCCCTGACACGCAAGCTACGCCTGCATCAACGGATCGAAAGCGTGGAACTGGTCACCAAGCAGGCGGCCCTTGCGGAGTTCCGGCGTCTGAGCGGTTTTGCCGAGGCGCTGGAGGCCCTCGACAACAACCCGCTGCCGGCACTGCTGGTGATCCAGCCGAAGCAGGAATTCACCACCGCCGAAGCCGCCCAAAAGTTGGTGCGGGAGCTGGAGCTGCTGCCGGAAGCGGATATCGTTCAGCTCGATCTGCAGTGGGTACGGCGTCTGCAGGCGATTACCATCATCGCCCAGCGAGCGGTGCTGGTACTGGCCAGCCTACTCGGTCTGGCGGTGTTGCTGATCGTCGGCAACACCATCCGTTTGGAGATCCAGAATCGTCAGGCGGAGATTGAAATCACCAAACTGATCGGCGCCACCAATGCCTTCATCCGCCGCCCCTTCCTCTATACCGGCTTCTGGTACGGCCTCTTTGGCGGCATCATCGCCTGGCTGCTGGTGGCCATCTCGGTCACTCTTCTGAAAGGGCCCGTCGCCAACCTGGCATCGCTCTATGAAAGCGCCTTCGATCTCAGCTCACTGAACTGGCTGAACGTGCTCTCCCTGCTCGGCGGTAGCGCCCTTCTCGGCCTGCTTGGCTCCTGGCTGGCTGTCGGCAAACACCTCAGCGCGATCGAGCCCAGTTAGAACAACCTATTGAAATAATAGCTTTTTCCGAATAACACTCCGACGGAACTTTTAGCTGGCACTCCAGTCTGTAATAGGGATTGGCACTCAATGAATGAGAGTGCTAATATTCCACCAGCATTCACGATTCGGGGTTAATCGATGAGCAAAGAACTTGCACTGACCGCACTGCCCACAGGAAGTATGGACGCCTACATAAGCGCGGCCTTTCAGCTACCCATGCTGAGTGCGGAAGAGGAACACAGCCTGGCCATCCGCCTGCGTGATCAACAGGACCTGCAGGCCGCGCAGAAGCTGATCATGGCCCATATCCGCTTTGTCGTTCGCATCGCGCGTAACTACAGCGGCTACGGCCTGGCCCTGCCCGATCTGGTGCAGGAAGGGACCGTGGGTCTCATGAAGGCCGTCAAACGCTTCGATCCCGACATGGGAGTACGCCTGGTCTCCTTCGCCGTCCACTGGATCAAGGCGGAGATCCACGAGTACATCCTGAAGAACTGGCGTATCGTCAAGGTGGCCACCACCAAGGCCCAGCGCAAACTCTTCTTCAACCTGCGCAGCTCCAAGAAACGGCTCGGCTGGTTCTCCAGGGAAGAGGTCGAGGGCGTAGCCGAGGATCTGGGCGTGAAAGCCGAAACCGTGCTGGAGATGGAAAGCCGGCTCTCCGGCCAGGACATCGCCTTCGACGGTCCGGCGCGAGAGGATGATGAATCGATGGTCGCCACTCCGGCCGGTTACCTCAGCGATATGCGCATGGAACCCTCCATGCTGCTGGAGGCTGACGACAGCGAAACCCAGATGAAGCAGCGCCTGAGCCATGCCCTCAAAGGCCTCGACCAGCGCAGCCGCGAGATCCTGGAGGCCCGCTGGCTGGGTGAAGACAAATCGACCCTGCACGAACTGGCCGCGCGCTATCAGGTCTCCGCCGAGCGCATACGCCAGATCGAGAAGAGCGCCATGAACAAACTCAAGACGCATCTCGCAGCCTGACAGATCGGCAGCATAACAAAAAAAGGCAGCCTCGAATGGCTGCCTTTTATATTGCTCCTGAATTGATCAGAGCTTCCCCAAACGTCATTAACCAGTGTTTTTTTGAGCTATTTCGGCAATAGCCGGAAAGTACAATCTGTTACCGACCTGCGCTGAACGTGCCCTCGCACCCTTCTCGCCGCCCAGCCGCGCTATCTGTTCAACCATCGATAACGAGCTAATGAGGAGTGGCGCATGGATATGCCGTTTATGGACCAAAGGATGGGCTCAATCGCAAATTCGCAGCTGATCGACGACCCCGGCGCGATCATCGCGTTCCCGGATGAAGCATTCGGGCTAGACTCGATAACGAGAAACCCTTTGATCCAGGTTTGCTGCAAGGTTCTTTAGCAGATCGCTCGCTTCTGCCGTTTGGTTGGCGCCGTCGAGTGTTTGATTCGCCACCTCTGTTATGGCGATTAAATTGCGGTTGATCTCCTCCGCCACTACGCTTTGCTCTTCCGCGGCGCTTGCAATCTGGATATTCATGTCGCTGATGCGACTCACGGAGGCGGCAATACTCTCCAGGGAGTCCCCTGCCTTGGCTGCCTGTTCCACACTTAGATTAGCCTGAGTATGCCCACTATCCATTACTCTCACCGCATTACGCACACCATCCTGTAATGTCTTGATCATATCATTGATCTGCTCAGTCGACTCCTGGGTGCGTTGCGCCAGTGTGCGCACTTCATCAGCAACAACTGCAAACCCACTCCCTTGCTCACCTGCACGAGCCGCCTCGATTGCTGCGTTTAATGCAAGCAGGTTGGTTTGATCCGCAACGCCTCGAATCACTTCAAGTACGCTACTGATATTCTCTGCGTCGGCTGCCAGCTGCTGGATGGCCACAACCCCCTGCTCTACACCCAATGCCAGTTGGTTGATGGTTTCAACTGTACTTGAGACCACCTGCTTTCCGGCAGCGGTTTCCTTATCAGCATTTTTCGCTGCATCAGCCGCTAAAGCGGCACTGCCCGCAACTTCCTGCACCGTTGCCGACATCTCGTTCATTGCCGTAGCCACCTGGTCGCTTTGAATCTGCGTTTTCGAGACTCCGGCCTTTGTTTGTTCCGTAATGATACTGAGTTGTTTTGCAGAATCAGAGGCTTGTTTCGTTGCCAACTTCACGTCTTTAAAATCGCCCTGGATACTGTTCAGTAGACTGTTGAACGAACAGCCCATTTCTCCAACTTCGTTCAAGTAGCAGATATCCACTCTTTTATTCAAATCACCGCTCTCTTCAACCTCACCCATCACTGTTTTCAGGCGATTGATCGGGGTGACAATCGCCTTTGCCACCAGAAGTGACAGGCCGATTTGGAGCGTAACAATAGAACCTGCCAGTAAAAGCAACTTGGAAAGTTGTTCCATGAAGATATTATCTACGTCATCCACATAAATACCGGAGCCGATAATCCAGCCCCATTCCGGATAGCCTTTCACGTAAGAGATTTTAGAAACCGGAATATCGCCCTCCCCTTTAGGCCATTGATATTCTACGAATCCAGCGCCCTCTTTTTGAACCTTGTCAACGAATTCAACAAAGAGCTTTTTACCGGCAGGGTCTTTGACATCAGACAAGTCCTTACCGTCCAGTTGCGGCTTATAGGGGTGCATGATCATTCTTGGATGCATGTCGTTGATCCAAAAATACCCTGCCTCTTCATAGCGCAACTTCTTCACGGCGTCGATGGCCATTTGTTGTGATTTTTCTTGGCTCAACTCCCCCGTCTTTTCCTGGCCTCCAAAGTTGGCCACAGTATTGTATGCGGTTTCGACTACATGACGGGTTTTGAGTTTTCTGTCCTCAAACAGATTGTCATACAATGTCTTCATCCCCAGTCCACCGACTAGCGCCATACCAATCAGCGAAACGAGAATTATTAAAACGAGCTTATGAAATATGCGTAGATTGCCAAGCACCTTATCCATACTATTTTCTACCTGAATTAAAGTTCCATCTTTGGACTACCAGCCAACAGGGCCGGAAATTTCGCGCTCTTCGGTACGGGGAATAGCGACCCCACGGAACGATACTTTAGGCTATTCACAACCTAACAGTTCAACACATATCAATTAGTTCTTAAAATGTATTTTTTTTATATATTTTCTAATTTCGACATCATTCATCACGCTGCTCTATATTGCCATATGTCAGGCCGTGTAAAGTACGCTAGCGAACAGGCGGCAATGATATGCCCATAACAAAGAACGCAAAGAGCAAGCGACGCATTTCAACGCAGCTCAACGATAGCTAATGAATGGATAATATTGCCAATTACTAAAACAGGCATTGAGCAGATTAGTAGCAGATTATAGACACCCAAACATTAATAGCAGATTATAGACACCCAAACATTAACAAACTTGAAAACCAGCCTATCAATTACCGCCATTCCACCAGCAATACATCATAAAAATCACAAAACAAAGATCGGTTGCGTCCAACCACAAGATCAATTGCCATTTGTTGCGGTCGTCAGATACGGAATCGTGCTCCGCAG
>JBNKOL010000088.1:0-6681 GCA_050294655.1 Sedimenticolaceae bacterium
CCACCGCCCGGTGATTTCATCGCGCCAGTTCAACCGCGAGCAGCTGATCCAGCTCTGCCGCCTGGCCGCCCGCTTCGAGACCCAGCCCTCCATCATCAGCCGGCCGCTCACCGGCAAGATCCTGATCAGCGCCTTTTACGAACCCAGCACCCGCACCCGGCTCTCCTTCGAGAGCGCCTGGCACCGGCTTGGCGGCGACATCATGTCGATCACCGACCCCGCATCCACCGGCATCGCCAAGGGCGAGTCGCTCTACGACGTGGGCGAGATGCTCAACCACTATGGCGACATGGTGGTGCTGCGTGACAGCAACAAGGAGGCGGTCTACGAGATGCTGGCGGCGTTGCGCATCCCCATCATCAACGCCGGTAACGGCCTCGACGAGCACCCCACACAGGCCATGGCCGACATCTACGCCATCCTCAAATGGCAGCCGGAGCTGATGGCTGAGGAGCCCGACTGCCAAGTGCGTATCGGCATCATCGGTGTGCCCAGCCGCATGCGCACGGTGCGCAGCCTGTTGATCTATCTGGCCCAGTTCTCACAGGGTATCGAAGAGGTGGTGATCATCGCCGATGGCGACAATGGCAACCAGATATTCGATCCCGGTCAGCGCGAAGAGCTTGCAGGGGCCGGTCTCAAACTCAGTGTCACCGCCGACATGGAGCGCGTGCTGCCAAGCCTTGACGTGGTCTATATCAACGCCATCGCCTGGACCGGCGACAGCTACGAATCCCACGGCAGCAAGTATGCATTGAGTGCCGACTCCGACTTCAAACCGAACGCCATCGTCATGCACCCTTTGGCACGGGGAGCCGAGCTCGATCGCAGCCTCGACGACACCGCCCACAACTGGTACTTCGCACAGGCGCGCGGTGCTGTCTTCATTCGCATGGCGTTGCTCTCGGCCATGCTCAAAACGTTCAGTTAAGCCGGATATTTCACCCGGCCGCTATTTCATGAAATCAACCCATTTACTCGCAGACAGTTTCGATTTAACAGGCAAGTTCATCGTGCTTCCTTACAACGCTGAACGCGCCCTCGCACCACTCTCGCCGTCCACCTGCGGTATTTTCTCAATCGCCAATAGCCCTGCTATTGGCTCAATCGAAAATCCGCATCTGAACGACGAGCCCGGCGCGATCATCGCGTTCCCGGGCAAAACATCCGACTTAATCCCAGGTTAATTTATTATGTGCGGTATTGCAGGCATCTTTCACGCCGATCGGGACAAACCGGTCTCTCCCCAAACCCTGGTCGCCATGGCGGCCATCCAACACCACCGGGGGCCGGACGGCCTCGGCTGGCAGGCAATGCAGGGCATCGGTTTCAGCCACGCACGGCTCTCCATCATCGACCTCAACGAAAACCGGGGACGCCAGCCCTTCATCACCGCCGACAAGCAGCTGATGCTGACCAAGAACGGCGAGCTCTACGACTACCAGCGCATCCGCGCCGACCTTACCGCCCGCGGCGCCCGCTTCCAGACCAAGAGCGACTCGGAGATCATCCTCCATCTCTACCCGCGTCACGGCCTGGAGGAGACCCTGCCCCACCTGCGGGGGGAGTTCGCCTTCGCCCTCTACGACAAGCAGGAAGACTCCCTGCATCTGGTACGCGACCGCTTCGGCATCAAACCCCTCTACTGGACCCGGGCGGGCGACACCCTGGTCTTCGGCTCGGAACTGAAGGTACTCTTCGCCCACCCTGAAGTGCCGCGCCGTTTCGATCCCCAAGGCCTCTACCACCAACTGATGCAGACCATTGTCCCCGGCACCACGGCATTTCACGGCATCCATCAGGTCAAGCCCGGTCACACGGTGACCATCCGCCGCCGCAACAACCGATTCGAGATCGGCGACAAGCGCTACTGGGACATGCCCTTCCCCGAGGACGGCGTGCATGCCGACATCAGCGAGGAGGAAGCCATCGAAGGGGTTCGCGCCAAGCTGCTGGAGGCGGTCAACCATCGCCTCGAGGCCGACGTGCCGGTGGGCTGTTATCTCTCCGGCGGCATCGACTCCTGTTCCATACTGGGCCTCGCCTCCGCCGCCCAGCAGTCCCCGGTGAAGGCCTTCACCATTGGCTTCGACAGCGCCCAGTACGATGAGACCCCCATTGCCACCGAGATGGCCCGGGCCACCGGCGCCGACCAGGACGTGCTGCGCCTCTGCGCCGACCACCTCTATGACAACTTTGAAGAGACGCTTTGGCACACCGAGCGCACCATCTACAACACACTGGCGGTGGCCAAGTTCCTCATGAGCCGTCACGTACGGGATGCCAACTACAAGGTAGTGGTGACCGGTGAGGGCTCGGATGAACTCTTCGCCGGCTACCCCGCCTTCCGCAACGACCTCTTCCTGCACGGCCTCGACCA
Organism: Sedimenticolaceae bacterium; assembly: GCA_050294655.1. Taxonomy (GTDB): domain Bacteria; phylum Pseudomonadota; class Gammaproteobacteria; order Chromatiales; family Chromatiaceae; genus Thiodiazotropha. The sequence continues at coordinate 2,381 of JBNKOL010000088.1, forward strand.
TCTGCCCGAGGCAGAGCAGCAGGAGTGGCGCCGCCTGCTGCACGAGAACAACCGGCTGTTCAAGGGCGCCATGCTGTCGGAGAACGAGATCGACGATCCGGCCCTCAGCGCCAGGATCGGCTTCACCCCCGCCTGTCTGCAACCCTGGCTCTCCAGCGCCGCCTTCGTGCCCGGCATCCTCAACCCCGACATGGCCAAGACCCTCCAGGGCTACCAACCCGGACAGGCCATCGCCAAGGCCCTCGACGCCGACCAGCTGGCCGGCCGTCACCCGCTTGACCGGGCCCAGTACGTCTGGATCAAAACCATGCTCGAAGGCCAGATCCTCACCTGGGGCGGCGACCGGGTCGATATGGCCAACTCCATGGAGGCCCGCCCCGCTTTCCTCGACCACCACCTGGCCGAGTTCGCCGCCACCCTGCCGCCGACCATGCGCATCAAGGGCAAGAAGGAGAAATGGGTGCTGCGCGAAGCGATGAAGGGGCTGCTGCCGAAGGTGCTCTACGAACGCGAGAAGTTCGCCTTCATGGCCCCGCCCGCCCACACCGATCCGAAGAAGTGGCAGGCCATGCAGGCACTGGCCGACAAATACCTCAACCCGCAGGCCGTCGAGTCAGCCGGCCTGCTCAACCGCGCCGGCATCGAGGCCCTGTTCAAGCAACACGACGATCCGGCCACCACCGACGCCACCCGCAACACCATGGACGCGGTATTCAACCACATGCTGGGGGTGCAGGTGCTGCACGAACAGTTCGTCGCCACCGACGTGCCGAAACAGGCCCTGGCCAGAGCCAAGGAACTGGGCTGGTCGCACCAGGAAGCCATCGCCTCAGCCTGAAATCAATCACGCCTCCCGCTGAACCAGCAGCGGGAGGCGTCCCTTTCCATCCGCCAAGCCCCATCATCGAGCCAGCGGTAAGCCTGGCCGGGCATATCATGCTACGTTGTGGCCCCAGTATCAGCAGCGAATGCGCCAGCTACATAGGGAGCCCGTGTACACCAACCGTTTCATGTGCGCTTAGGCCTTTACTCTTCTCGTCCGTCACCGAAACATGAGCCGCACTCCACAAACCATTTGGGCCGTATAAACCCGGCCACTCAGAATGTAAGATTGTTGAATCACAGACTTAGGTATGCACAACGCGGGCTTAGGCTACAATACGACGTGTTGCAATACGGCTTTTAGGTCGTCTATTTATAGTTTCATGGTCGCTCAACTTAGCGTTAGGCTTTATATCAAGGATGAAATTACAATGATACGTTTTCAAAAAATATGGAGAAATCATCCCACAATTAGCGGGCAGGACAATCTTCTCGATCATTCAACATACCCAAATCAATGTGCAGTCAAAATGCATGCATGTCTCGAACGATCAGGCATTAGTTTAAGGTCATTTCGTGGTGTTCGCTCATGGCAAAAAGGAAGACCAAGGTATGCTATCCGCGCTCAAGAACTAGCAAATTGGTTAGCAAGACCAGAAATACTGCCTGGTATACGCGTCAACAAGTTCAGAGGGAAAGAAACCTTTAAAAAAATTGACAGCAGAAAAGGGATTATCTTCTTTAAAAATTATTGGGGGCCGGGGCATCAGGGAGATCATATCGATCTTTGGAATGGTAGTCGGTTAACAGATTGGAAATCATGGGCAAGAATCCATCTATATATTTCATGGGAAGGAATATGGTCTGACTATAGAAATTCGGACGCAGTCTGGTTCTGGGAGGTTCTATGAGACGATTGCTATTGGTACTTACCGGCTCTTTTCTTCTTGGTTTGATTACCTATTTTCTCCTCGGTTTTGTGGCTGATTGGTATGGGCAGGAGCACATTCAAAGTGATGAGGATATTAGCAATATTTATCTTGTTTTTTTAGGCGTACTAGGCATGTCGATTATAATCGGTGCTCTAATAGGGGATTTTTTACACAAAAGCCTAACAAAACGCTCCAGCAGACGCTCCTGACGCGCCGCCTATGATGAAACGTGATGAAACGGGGACAGATTAACGATGAAACGGGGACTGAAACGTTGAAACGTGTAGAAACGGTAGAAACGGGGACAGATTTATTTTAAAGATGTATGCAATGAGTAAATATACCAAGGAAAGGTATTATAGTGTTACGAAACCATCTGCATCATATTGTGCAGAGAGGCCATGATGGGAATACGATATTAGTGAAAAATAAATCGAAAAATAAATCTGTCCCGGTTTTGCGGTTTTGGACAAAAAATAAATCTGTCCCGGTTTTGGACATGAACAGTTCGTAGCGACCGATATACCGGCTAAAGCTTTGACCAAGGCAGAGGCGCTGGGCTGGTCGCAGCAGGAAACCGACACCTTTGCCTGATCTCGAAAACACCTCCCACCTTACCGACGGTGGGAGCTGCCGCCGGTCAACTCGAATATAGCCTCCGCTTGCTGGCACTGTGATAGCCAGTGAGATTTCTGATACGCTTTACACATTGTAGGAAAATCCACTTTTCAGGCAGGGAAGCCAGGCAAAGACCCCCCGCTTTTCTGCCGACCTTTTGCTCAAAGTCAGTCTGTGTGCTTTGGGTTATTTACGTAAAAAAAAAGGCCGTGGCCACCGGATACCAAAAAACAGCAATGATATCTTTCACCAAGCTTGATAAACATAAAGTTGTTCAGCTCTAACTTGCGAGTGTTTAATATGAATAAATTTAAAGTAAAAATCGCATTAGTTGCAGCACTCCTGTTACCTTCGATAGGATTTGGCGGCTTCAGATGCAAACCTGACACTATAGTGGAAGCAGGGGATACGAAATCTGAAGTTAAAATATCATGCGGCGCCCCAATGAGCCGCGACTACGAGGGAAAGGTGAAAAATGATGGCATAAAGGTTCATATCGAAAGATGGACCTACAATCCCGGACAAGGTAAGTTTTATGTGATACTCGTTTTTCATGACGGCGTGCTATCAAAAATCAAACATGGGCCAAGAGTCAAGTAACCATATTTTTCAACAACCTGATGATTTCGGGTCGCACATATATTCAAGGAGAGGAGGATACTTCCAGTCTTATTTAAATCGATACCGGCATCATTCAGGCGCTAGCGCAGAAAATATTTGATGGCACATAGCCGCAACACGAAACAACACATGAAAATCACATACAAAATAGATGAAGCCATAACAGTAAATCAATTTATTGAGCTGCTGCGCGAATCAACACTCAGCGAGCGCAGACCCGTTGAGGATATCGCGTGCATGAAAGGAATGCTCAATAATTCAAATCTTCTCGTCACGGCCTGGGATGGCGAGAAATTAGTCGGTGTTGCACGCTCAATGACCGATTTCCACTATGCCTGCTATCTATCGGATCTTGCGGTTCATACAACATATCAAAGGCAAGGCATAGGCAAACAGCTGCAAAAAATCACGCAAAGCCAGCTGGGCGATAAATGCACCTTGATATTATTGGCCGCTCCTGATGCAAATACATATTATGGTCATATTGGGTATAAAAATAATCAAAGATGCTGGGTCTTGGAGCCTGGCCGAAGCATTATCAACTAAATATTTCACGACTGAGTAGCCCTCCCGCAGCTCTGCCTTTCATTCAACAAGAGACAGAACAAGACATGACCGACGAGCATATAACCGGGAGCTGCCTCTGCCAACGCGTCACCTACGCCATCAATGGCAACATGGGGATCTTCCAGTACTGTAACTGCTCTCGCTGTCGCAAATTCACCGGCAGTGCCTTCGCCTCCAACTTACTTGTTTCGCCACATAACTTCGAGTGGACAAAGGGTGAAGAATACGTAGGTCGGTTTGAATTGATGGAGGCCAAGCACTTCGCCACCTCTTTCTGTACCCATTGCGGCTCATCCCTGCCCTGGCTGGCACAGAGCGGCAAAGTGGTCATCGTACCGGCCGGGACCCTGGACAGCGACCCCGTCATCCGGCCTTCGCAGAACATCTTCTGCGCCTCGCGGGCCGTCTGGTATACAGACCCGACGACTTTGCCGGAGTATAACGAGTTACCGCCTCGGCGGGATTGAGGATGAGAGGTTTTTCGGGCCTGTTAACGGGAACAAGCTATCGCTTTATCCACTAAGCAAATTAGGGAATACAGATGGAATTACCTGCGCGGACTCCTGAACCGCCCTACTACGCGGTCATCTTCACCTCCACCCGTAACGATGGTGATAACGGCTATGCCGAGACAGCAGAGGCGATGCTTGAACTCGCATCAACCCAACCCGGCTTTCTCGGTTTCGAGAGCGCCCGGCAGGAGATCGGCATCTCAGTCTCCTATTGGTCCAGCCTGGAGGC
>JBNKOL010000089.1:0-69873 GCA_050294655.1 Sedimenticolaceae bacterium
AGCTATTCCGGTTCGCCGCCTCCCAGCAACAGTCCGATCCGCTCACTTGCCTCATAGCTGTCGAGGAATATCTTCAGGGTCATGGTGAGGGGCACGGAGAGAAACATCCCCACCGGGCCGAGAACCCAGCCCCAAAAGACCAAAGAGACAAACACAACCAGAGGCGACAATCCCAGCCCCGAACCCATGAAACGCGGCTCGATCATATTGCCCACCAGGTTGTTGACCACCAGGTAACCCACCGCAGTCCAGAAGGCTGTCTGCGGATCCGCCTGCACCAGCGCCAGCAATACCGCCGGTACCGCAGCGATGATGGAACCGATATTGGGTACATAATTGAAGAGGAAAGCGACCAGCCCCCAGAGGACCGGGTAGTCCACCCCCAGGATCCAAAGCCAGACACTGATCAGCACCCCGGTCAACAAGCTGGTACTGGTCTTGATGGTCATATAGCGTTTGATGCTGGAAGTAATGGCCTCGGCGCGCTCCAACGAGGCCTCCGGGTCGTCGGCCAAGCCGTGGAGTTTGGTTTGAAACGCCGAGGCCTCCACCAGCATGAAAATCACGGTGATCAGGATCAACACCGCTTGAGCCAAAGCGTTGCCCAACCCTTTGATCACCTGTCCCGCCAACCCCATGGCCTTGCCCGGATCCACGAAGGTCTTAAGCGCCTGCTGATCGAGATGCAAGCCCCACTCGCTCAACCAAGCTACCAGCCCGAGGCTCTGGGCCGAAAGCCGCTCCTGATATTTCGGCAGATTGGCGGTAAAGTCATTCAGCTGTCCGCCTATCACCCAGCCGATCAGCAGGCCAAGAGTAACGATCATGGCAATGACGATCAGCATGGCGATGCTACCCGGCACCCCTCTCTGCTTGAGATAGAAGAGCGGTCCAGCGGCAATCACTGCGATAAAAAGCGAAAGCAGGAAAGGCACCAGCAGGGCTTCCGCTGCCCGCATACCGGCCACTATCACGACAAAAGCGGCGAGGGCGAGAAGGAATCGGACGGCAGGGGTCGTCAGGTGGTTGTTCTTTTCCATAGTGAACGGCTGTTATTTGAAATTGGGCAGTGGACTGATCAGATACCAGCGCTCGGTCTGCGGATCAAACTCCCACGTTTGCTGATCGACCACTTCTCGGACCACCTGCGAATCCACGAAAACATACTGGATCACCGCCGTCTGTAGGGCCTTGTTGTCTTCAACCATCGAGGGGCCCTGGACCACTTCGTAGTGGGTGACGCGCGTCTGCCCCACCGGCTTGGTCATGACTTCACCTGAGGTTTCGGGTTTTAAGAAACGACGGGCCTGATCGATCGAACCCCAGCGGATCACCCCTTGGTAGTTACGCAACACCTCTTGCAGCTTATCGGCCTGCTTACGTTCACTGAGGGTCTGGCACCCCATAAGCAGCAGGACCAGCAAGACCCCGGAAATAATTCGAGTGATCACATTTCCCTCCCTTCAGCAATTGCTTCATTCAGCCTGGCGGACCAACCATCAACCGCCATATCAAACGTCATGGGTACGCGCCCTAGACCACTTTGGTTGGAATTACCCCGCGCGCCTCCAAAATACCGGTCACTTCAGCTACACAGTCAGCTACTGACCGGTTTTCCGTATCGATGGTGATTTCCGGATTCAGGGGCGGCTCGTAAGGTGAGGAGATACCGGTGAACTGGGGTATCTCTCCTGAACGGGCCTTTCGATAGAGCCCTTTTACATCCCGCGCTTCGCAGGTCTCCAGGGAGCACTTTACAAAGACCTCGATGAAGTCACCGTGAGGGAAGAGCCCTCTTGCGCGATCCCTGTCCTCGCGGATCGGTGAAATGAATGCGGTCAGCGAGATCACCCCAGCCTCCACAAACAGTTTCGCCATCTCGCCGATGCGACGGATATTCTCCGTGCGGTCCTCGACGGAAAAACCGAGGTCACGACACAAACCATGGCGCACATTGTCGCCATCAAAGACGTAGGTGCGACAATCCCTTAGATGCAACTCCTCCTCCAGGGCGTGCGCCAGAGTGGATTTGCCAGAACCCGAGAGGCCGGTGAACCAGAGTAATTTAGCTCGGTGCTTATTTAACTTTTCCCGCCGCTCGCGGGTTACTGTGGCACTATGCCAGACAATGTTTTCGTCCATCGATCAGTAATTACCTATCTATTTATCATCGCCTGATTTTGGATGGCTCACCTGACCACCACAACGACTAAACTGTGACAGGGGAGAGACCTTCATGATACCCCGCCACGGCACAGTTTACCTGAGAAGCGGATTATCGCCGCCATTTTCGGTAATACTCAGCAACCCTGGCCATTGCATAAGCTATTCCCGTTGTTCGCTGATAGAATGCCAGGCCTTTTAACGACCAGAATATCAAGATGTCCCACACAGATCAGGAACCACTGCGGGAAATCCAAATCGGTGAAAACCGAGTCACCCTGCTGGGTACCGCTCACGTCTCACGCTCCAGCGCCGAGATGGTAAAGACACTGCTGGAGAGCGATGAGTACGATGCCGTTGCCGTTGAGCTCTGTCCCAGCCGCTACAACGCCCTGATCAATCCGGATGATCTGGCCAAAATGGACCTGTTGAAAGTGGTCAGGGAGCGGCGTGTGACGATGGTCATGGCGAGTCTGGCCCTCGGTGCCTATCAACAGCGATTGGCCGAGCAGTTCGGTATCGAGCCGGGAGCGGAGCAGCGTGAAGCGATCCGCATCGCCCAGGCGTCCCACCGCCCACTGCTGTTGATCGATCGGGAGATCAGTATCACCCTCAAGCGGGTCGCCGGCAATCTAGCCTGGTGGAAACGCTTTGGCCTGTTCGCCGGCCTGATCGGCACCATCGTCTCCAAGGAGGAGGTCTCGGAAGCGGAGATCGAACACCTTAAAGAGGGTGACATCCTGGAGACCACTTTCGCCGAATTCGCCGAAGACCGTCAGGATCTCTATCTCCCCTTGATCGATGAGCGAGATCGCTACATGGCAGCCCGCCTGCTGCAGGAGATTGAACAGAAGGGCTGTGAAAATCTACTCGCCGTGGTGGGCGCTGGCCACCTGAACGGCATCGCCCGCTACCTGGAGACCCCGCCGGGCATAGCCAACGAGGTGATCACCCAACTGGACCAACAGCCACGTCCCAGCCGCTGGCCCAAATTGATCCCCTGGCTCATCGTCGTGCTCGTGCTGAGCGGCTTTTTCATCGGCTTTCAGCGCAACACCGACCTGGGCTGGGATCTGGTGCTCGACTGGGTGTTGATCAACGGCGGACTCTCCGCCCTCGGCGCCCTGCTGGCCGCCGCCCATCCGCTGACCGTGTTGACCGCCTTTCTGGCTGCCCCGCTCACCTCACTGAATCCCGCTGTGGGCGCTGGCATGGTCACCGCCGCCGCAGAGATCTTCCTGCGCAAACCCACCGTGGCCGATTTCGGGCGCCTGCGCAGCGATACCACCTCCTTGCGCGGGTGGTGGCACAATCGGGTATCACGCACCCTGCTGGTCTTTTTTCTCAGCACTCTCGGCTCCGCCGTCGGCACCTATGTCGCAGGTTTTCGCATCTTCAGCCGGCTGGCCGGCTGACACAGCCCCCTCCAACAGAGACGGCATCACTTCAGCGACCCGCTTGATCCTCGCGCGACGAATAGCCTCTCCCCGCAGCCACCCTGCGTAGTCGGCCTCTTGCCGGATCAGGCTTGCCCCGCGCGCCGCCTCATAGAGCCGCCAAAGATCGGCGGATTGTGGGTAGGGGCGCGAATGAAAGCCTTGCCGGCCACGGTAATCGGCCTCGCAAACCAACAGGAACTGGCGCAACCGCTCAGGTCGCCGAAAGGCATCCAGTCCAGAGAGCAGTATCACCACTGTCTTCGGCCGCAACTCATAGAGCCGGTGGGTGTAGCTGTGGTAACTGGCACAGCACATAGCCAGCTCGCGATAGCGGGTCGGCGTCTTCAGTCGTCGGCACAACCGCTCCACCAATCGTTGTCCACGTGATTCATGCCCATAGTGACTGGGCAGGATATGCAAGGGGGTATTGGCCTTGCCCAGATCGTGGGTGAGGGTGGCGAAGCGAACCTCTAGTGAGTCGCTCAGCTCGCAGGCCAGGGCGAGGGCCATCATCGTGTGTTCTCCGCAGTCAATCTCCGGATGCCAGCGGGTCGGCTGCGGCACCCCATAGAGGCCATCGATCTCCGGCAGTACCCGGGCGAGGGCGCCGCAACGGCGCAGACTATCGAAGAAGGGCCGGGGATCGGCTTCGCCCAGAGCGCCGCTGAGTTCCTGCCAGAGCCGCTCCGGCACCAGGTGGTCGAGACGACCACTATCGGTGAGCTCACCCATCAGGGCCTGGGTCTCCTTGGCAATGGTGAAACCCAACTCAGCATAGCGGGCCATGAAACGGGCTACTCGAAGCACCCTCATGGGGTCATCAGCAAAGGCAGGTGAAACATGGCGCAGCACCCGCTGACGCAGATCCGCTTCGCCGCCGAAGGGGTCTATCAGCTCCCCTTCCGGGGTCTCTGCGATGGCATTGATGGTCAGATCCCGCCGTGCCAGATCCTGCTCCAGGGTCACCGCGGGATCGGCATGTGGGAGCCCCGAGGCGTCGCCATTCCGCCGTGTGCGGGCCAAGGCGTACTCTTCCTGGGTTTCGGGATGCAGGAACACCGGAAAATCACGCCCGACCTGCCGGTATCCCCGCGCCAGCATCTGCGCCGGTGTGGCGCCGACCACCACATAGTCCCGCTCTTTCACAGGCCGTCCCAACAACCTGTCGCGGACAGCACCGCCGACCAGATAGCTCCGCATAGTGTTAGGGCCCGTTAACACGAATCCAACAGGTCCTAATGTCCACGCGCTGCCTTCAAGGCGTTACGTGCCGCTTCGACTGCCGCCTCGGCCTGCTTGACCCGTTCAAAATAGTCGGCACGAATGCGCCGTTTGCCTTCGACAAGTTTCTGGCGGTCCTCATCCTTTACCACCTTCGCTTCGGCTAATTTGGCCTCCGCTTCCGCCAGCTGCTGTTCAGCCTTTTTGATCTGCTCCGCTTTTCTCTCCTGTTGCTGCAGACGCAGCCGTTGCGCCTTGTCGGCCGCTTGTCGAATCTCCAGGTTGCGCTGTTCCGTCTGCCGCAGAGACTCCGCTGACGGTCCGGGAGGCAACTCCACCCGTTCCACCGGGCGATTGCCGGTGGGTGGGGTATCCGTGTAGGTGACGTTACCCTCAGCATCCACGGAGCGATATACCTCCTCGCCAACGGCGGCTTGTGACAGCATGACGCAGACGAGAAAGATACAGCTGTGGAATCTGCGCATACGTCTGTCCTCAATATATTGTCATCGGATCCGGAAGCCACATTATGCAGTTTCTGGATTAAGCATATCCCAAAGTGGGAAACCCGGGAAAAAAACGCCTGTTTCGAGTCTTTTTCTCGCTGTGCGACTATTCGCTTCCTGCTAAATTACTTACTTGAACTTGAATGCCCCTGCGGATACTCGTCATTGCGCAGCCATAGGAGACCACGAATGAAACAGTACGCCGAGAAGCGTGATTTCCACCGCATGGGCATCGACTGCCCGGCCCAGTTCCGTATTCAGGGTGCGGATGATGTGACTGATGCCATCGTCAAGAATCTCAGTGCATCCGGCCTGCTGATCCTGGCTCCCGCGGACATCAGCCCGGGTACACAGCTGCTGGTGCATATCGTGCCGACGAACGCCATCACCCCCCCGCTTTCCGCTACCGCCAGCGTGTTACGCAGTGTACCTGGGACTGACGGAGGCTATGAGATTGCTTGCAATATCGAGCAGATTCTTGGGGAGGAGGAGACCGATCCCGACCTCCCCTGAACAGAGGGAGTCCCGCCTCAGTTCTTGAAGCTGTCGTGGCATCCCTTGCAGCTCTTGCCGGTCTTGCCGAGGGCATCGCCCATCGCGGCCTTGTCACCACTCGCGGCCACTTTGCTGAGTGAACGACTCGCTGTGCGCAGCGCTTCCAGTTTCTGTGTGAAGCCCTCGAAATCGAGCCAGATGTCCGGCAGGGCATCGGTCTCACCCTGGTCGGAATCCTCCGGAAAGCCCGCCAGTAGATCAAGCGAGGCAGCCTTGGCCAGGTCATCCGCGTAACGGGCAAAGGCTTCGGCGTCATAGGGTTTTTTGCCCTTCATCATGGCGCCCATCGCTTTCATGTTCCAACTGAAGACGTTCATAACGCCCTGGCGATAGTCCAGGGCGCGCTCCAACTCACCGGCGAAAGCGATGTGAGTCCCGAGACCGCATACCAGTGCGATACAAACCAGACCCTTAATTAACTCTCTTATATCAGGCACGCTTTTCTCCCCTAGTTAGTAACACCGAAATCCACTCAACAAATTTCTTTTTTGCCATTAAGCCGTGACAGCAGTTGAGCTACAATTACCCGCCTGTTCTTTCCGGCCACAGGCCCTCTCACGATCAACACCTTGCATGAACAAAGATTCCACTCATCGTATCCGCGAGATCCCCTACAACTACACCTCCTTTTCTGACCGGGAGATCGTCATCCGGTTCCTGGGCCGGGAGATGTGGGATTTGATAGAGGAGCTACGCGGGACGCGTCGCACCGGCCGCTCCGCGCGCATGCTGTTCGAAGTACTGGGCGACATGTGGGTCATCACGCGCAATCCCTATCTGCAGGACGACCTGCTCAACAACGAGGAGCGCCGCGACGCCCTGATCAATGCCCTCAAGCACCGCCTCGACCAGTTCGAGCTGCGCGCCAACGGCAACCAGCAGGCACTGCAACTGCTGGCATCGGCACGGGATGCGGTGGCGGCCTTTGGCCGTCGTTTCGTCGATCTGCTGGAGCTGCGCCGCCACACCCGCCGCAACCTGATCGGCCTGACTCGCCCCGACAATGTGGACTTCAGCGGCATCGCCCGTGTCTCCCACGCCACCGACGCCACTGACTGGCGTGTAGAGATCCCCTTTGTCGTGATCACCCCCGACAGCGAGGCGGAGATCGCCCCCATCGTCAAAGCCTGCATCGAATCGGGCCTGACCCTGATCCCCCGCGGCGGCGGCACCGGCTACACCGGCAGCGCGGTTCCCCTCGATCCCCACACGGCGGTAATCAACACCGAGAAGCTCGACCGAGTCGGCCCGGTGGAGGAGTTGGAACTGCCGGGCGTAACGGGCAAGGTGCCCACAGTGCACACCGGCGCCGGGGTGGTCACCCGCCGGGTCTCCGAGCGGGCCGAAGGGGCGGGCTTCGCCTTCGCTGTCGATCCGACCTCCCAGGACGCTTCCACCATCGGCGGCAACATCGCCATGAACGCCGGCGGCAAGAAGGCGGTGCTCTGGGGCACCACGCTGGACAACCTGGCCAGCTGGCGCATGGTCACGCCCCAGGGGGAGTGGCTGGAGGTAGAGCGGCTGAATCACAACCTGGGCAAGATACATGACCAGGCGGAGGTAAGCTTCCGCGTCACCCGCTACGAGAGCGACGGCAAGACAGCGATCGGCAGGGCGGAGACCCTCAGCATGCCCGGTAGCGCCTTGCGCAAAGCGGGCCTGGGCAAGGATGTCACCGACAAATTCCTCTGCGGTCTGCCCGGGGTACAGAAAGAGGGGTGCGACGGCCTAATCACCTCGGCCCGCTTCATTCTCCACCGCATGCCCAGCCAGGTGCGCACCCTCTGTCTGGAGTTCTTCGGCAGCGACATCGGCAAGGCGGTACCCGCCATCGTTGAACTGAAGGATTTTCTCGATCAACACGACCAGGTTCTGCTGGCAGGATTGGAGCACCTGGACGAACGCTATCTCAAGGCCGTCAAGTACTCCACCAAGGCACCCCGTCAGGAGCGACCGAAAATGGTGCTGCTGGCCGACATCGCCAGCGACGATGCTGACCAGGTCGATGCCGCCGCCGCCGAGGTGGTGCGGATGACCCAGGCCCGCGAGGGCGAGGCCTTCATCGCCAGCAGCCCCGAGGCACGACATAACTTCTGGCTCGACCGTGCCCGCACCGCCGCCATCTCGACCCACACCAACGCCTTCAAGATCAACGAGGACGTGGTCATCCCTCTGGACAGACTGGCCGAATACAGCCGCGGCATCGAGCGCATCAACATCGAGGAGTCGATCGGCAACAAGATTCAGATCGCCGACGAGGTACTGGCCTATCTGGCCGGCGACCACTCCCTGCGCAAGCCCGATGATGACTTCGAGGCCAGTGACGAGAACCGCTCCATCCTGCAGGCCAAGCTGGAACTGGCCCGCGAAGCGGTCTCCCGGGCCCGGCATCGCTGGCAGACCTTGCTGGACCAAATCGAGGCTCCCGCGGCGGCACATCGCAATCTGCTCAGCGAGGATGTACAAGCTCTGATCCGACCCGACGACCGTCTGCTCGATCTGCTGCTGCGCCGCGACCTACTGGTCTCCTACCGCCGCGAGGTCGCCTCGCGCCTGGACGAGATCTTCCCCGGCCAGGAGGTACGCAGTCTGCGTCACGCCATGCGCGAGATCCACGCCCGCCGGCGCGATGCACGCCTCTTCGTGGCCCTGCACATGCACGCCGGCGACGGCAATGTACACACCAACATTCCGGTCCACTCCGACAACTACGCCATGCTGGGCCAAGCCGACCGCATCGTCGACCGCATCATGGCCCTGGCCAGCCGACTCGATGGCGCCATCTCTGGCGAACACGGCATCGGCCTGACCAAGCTGCAATACATGGAGGCGGACAAACTCAGCGCCTTCGCCGAGTACAAAGCGCGCATCGACCCCCAGGGCTGGTTCAATCGGGGCAAGCTGATCGTCGGCGCCGACCTGGAGATGGCCTACACTCCCTCGCTGCGCCTGCTGGAGCAGGAGGCCATCATCCTGGAGGAGAGCGAACTCGGCACCCTCAACGACGAGATCAAGCACTGCCTGCGCTGCGGCAAGTGCAAGCCGGTCTGCATGACCCACGTGCCGCGGGCCAATTTACTCTACTCGCCGCGCAACAAGATCCTCGCCACCGGACTCATCATCGAGGCCTTTCTCTACGAGGAGCAGACCCGGCGCGGCGTCTCCCTGGCCCACTTCGCCGAGATGAACGATGTGGCCGACCACTGTACCGTCTGCCACAAGTGCGAGAACCCCTGCCCGGTCAACATCGACTTCGGCGACGTCACCGCGCTGATGCGCAAAATCCTGGTCGACCGGGGTAAGAAACGGCGCAGCCTGGGTACCAGCGCCGCCATGACCTTTCTCAACATCACCCATCCGAGCGCCATCCGCTGGATGCGCAAGGGGATGGCCGAATGGGGCTTTAAGGGCCTCAACCTGGGCTACGCTCTGGCCGGCAAGGCGGGACTGTTGAAACCCCAGGCACAACCGCCCAAGGCGACCACCGGCAGCCCCAAGCCCCAGACCCTGATGATGGAGATGGTGCAGAAACCGATCCGGGTGGCGCCACCGGCCAAGACACTGCGAGACACCCTCAACCTGCAAGACACCAAATCGGTGCCGATCCTGCGCAACCCGCGCAAGGTCAACGAGGAGAGCGACGCGGTCTTCTACTTCCCCGGCTGCGGCTCGGAAAGGCTTTTCAGTGAGATCGGCCTGGCCACCCTGTCCATGCTCGGCGAACTGGGTGCGGAGACGGTGCTGCCCCCAGGCTATCTCTGTTGCGGATACCCGCAGACAGCCGCCGGCCTGCATGCTCGCGGACGCCGCATCACCACCGAGAACCGGGTGCTGTTCCACCGCATCGCCAACACCCTCAACTACATGGACATCAAGACGGTGCTGGTCTCCTGCGGCACCTGCATGGATCAGCTGCTGCAGTACGAGTTCAGCAAAATCTTCCCAGGCTGCCGCCTACTCGACATCCATGAGTACATGCTGGAGAAAGGAGTGGCGCTGGACGGCACTCAGGCCACCGAGTACCTCTATCACGACCCCTGCCACAGTCCGATGAAGCAGTACAACCCGTTGCAGGTGGCCAAGCAGCTCACCGGCAAGAATGTCCTGCTGAGCGACCGTTGCTGTGGCGAAGCGGGCACCCTCGGCACCAGCCGTCCCGATATCGCCAACCAGCTGCGTTTCCGCAAGCAGGAGGAGCTGAACCTGGGCATCGCCGACCTCACCGAAGGCCATGGAGGAAAACGACCCGAGATCAAACTGCTCACCGCCTGTCCCGCCTGTCAGCAGGGCCTGAGCCGCTATACCGACGACACAGGTCTCAAGCCGGCGTACCTTGTGGTGGAGGCGATACGCCATCTGCAGGGCGAACAGTGGCAGCAGCGTTTCACCGACCAGGTGCTCGCGGATGGCATCGAACTGGTGCTGGTATAGCCCCTGATCCAATCCCAGGCAGTTATTCGACGGCTGATCTGATCCGGCCTGCCCGGTGTAAGCAGACTCTGCCTTGAGGTAAGTAGGGGGGTTACGTCACTGCCGGCCCCGATAATTCGTCCGGGATGTTTGTTACCGCTTCACCCAAGAAGATTCACATAACAGACTTCGGGCGTCCCTTCTGACCCAGGGAGCAGGAGAGGATGAAGGGTTGAGTAAAAAATCAAACCGCTGGCTTTTCAATTACCCTCAATCCAACTCTCATCCTGAGCGAGAGTGGCAGAGTGGAACAGCAAGGGGTTCTGTCTATCCTCATCTCTCCCCCTGGGGCAGAAACTCCTAACTTATTTAGACCTTAGGCCGCTAAGGTAAGAACCGGGCAGTAGTTAAAGGGCGGCCGATCAACATGCCGAGCCAGTCAAAAGTACAACGCCTATGTATGAGCCTCGTACTCGGACTGCTGCTGGCTGCTTGTCACAATCCCGCACCGCCGCCCTATCAGCCCAGCTTCTCCAAAACCCCGCCGGTGACGGAAACGGTCTATCACTTCGGCGTACATCCCTTGCACAATCCCCAGCACCTCTACGAGGTTTTCGGGCCACTGATGGATTATCTCAGCGAGCAGATACCGAGCGCTCGCTTCAAGCTGGAGGCCTCGCGCAACTATGCCGCTTATGACGAAAAGCTCTATGCCGGCAAGTTTGATTTCGCCCTACCCAATCCGTATCAGACCATCAATGCGGTCGACAAGGGCTACCGGGTCTTCGCCAAGATGGGGGACAACGACAACTTTCGTGGCATCTTCCTGGTAAGACGGGATAGCGGCATCCACCAGGTCACCGACCTAAAAGGCAAGCGGGTCAGCTATCCGGCGCCCACCGCTCTGGCCGCCACCATGATGCCCCAGTTCTACCTGCAGACCCATGGCGTCAGCGTCATGAGCGAGTTGGACAACCGCTATGTGGGGTCGCAGGAGTCCTCGGTGATGAACGTCTATCTGAAGCAGACCTCGGCAGCCGCCACCTGGCCGCCGCCCTGGCGGGCTCTGGCCAAGCAGCGGCCGGAACTGGAGAGGGAGTTGCAGGTCATCTGGCAGACCGAGCCCCTCATCAACAACGGCCTGGTGGTCTCCCCTGAGGTTCCGGCTGAAACCGTGCAACGGGTGCACGATCTGCTGGTCAATCTCCACACCCATGAACAGGGCCGGCAGATTCTCGCACCAATGGAGCTCTCCCGCTTCGAGAGCGCAAACGATGAGTCCTACCAGGTAGTACGTGACTTCATGGAGGAGTTCTCCCGCCAGGTGAGGCCGCTGACCGGTGCAGGATAACAGCGTCATGTTGAAGACCCTGCGCCATTTCTGGACTGCATCGATCAGGCGCCAGCTGATGCTGGGCATCGCCCTGGTACATGCGGTGTTGATGACCATCTTCGTTTTCGATCTGGTCACACGACAGCGCGACTTTCTGGTCGAGGAGTCCCGCAAACAGGCCATCTCACTGGCCGAGACATTGGCGGTCAACGGCACCTCCTGGGTGCTGGCGAAAGACTACATCGGCATCGAAGAGGTCATCCACTCCCAATCCGGTTATCCCGGTCTGCGCTATGCCCTCTTCATTGATCTACGCGGTCAGGTGTTGGGCTACAGCGATCACAGCCAAGTGGGCCGCTATGTGAGCGATCCCACCAGCCTGCAACTCCTGCAGGCAGCGCCTGACCACTATGTACTGATCGACGACAACCACCTGATCGATGTGGCGCACCCGATCATGCTCAGCCAACGCCACATCGGCTGGGCCCGGGTAGGCATCAGCCGCCAAGGCATCACCACCAATCTCGAGGTGGTGACCCGTGAAGGACTGCTCTACACCGGCATCGCCATAGCGGTTGGAGTCATCTTCGCCTGGCTTATGAGCCGCGGACTGACCCGTGACATCCGCCGCCTGGCCAGCTTTGCCATGCATATCGAGTCGGGAGCGCGCGACGAGCACTGCCAGATAGAGAGATCGGATGAATTGGGTCAGCTGGCCCTCGACATGAACCGCATGCTCAACACCCTGGTCGAAAGGGAGCAGGAAGTCGAGTCGATGAACGCTCGCATCCGGGCCGACGAAGAACGCTTGCGCCATGCGCTCGAGGGCAGCAATGACGGCTTGTGGGACTGGGATCTGAACACTGACGAGGTCTACTATTCACCCCGCTGGAAGGAGATGCTCGGTTACCGGGACGATGAGATCGCCAACGTCTACGCCGCCTGGAAAGAGCGGGTACACCCCGACGATCTGCCTGGCGCACTTGCCACTACCAAGGCCCATTTGGACGATCAATCAAAACCTTTTGAAATCCTCCACCGGCTGCGCCACAAGGATGGTAGCTGGCGTTGGATTCTGGCCCGTGGTCGCGCTCGGAGAGACGCCGGGGGAAGACTGATACGCATGGTCGGCACCCATGTGGATGTCACCGAGCAAAAGCGTCTGGAAGACTCCCTTTACGAAGAGCGCGAACGCGCCCTGGTCACCCTGCGCTCCATCGGTGACGGGGTTATCACCACCGACGCCAACGGCCAGATCACCTTCCTCAACCCTATCGCCGAGAGCCTGACCGCATGGCGCAATGAGGAGGCCACCGGCCACAAACTGGAGGAGGTCTTTCCTGTCATCGACGAGATCACCCACGAGCCGATCGAAAGCCTGGTAGAGCGTTGCCTGCGCGAGGGCCATGTCATCGGTCTGGGCAACCACACCCTGTTACTCAACCGGGAGGGCAGGGAGATAGCGATCTCCGACTCCGCCGCCCCCATCCGCGGTGAATCGGGTGGTATCAACGGTGTGGTGCTGGTATTCCATGACGTCTCAGTGGAGCGCACCATGCAGCGCAAAATCGAATATCAGGCGCAGCACGACAGCCTGACCGGGCTCTGGAGCCGGGCGACGTTCGACCATCGGCTGAAAGAGCTGATCGTAGATGCACAGCAGGGCGAGGGAGAACATGTACTGATCTATATCGACCTGGATCAGTTCAAGGTGGTCAACGACACCGTCGGTCATGTGGCGGGTGACGAGCTGCTCAAACAGGTGGCGACGCTGTTGCAGCAACATACCCGGGAAGCCGACATCCTGGCCCGTCTGGGGGGCGACGAGTTCGCCCTGCTGATGATCGGCTGCGACCTCGACCACGCCATCAAGGTGGCGGAGCAACTGCGCGAGCAGCTCGCCGAATTCCCCTTCGCATGGGACGATCACCACTTTCAGATCGGTGCCAGCTTCGGCATCGTGCGCATTGATCGGGACCTGCCAGATCCCAATGCCCTCAGCTTGGCCGACCTGGCGTGTTACAGCGCCAAGGATCAGGGTCGCAACCGGGTACATGTCTATCAACCCGATGACCGGCTATTGCTCGAACGCCGCAGTGAAATGAAGTGGGTGGTTCGCATCAAGAAGGCCCTTAACGAGGATCGTCTGGTGCTCTACTCGCAAAGCCTGCGGCCCCTCTCCCGCAACCCGGCCAGCCGGGATTTCCGCGAAGTGCTGGTGAGGCTGGTCGACGATAACAACAAGCTCGTGATGCCCGGTCAGTTCATCCCGGCCGCTGAGCGCTATGACATCATGCATCGGGTCGATGAGTGGGTCATTCAGAAGGCCTTTCACTGGCTACTGCAACCTGAGCACCGTGATGTCCACCTCTTCATCAACCTCTCAGGCGGCTCGCTGGCCAACCGCCACATCCTGGAACTCCTCGAGGAGCGGCTGAAACAGCATCCGAATCTGGGCGCCAGAGTCAGCCTGGAGATTACCGAGACAGCCGCTATCGGCAATCTACAGCAGGCTCTCAACTACATGGAACGGCTGAAACAGCGCAATGTGACCTTCGCCCTGGATGACTTCGGCAGCGGCCTCTCGTCCTTCAACTATCTCAAGACCATGCCGGTCGATTGCCTGAAGATTGATGGCAGCTTCGTACACGATCTGCTCAACGATCCGGTGGATGCCGCCATGGTTGAATCGATCTGCCGCATCTCCACCGA
This sequence comes from Sedimenticolaceae bacterium, assembly GCA_050294655.1. Lineage (GTDB taxonomy): Bacteria > Pseudomonadota > Gammaproteobacteria > Chromatiales > Chromatiaceae > Thiodiazotropha. Next base: position 14,340 of record JBNKOL010000089.1, read on the forward strand.
AATGGGCATTGAGACCATTGCCGAGTTCGTCGAAGACAAGGAACTGATCGACTGGCTGACGGCGGTTGGTGTTGACTATGCCCAAGGCTATGGCATCGATAGACCCAAGCCGCTAATCCCCCAGCGCCACGACTCCGACAGCTGAAAACCCCATTTTCCACCCTTTTTCAATGCCTCCTTGGGCTTCCGTGCTCTTGACTGCGTGTTCCTCCTGCCGCAGATTCTGTAGCAGTATCTGAACACACCTCCCCTCACAAATTAGAGACGCCTCATGACAGACAGCTTCACCAAGGCCTGTGTCAAGCACGATAAAGAGCTACGCGCCCGGGTACGACTGTTCGGCACCCTGCTCGGCGAAGTGTTGCGCGAACAGGTGGGGGAGAAGAGCTTTACCATCGTCGAGCGCCTGCGCCGGGGTTATCTCAAGTTGGCCGACCAGCCGGACCCGGAACTGAGTGCACGACTCGAGCGACTGATCGAATCGCTGCAGCCCGAGACCCTGGCCGATGTGATACGCGCCTTCAGCGTCTACTTCATGCTGGTAAACATCGCCGAGGAGGCCTACCTGCACCGCCAGCGACGCCGCATCGCAGGCAAAGGGGGCGAATTGTGGGAGGGCTCCTTCGATCACACCCTACGCGGTTTCCGTCAGCGCGATATCGATCCCCAGCAGCTGCAGGACATCCTCGACGATGCCGCCTATATCCCGGTTTTCACCGCCCACCCCACGGAGTCGAAACGGCTGGTGATCATGAATCTGCTGCGGCGTATCTTCGTCACCAGCGGGATGCTCGACGCTCCCAAACGCAGCCTTAACCAACACGAAAACACGGTGCGCGAGCTGAAGACCCAGATCCAGACCTTGTGGAAGACCGAAGAGGTGAGGGCAGTACGACCTGAAGTGCGCAACGAGATCCGACTCGGTCTGCACTATTTCAAACGCAGTCTGTTCGATGCCGTACCCCAGGTGTTTCGCCGCCTCGATGCGGGCGTCCGGCGCATCTATGGAAACCATCCGGACTATCATGGGGTGCAGCTGCCTGCCTTGCTCCATTTCGGCTCCTGGATCGGCGGCGACCGTGACGGTAACCCTTTCGTCACGCCCGATGTCACCCGCCTGGCCCTGCGCATGTCCCAACAGACCATTCTGAGCGAGTATATCGGGCGGGTCGACGCGCTCATCTCCGAACTCACTTTTTCCTACCGTTTCTGCAATCCCAATTGGGCCTTCCGCGACAGCCTGGAAACCGATAACAAGCTCTGTGAGTCGCTCTTCTGCGACAATCCACGCCGTTTCGAGGATGAACCCTACCGGCGCAAGCTCTATATCATGCGCCATCGGCTGAAGCTCAATCTGGCCATTGCCGAAGCCGTTATCGCAGGCAGACAAGCGGTTGACACACAAGGCGCCTACGACAGTGAACGGGGCTTCCTGCGTGATCTGAAATTGATCTCCTCCTCGCTGCGCAGCCATGGAGACGAGGCAGCGGCCAACGGGGGTCTGCTCGATCTGATCCACCTGGCCGAGACATTCGGTTTCTACCTGACGCGGCTCGATGTACGCCAGGAGTCGGCTGTACATACGGCAGCGGTGGCCGAGATCCTGCGCCAGACAGATGAAACCGGGGACTACGCCTCACTCAACGACTTGGAGCAACTGCAGCTGCTCGACCGGCTCATCACCCAGGGTCTGACGCAACCGCTACAGCAAGAAACGCTTTCCGAGGAGACACGCCAGGTACTGGCGGTGTTCGATGTCATCGCCGAGGCCAAGCGGGAGATAAGCCCCCATGCCATCGGCCAGTATGTGATCTCCATGACCCACCAGGCCAGCAACATCATGGAGGTGGCTTTCCTCGGCAGTCTGAGCGGGCTACTTGGACAGGGCGAAGCGGGGTGGTTCTGCCAGCTTGAGATCTCGCCTCTGTTCGAGACCATCGACGACCTTAAGCGCAGTGAATCGATCCTCGATGCACTCTTCTCCAACCCCTGCTACAAATCCCTGCTGGGGGCCTCCGACAACCACCAGGAGGTCATGTTAGGCTACTCCGATTCGGCCAAGGACGGCGGCATCATGGCCTCCGCCTGGCACCTCTATCAAACCCAAAAACGCATCATCGCCCTGGCCGGGGCTCATGACATCCGCTGCCGTCTGTTCCATGGCCGGGGCGGCACTGTCGGACGTGGCGGTGGGCCCACCCACGAGTCGATTCTGGCGCAACCGGCCAACACGGTAAAAGGGGAGATCAAGCTCACCGAACAGGGAGAGGTGCTATCGAATAAATACAGCAACCGTGAGACCGCCATCTACGAACTGACCATGGGTATCACCGGCCTGTTCAAAGCGAGCCTGGGGGTTGTACGCGACATCCAGGCGGACCAAGAGACCTTTGTCACCGCGATGCAGGCGATGGCGCAGCTGAGCGAAGCCCATTTTCGCCGCCTGACCGAGGAGACACCGGGATTTCTCGACTACTTTTACGAATCAACTCCGGTCAGTGAGATCGGCCAGATGAACATCGGCTCTCGGCCCTCCCACCGCAGCAAAGGCAATCGCTCCAAGTCCTCGGTGCGCGCCATCGCCTGGGTCTTCGGTTGGGCCCAGGCACGCCAGACCCTGCCCGGTTGGTACGGTGTCGGTACCGCCTTGGAGAGTTGGCGCAAACAGGGAACCGGGCGGCTCAAGCAGCTACGTAAGATGTATCGCGAATGGCCCTTCTTTCGCGCCCTGCTGAGCAACACACAAATGGCCCTGTTCAAGTCGGACATGGCGATCGCCGAGCAGTATGCCCGGCTCTGCCATGAGCCCAACACACGCCAGGCCGTTTTTAAGGCGATCCGCGCCGAGCACCAGCGCACCCGCAAGCAGATACTGGATATCGCCGAACTCGACGACCTGCTGGACGATACACCGGTGCTGAAGCAGTCTCTCAGCCGCCGGGATGCCTACCTTGATCCGCTCAATTACATCCAGCTTGGTCTGCTGCGGCGCTATCGCGATCCCAAACTGAGCGAGGAGGCACGTGAGTTGTGGCTGACCCCCCTGTTGCGTTCCATTAACGCCATCTCGGCCGGACTGCGCAACACCGGCTGAAGCAGAGGCACCACGATCGGGCTTTCCTGCACTCGATCTCCGATGGGGTTAGAATGGCGTTTTTGCTTTACCTTTCTTAAAGGGCCTGCCATGCCAACATGCGCTCGAGCGATTGCAATACCGCTGCTGCTTACACTATTCGGCTGCGGCCTTGCACCGGACAATGCCAACGTCAAGGTCAGCGAGGCTGCGGCCGAAGGTCTCACCGACGCCTCCTTCGACCACGGATATCTGCAACAGTTGATCGAGGCAACCCGACAGGCCGCCGAACAGCGACTTATCGCGGCCTATGAGCGGAACAGGATTCCATCCCCCGAGCGCAGCAGCCACGCCATCACCAGCGGCCACTACGAGCAGAACGGCGATCACACTCTGGCCATTGTGGAACTCGGCTATAGCGGCAACCCGATGCGCGTGACACGCATCGTCGGCATCCGTGACGACCGTCTCATTACCATCAGCTGTATTTCTCCTCAAGGCGAACCGATCGATCCATTCGCCGCCACCGGTGAGTGTGCGGAGAGTGTGCGAAAACACCTGCCCACGACACCGTGATACCCAACCTGTCCGGATGGTCTTAAGAGCCTTTGAACAGATGGTGGCCGGTTGATCTTTAAACTGTTCTCGCAGCAACCGACCACCAAGCCACCCTTTCAGATGCAATATATCAATTGCTCTTGCACCTCACCCTCAATCACAGCAATGGTGGATGTTGTGGAGATTGAATTCAGTGATGGCAATGGATCTACCGTAAGGCGTTTAAATGGTTTGCCCCTGCTTTCAACATGAAGCGGGTTGATTAGCGACAATCCTGCATCCTTGAACGTGCCAGTGACATAGGCCATAAAATTGACCTAAAGATCCGGCAGTGATTATAAGAATTAATTATAGGGATAGGTCCATGCGCTCGTTATGAGCCCAGCAGGCCTTGTGTCACCAAATTGGGATGATCTTGCGAAAGGGATTGACATCGGGAACATTCTGGCTGCAATCCTGCCAACCACAAGGAATAGAACTCAGTTTATGTGAGGTAGATCCGCTCTATCCTACCTTTGGGCATGCGGATGCAGTTCAGGCGGTAGTCGTGGCCAACGCCAAGCTCTTCAGCGCCTCAAGCCTTTGCCGGGCAGTTTCCTCGCCTTCCCCTGCTTGTTGCGACTGCAACAAGGCCTCACCCTGATCAGACAGGAGCGCCAGCTGGCTTGGATCGAACAGAGTGAGCGCCGCTTCGAAGGCCGACTCATCGCATGTAAGCAACACCGGCAGCAGCTCGTTTTCTCCAATCAATGAATCCGGATCCAACAGATCCGCCACCAGCGGCTTTTCAAGCAAATCGTAATGGGTCGCACGCGCAGCCTCTTCCTGTTCCAGCTCCTGATGTGCCAGGGTGTCGTTGCCCGCTCCTTTCCACACCGCCCGCATAATCACAGCCACCAGTTTGCGAATCGCCTCCTTGTTGGGGCTCTGATCGTCAGCCAACCGGCAGGCGGTTTCGTAGGCCTGATCGAGACGCTCCTTGAGTTCCAGAATGACATCGCTTTGCTCGTGGGGACCGAGCGCCACCGCCTCGCCCACCAGTTTTCGCAGCGCGTGTATGTAGGCCTCCAACTCTTCGTGATCAAGGCGCTGGGCCTCGGTCAGTTCGCTTTGGCTGATGCTTCGCTGCGCCTCGGGAAAAAATGGATTGTCCCGTTTTCTCAGCAGGTGGCGTTCGTGCCGGCCGGGCAGTTCGCTATATAGCAGTCGCATGTTTGACCCCTGACGGGGATCTTCTGTCCCCTGTTTGGTTTGGGCCCTTTTTTATCATGAAACGGGCCATTAATGGCAATTATTACGACGGTATTCTAGCGCTATATTGGGATCAAAGGACCATATAGCGGGATGATCACAGATAACCACTGTTTAGTTATGGATTTATTGACCGACATCAGTTAAACAACATTAAGGATTCATTACATTTTTCAGCACAGTTAATAGACTGATCTATGCCATCCCCCGTTGTTTGGCATTTGAGTACTCCTTGTCAACGTTTAGTCATTCGGAGGACATCATCATGCTGGGAAGTGATAATGCACTAATCGGCGCTATCGCCATCTTGATCATCGGTATCGTTGTTTCTGTTGTGTTGATTGGCTGATTCATCGGGGCGGGGGACCTCTCCCGCCCCCTGACAAACATCCCCGTTCACTCAGTCTTTTCTGCTTTCAACCGTCCCAGTTCCTCATCTATGTAACGCTTGATATAGCGTTTGCCGTTGAGCGTCGAGGTCACTACCCAAACCACCAGAAAAAGCCCGAGGCCCAAAGCCAATGGCATCAACTTTGGTAACAGCGCCGCCACCAACAGCAAGATAGCAAGTCCCGCTGACACGATGATTGCGGCACGCTGCCAGGCCTGTCGCTCAATCTCCAAGGCCGCCTCCGGGGTCTCTATCCCGGCTTGGCGCAGAGACGTGCGCATGGTTTCGTAGCCGCGTTGATGTCGTGACTCCAAACGACCGAAGGGATCACTCAGTTTCATGCTTAAGCTCCGGCTATTCGCATAGTGTCTGTGTTGGTTGCTCCAGTGCAGAAAAGATAGGGGGTCACTTAGGGCCTGATAACACTATGGAACCTCTCAATATCTCCGGGCCGAACAGTTTGCCGCTAAAGTGCGCCGATTCGAGGGCATACCATATCCCCTACTATTTCTGCAGGGAAATTTGAAAACGACTGCATCGACTTCTTGTCATAATTACAGCAGTGACCACTAGGTCACCTGCCTGAAATCCGTAAGTCTTCAAAACGAGTTTATCGACAAAATGATTGAAGGAGGTTTGCGATGCTCGGCAGTGAAAAAGCCATTGTGGGTGCCCTTGCCATCATCATTGCAGGTGTAATCATTGCGGTGCTGGTAAGCGGTTAATCGGTAAGCGTCCACTGCGGGGCCTTGCGCCCCGCTTAAGGAACCTCTGAATCCAAACGTTCCTTAACCTCAACAACCGGTATCGGTCTCTGCATCAAACCCCGGATTAATCGCTTCGTAGAGCGCAGAGTAGTCGTCCTCCCCATAGCCCGCCTCTTGTCCCTTCTTCAACACCCCGAGCATGGCATCGGCAATCGCCGCATTGATACCCGACTCCGCCGCCACCCGTTGAAACAGATCCACATCCTTGGTCAGATGTTTGAGCGGAAAGTTAGGGTGACTGTAGTCGTGTTCGATAAATTTCTGCAGCTTTTTATCAAACGTAGGGGCGTAAAGAGCGCTCTCGCGCAGCAATTTCATAAACTGTTCCACATCCACGCCCTCTGCCCTGATCAGGCCTAGGCTCTGGGAGAACCCCACCGTCAGAGAGGCAATCAACTGGTTCATCGCCAACTTCATGGCGGCAGCCTGGCCTATTGGCCCGACCAGCTCCACCTCTTTTCCGAGACAGCGTAACATTAAAAGGCAGTGCTGATAGACCGGTTCCGCCCCTGCGGCCATAACGATCAGTTGTCCCGAATGAGCCTCGGGGATACTGCCTAGCACCGGCGCTTCGAGGTATTCGCCACCGGCCGCCATCACCCTTTGAGCAAGTACACGGCTTTCGTTGGGCGTGATGGTACCCATCTGCAGCACGGTTTTATCCACTAGCGACGGCGCGGCCGTTTGGCTGAACAACACGTCATCGATTGCCGGCGCATCACTCAAGGTCAGAATAATCATCTCGCCCTGGGCTATCGCCTGAGAGAGATCGGGCTGCGTAGTCAAGCCTGCCTCGGCAGCCCTCTGCAGCGGTTTCGGCGAGCGATTCCAGGCCACCACATCGTGCCCGCAATGGACTAACCGCAGCGCGATCGGCTGTCCTATCAGCCCCAAGCCAAGGAGGGTGATTTTCATACTAAGACGCTCCTGATGTAGTCCGTCTCATAAAGAAATATTAATCTACTCAATCACACTATGCTTAGCGGGCATGCTGAGCGATAACAAGATTATTCCCGTTGCTTGTTTCCTCTTTTGCCTGGCTGGCGCCTTTACAGTAGCTAATGGCGGGATCAGTTGCCGAACCCGGCACCTTACGGTGATCTTTGCATATGCCCCTAGCTCCCTTCATGAAAGGGTCGACTCAACTCATGCACCGCTTCCACGAAGACACCGGCATGTTCCGGGTCGATCTCGGGATGGATACCGTGTCCCAGGTTGAAGACATGCCCGCTGCCGTGGCCAAAGCTGGCCAGAACCTGCGCGACCTCTTCACGGATGCGTTGCGGAGAGGCATAGAGGGTGCAAGGATCCAGGTTACCCTGTAGCGCCACCCGGTCGCCGACCCGGGCTCTGGCATCGGCCAGACTCAGGGTCCAGTCGATACCCAGGGCATCACAGCCGCTATCGGCCATACGCTCCAGCCACAGCCCGCCTCCCTTGGTGAAGAGGATCACCGGCACCTTACGTCCGTCCGCCTCGCGGGTGAGTCCGTTGACGATCTGCTGCATGTAATCCAGAGAGAATGCCTGGTAATGCTGGGGGGTCAGGGCGCCACCCCAGGTGTCGAATATCATCACTGCCTGAGCGCCGGCGGCGATCTGGGCATTGAGGTAGGCCGTCACGGTTTCGCTGACCTTGCCCAGCAGCTGGTGCATCAGCTCCGGTTGATCGAACATCATGCCCTTGACCTTGGAGTAGTTTTTGCTGCCGCCCCCCTCTACCATGTAGGTCGCCAGGGTCCAGGGGCTGCCGCTGAAGCCGATCAGGGGCACCCGGCCATCGAGCTCCCGGCGAATGGTGCGCACCGCATCCATCACATACCCCAGGTCGTCTTCCATATCGGGCATGCCGAGGGCCTGGATCGCCGCGGCGTCCTGTACCGGTCTCTCGAAGTGGGGGCCTTCGCCCTCGGTGAAATAGAGGCCCAGTCCCATGGCATCCGGTACCGTGAGGATATCGGAGAAGAGGATCGCCGCATCCAGTGGGTAGCGATCGAGGGGCTGGATGGTGACCTCGCAGGCCAATTCAGGATTGCGGCATAGGGCCATGAAACTACCAGCCTTTGCACGCGTAGCGCGATATTCAGGCAGATAGCGCCCAGCCTGTCGCATCATCCACACCGGGGTTACATCCACAGGTTCGCGCAGCAGCGCTCTCAACAGTCGGTCGTTTTTCAGTCGTGTCACAGCGTCTTCTTTCCTTAGCGTCGGGGTAGAGGAGTAGGGCATTGTACACCAAACTCTCATGGCTTCTCTCGGGTGCCGATTCTATCTCGTTGCACCAATCGTCACGGGTTATACTCTCCCGCACGAGGTATCCATGACAGTTTTACAGCAGATTATCCTGAACAAGAAAGACGCCCTGGCCGGAGAAATCGGCGAACCCCTCTCACGGCTGGCGGAACAGTGTGTAGATGCCTGGCACCAGGCGGACCGGCTCGACCAGGTGCTGCTCGATCACATCGACACTATCCCCAGCTGCGAGTTTCTCTATGCCTGGGATCTGGATGGGAGAGAGATATCATCCCTGGTACGGCAGGGCCTCGCTGACCAAGCATGGCGGGGACGGGATCTCTCCGAACGTCCCTATCTGAAGAACAACCTGCCTTTCAAGGGCATCATGCTGTCGTCGGTTTATCACAGTCAGTTCAGTGACCGCGAGTGTGTAACCGCACTTCAGGCCGTCAGGAAAGGCGGCGATCTGCTCGGTTTCATTGCTGCTGACTTCTCCCTCGATAAACTGGTCGGCAACCTCACCAGCCTCGAGGGCACACCCCATTGGCAGCAGTTCAAGGGCGACCCGGCGGTGCGTGGCACGCTATTCATGCAGCAACGCATAACCAGCCGGCTCGATGAGAACATCGACTCGGTGCATGAGACCATCCTGTCACTGATGGCCGAACACGGCATATTCCATTGCAAGGTACATTACTCCAGCGGCCGCTGCTCTTTCTGGGTCATAGAAGACCCTTACAGCTACCGCATCCACGGGGTGGAGGAGATCATTAACCCGGATATTGTGCTGGCCTATCCACTCTATCCCTACCCGGCGCGTGCCAAAGTCACCATCGCACAGATTCGTGAGGTACTGGAAGAGTTCAAGGCACTACGCTTTGCCGATGAGACGATCTACCTGCGTAGCGCCTCGATCAACATCATGAACGGCATGTTGGGGCTGACCTTCTCCTGCGACGGGTCACACTACATGCCGGTAGAGGAATTCTTGGAGAAAAACCTGGGATTCTGGATCGGCGAGCGCACCACCGATCACTGACCGCCAGCCGCTCAAGGTAACTTATAGTTCTCCTGAGTTACCAGATCGATCCCACACTGCAAACCCTCGACCCATTTGATGAACTCGCTTACCGCTTTGCGTCCGGCAAAGGCGCGCCCATGCTGCGGTACGATCATATCGATGTCGAGCTGGCGCACCATGTTGGCCCATAGGCGGCAAACTTTATTGGAGTTCATGTAACGCTTATGGAAGCCTTCCATATAGGGCATCACTTCGGAAATGCTCTTGCACGGCTTGTTCAAATCTCCCGGCGGCAGGTTGGCTCCCAAGTCACCTGAGAAGAGAATACGACTGATCGGATCATAGAACTGAAAATTGCCTTCAGCATGGAGAAAATGCGCCGGCAGCGCCATCAGGCGAATATTACCCAGCGCCAGGTTGGTTCCCTCGTCAGGAATCGCCACCACCCGGTCGACCAGACGCCCCGGGCGGGTGAAGTGGGGGATAAAGCGTTCCCACAGCGCCGGGACCACCACCTTGCAGTCGGTACCCACCAGCCATTTGTTGACTGAGGCGACGATGTCGGGATCCTGATGTGAAGCCACCACGTAATCGAGCTTCTTCACATTCATATAGTCGCTGATCGCCATGAACAACCGCGAGTAGGTAAGCTCACCACCCGGATCGATCAATGCAGCGTGCTGGTGATCGTAGATGAGAAATTGATTGGCCTGGACGGCTTCTCCATTGACCAGATCCCTGAAGGCAACACAGATGTGGCTGCCATTATTGAATAGCTCGACTGACATATCTTACAACTTCTCTTGTATGACTGAATCGGCTACCGGCACTCGCTGTTTCCGCCCAAGTGCCGGCCAACCCCCGAGTGGGGCGCCTGTACGTTCCTATAGCGACAGATCACATAAAAGCTTAAACAGATCAAGCAAGATTGCAACAACAAAGGACATCATTCACATTAATGACCCGACATACCCCTTGATAAAATTATCTGTGGATGTACCGCAAACGGCGTAACAATCACCTAAGCGTCAACCTGATAACAGACAGCCATGCAGACCTTGACCCACCCCTGGGACCTCACCCCCGCCGAAGCGATCGCCCTGCAGAAGGCTTTTCGCGATAGGGTAATCCGACAGGATGCGTTCACACCACCGACCCGCATCGCCGGGGTCGATGTAGGATTCGAAGAGGCCGGCCGGATCTCCCGGGCTGCCGTAGCCGTGCTCGCCTTCCCCTCGCTGCAACCGATTGAACAGGCCGTTGCCAGACTGCCGACCCGCTTTCCCTACGTGCCCGGACTGCTCTCTTTTCGTGAGATACCCACGATTCTGCTGGCCTTACAGCAACTCGAACAGAAACCCGACATGCTGTTATGCGATGGACAGGGCCTGGCCCATCCAAGACGCTTCGGCCTGGCCTGTCACCTGGGATTATGGACTGACACGCCCTCGATCGGCGTCGCCAAGAGCCGGTTGATCGGCACCCATGCCACGCTAGCGCAAGCGAAGGGCAGCTGGGTGCCGCTGATCGACCGAGAGGAGGTGATTGGCGCGGTGGTGCGCAGCCGTAGCGGTGTGAAGCCAATCTATGTCTCCATCGGGCATCGCATCTCGCTGCCCACAGCGATTGAGATGGTGCTGGCAGCCACCACCCGCTTCAAGCTGCCGGAGACCACCCGCGCGGCGCATCGACTCGCTTCGGGTTGACCCGGGATATTCACACCTACCGGATATGTTCGATGTAGTGAGGCCGGTCATCCATCGCCAGTTTTACCCCGCTTGCCCGCGCACGCAGCGGTTCAGATTGCCCCTGCAGCTTCAGGGCGCAGTGGGCGCGTCCCTTGCTCTCGAGGGGAATCGGAATCATGTCACGGTAGGTGTAGACGTTTTCTCCCACATCGCCACCTTCGCAGACACCGGGGCAGGCGGGTAGATCGCCCTCCACCTCGGCCTCGTCGAAGATCAGAGCGCCGGCTTGCCACCAGCGGGTGCGTTCGACGGAACCGCTCAGGGTCTTGATCAAATAGGCGCGGGAGAAACGTATGATAAGCCTGCCGTCCTGCAGCGTAATCGATTCTATTTCGCTGCCGGGCAGATCGAGTGTGATGGAATCCATGCGGTACCTGCTGAAAACGTAACCATGAATGGCCGATCATGATACCCCTCGCGTGACCTCAGGCAACTGCCTTTACCCGATGGTTTACATGCTTTTCGCAACGGCTACGGGTGGGGCATCACGCAGACCGGCAGGGTGACAGCCAGTACATGCCTGGACCCGCAGCGCGGAGGCTTTGTGAATCCTGTTCCGAAAGTCCCTAGTCTACAACTCCGCTCACCCATCAATGTCGAGATTCAGCTCCTTGATTTTGCGTGTCAGGGTATTGCGTCCCCAGCCCAATAACCGTGCCGCGTCCTGCCGGCGACCGGCCGTGTGTTCCAGTGCGGTCTCGATCAGCACGGTTTCGAAGTCGGGACCCGCTTCGTTAAGCAGTCCTTCGCAACCCTCCTGCAGCCGTTTCCTGGCCCAGGCACGCAATAGCTGACGCCAGTCATCGTAGAACACGGAGGGCGCCTCGATGTCTTTCAGCTCGGTGGGCAGGTCATCGATGTGGATCTCCTGGCCCGATGCCATCACCGTCAGCCAGCGGGCCGTGTTCTCCAGCTGGCGCACGTTGCCGGGCCACTCCATCTGGCTGAGAAACTCCTCGGTCTCCGACAGCAACATCTTGGCCTCCACCGACAGCTCTTTCGCTGCGCTGTCGAGAAAGTGCTTCATCAGGAGCGGGATGTCTTCACGCCGTTCGCGCAGGGCCGGTAGATGGATCCGAATCACGTTGAGGCGATGAAACAGATCTTCACGGAAGGCGCCCGATCTGACCAAGCTCTCCAGGTTTTGGTGCGTAGCGGCGATGATGCGCACATCGACCTTAACCGGTTCATGGCCGCCGACGCGGTAGAACTCACCGTCGGCCAGCACACGTAGCAGACGGGTCTGCAACTCAGCCGGCATGTCACCTATCTCATCCAGGAACAACGTACCGCCGTCTGCCTGTTCAAAACGACCCTCCCGTCGGCTCTGGGCACCCGTGAAGGCGCCACGTTCGTGACCGAACAATTCGGACTCCATCAGGTCGCGCGGAATCGCGGCCATGTTGAGGGCAATGAACGGCGCCTCGGCGCGGGTACTGTGCCGGTGCAGTGCATGTGCCACCAGCTCCTTGCCGGTACCCGACTCACCATTGATCAACACGGTAATGTTAGAGCGGGCCAGCCGGCCAATGGCGCGAAACACCTCTTGCATGGCCGGCGCTTCACCGATGATCTCCTTTGCTCCCTGCCGATCGATCAACGCCGGCTTCTCCTCAGCGGATACTTGCTGACGGCAGGCACGGCGTATCTGCTGTACGGCGTCATCCACATCGAAAGGCTTGGGCAGATATTCGAAAGCACCCCCATGATAGGCGGAGACGGCACTCTCCAGGTCGGAGTGCGCCGTCATGATAATCACCGGCAATCCCGGATAGCGGGCATGCAGAATCTCCAGTAATTCCAGCCCGTCCATACCGGGCATGCGAATGTCTGAGACCACAACATCGGGCTGTTCCTTCTGCAGCGAACTGAGAACCCGGTCGGCACTTTCAAAACAGGTCACATCCATCTCGGCCTTTTGCAGGGTCTTCTCTAACACCCAGCGAATCGAGCGATCGTCATCGATCACCCAGACTCGGCATGCTCTATCCATCGACTTGCTCCAGAGGTAATAAAACACGAAATGTGGTTTGGCCCGGCTTGCTGTTGAATTCGATCAGACCCTGATGACGGTTAATCAGGGTTTGTGATATCGACAGCCCCAGACCCATGCCCGCGCCACCGGTTACCATGGGAAAAAAGATCCGTTCTTGCAGCTCTTTCGGTATTCCCGGCCCGTTGTCCACGATCTCCACCGAGATCACCAGTCGGTGGCGAATGTTACCGATGGTGAACTGGCGCATGATGCGGGTCTTTATATCAATCACACCTTTCGAACCCGCCGCGTTCACCGCGTTGCGTAGAATATTCAGGAATGATTGAATCAGCTGATCCATGTCGCCATTGATCGGCGGAATACTCGGGTCATAGTCCTTGTTGATGGTCAGGCTCGGACCCGCCTCAACCTTGACCAGGTTGCAGACCCGCTCGAGAATCTGGTGGATATTGACCGTCTTCAATTCCGGCACCCGATTCGGGCCCAACATATTGTTGACCAGGTTCTGCAACCGATCCGCCTCTTCGATGATAATCTGGGTGTATTCGGTCAACGCCTCGTCATCTAATTCTCGTTCCAGCAGCTGAGCGGCGCCGCGCAGTCCGCCCAGCGGGTTCTTTATTTCATGCGCCAGACCGCGTACCAGAGCGCGAGTCGCCTCGTTGCGTGACAGGATCTGCTCTTCGCGGGTAATCCTCAGCTGCCGATCAACCTGTTGGATCTCCACAAGCAGTTCATTGACCCGATACTCGTGACGCAATGGGATGACCGTGCAATCCACTGTGATCTCACTGCCATCTGGCAGCGTCAGCTCGTGTTCACGCTCGGTAAAGGGTTGGCCACTCTCCAGCGATTGGGTCAGGTTGTTGTCCAGAATGCTGCCAGGGCAACGGATCATCTCCATTACCGACAGACCGATCGCCTTGCGCGAGCTCACGGCAAAAAGCATCTCCGCCGAGGAGTTGAGGTAGAGCAGCCTGAACTCTCGATCAAAGAGCAGGATCGCCGTGCTCAAGTTCTCAAGAACCCGCTTTTCGAGATTGCTTTTTTTGTGCTCCGGCACCATGGGGACTCCTTAAGCAATAAACGAACCAACAGGCACACAAATTGGGTGTATACCGTTTCGACGGAAAACAGTGCCCAAAAGCAACGAGAAACAGCCGCTTACACAGCACGCTATGAAAACAATGAGGAATCGTCTGAAACGAATCGAGCCAGACTGTACAGGGACCGCCCACATTGCCGCACCATTATAGTGCAGGCCTGTTCAGGGCGTGATAATTGACGCTTTTCGCAGGTTGAAGATGATGCGGTTGGAGCTGATCAAAACATTGCCATCCTCATCGACGACGCGGGTTTCGATACTATGGCTGCCAAGATTGAGGTTGTTGATCGTAAACTGAGTGGCTTTCATGTCGCCTTTCAGCTCTGTGCCATCGACGATGATCTTGACCGCATGTCCCTCGGCTAGGGCCGGTATGAGGGAGAGGCCGATCGCGACCATACCATCGTTGCTGCGGACGGTGGCTTCGTTCTCCGGCTGCACGATCTCGAGGCTTTCATAACCGGCGCCAGTTTGGTTCTGGCCTACGCTGTCGGCTGAAGATTTGCTACCGCTGATGCGGATGCGTTCGGCCCCTTCCTGGTAGGTGTCGGAATAGATCACCACCCCGTCGGCGTTGGTCCATTTATAAGCATCCTTGGCAAACAGGGGCAAGGAGATGAATAAGATCAGGAACAGTACGATGTTGCGCATGGCCCAAGCATAGACCAACGAGTGAGTAAGAAACAAGCGATTCAGTTCGCAAAAAAAAGCGCCCTTCCTTATCGAAGGGCGCTGCTCGATCAGCTCGTTGAGTCCGTGGAGGGACTAGAGGCTGTAGTACATGTCGAACTCTACCGGATGGGTGGTCATACGCATGGTGGTCACTTCTTCCATCTTCAGGGCAATGTATCCATCGATCAGATCGTCCGAGAAGACGCCGCCCGTGGTGAGGAAGCCGCGATCCGCATCCAACGCTTCCAGCGCCATATCCAGGCTGTGGCAGACGGTGGGGATGCTGGCAGCCTCTTCGGCCGGCAGGTCATAGAGATCCTTATCCAAGGCATCGCCGGGATGGATCTTGTTTTGGATGCCGTCCAGGCCAGCCATCATCATGGCGGTAAAAGCCAGGTAGGGATTGGCGGTCGGATCGGGGAAACGCACCTCGATACGACGGCCCTTGGGGTTGGAGTCCCATGGAATTCGAATGGAGGCAGAACGGTTGCGGGCGGAGTAGGCCAGCATGACAGGCGCCTCGAAACCGGGAACCAAACGCTTGTAGGAGTTGGTGGAGGCGTTGGTGAAGGCGTTCAACGCACGGGCATGTTTGATGATGCCACCGATATAGTAGAGAGCGGCTTCGGACAGACCACCGTACTGATCGCCGGCAAAGATATTTTCGCCGCCCTTGGCCAGGGATTGATGCACATGCATGCCGGAACCGTTGTCACCTACCAGCGGCTTGGGCATGAAGGTAGCGGTCTTGCCATAAGCATGTGCCACGTTCCAGGTGCAGTATTTCTGAATCTGGACCCAGTCGGCACGCTCAACCAGCGTACTGAAGCGGGTGCCGATCTCACACTGACCGGCGGTAGCCACTTCGTGATGGTGAACCTCTACCGGTACGCCCATCTCTTCCATCGCCAGACACATGGCGCCACGCAGATCGTGCAGAGAGTCGACCGGAGGTACCGGAAAATAGCCGCCTTTGACGCCGGGAC
Source organism: Sedimenticolaceae bacterium (assembly GCA_050294655.1). GTDB lineage: Bacteria > Pseudomonadota > Gammaproteobacteria > Chromatiales > Chromatiaceae > Thiodiazotropha. The sequence continues at coordinate 30,142 of JBNKOL010000089.1, forward strand.
GGTGTCCGATGTTGCCGTCTTCGTAGACGCGCTCGGAATTCCACTCAGCCTCTTCGGAATCGACCTTGACCATGGAGCCGCTCATATCGACACTCCAGCGGACATCGTCGAGTACGAAGAACTCGGGCTCGGGACCGAAGTAGGCGACATCTGCAATGCCGGTGGAAGCCAGATAAGCCTCGGCGCGCTTAGCCACTGAACGGGGGTCACGCTCGTAACCCTGCATGGTGGAGGGCTCGAGGATATCGCAGCGAACGTTGAGGGTGTTCTCGTCGGCGAAGGGGTCCATCACTGCCGTGGCGTCCTCGGGCATCAGGACCATGTCGGATTCATTGATGCCTTTCCAGCCAGCGATGGACGAACCATCGAACATCTTACCGTCGGTGAAAAAATCTTCATCGATCTGACTGGCCGGCAGCGAGACATGCTGCTCCTTGCCTCGGGTATCGGTAAAACGCAGATCGACAAACTTCACGTCATTGTCTTTGATCATTTTCAGGGCTTTCAAGGCCATCGTCATCTCCAGGTTTTTGGGTTATTCAACGCTGAGCAGATCAGCTACACATAAGCTTTGGCGGCCGGAGAACTATACCAGACGCTTTGGAAAACGCATGATTGCATGTTTCATGCCACGCAGACCCCCTTGGCGCACTGATTGCGCTCAGTTATCTACTGCATTGGGGGATTGATAAAATCCCCTCGGGAAACGGGCACTTAACATGCCGTACTGGTACAGAATCCAACAACTTGTCCGATACGAAGCGGCGCAGGCTCTCAACCGGTATTTATCGCTTTCGCTAAGGCCGCCCAGCAACGCACCAATGCGGGGCGCCGCCGGACCAGTCTCGCACCATAATGGTGCTAGCCAAACCAGATCCGAACACAGCGGAAGGTCTCCGATCTCTCCAGTGCCTTTTGAAATACCTGCTGCAACTCTTCAGCTTCTTGTTTCGACCGGTAGCAAACCAGTGGCAAATAGAGATCTACATCGATCTGGCCTGCAAGGTAGTGCAGCACCAGTCTGCGCCGCTCCTCATAGCAAGCGATATGTGACCACAGAGTCTCCAGCTGCGCTTCTGCTTTCTGCCGCAATGGCAGACCGGTGCAGGAGGGGCCATCCTCGTCATCTTCAGGATCGATATGGACGGTAACATCCTCCAAAACTTCAACCTGGTCAATCAATCCAAACTGCACCACTTCGGCAATGCGGTGTCCTTCCGAGACACTCAACCAGGGATCGACCTGAACGTGTACATCCGCTAGCGCGTGGCCTCCTAGACGCCGGGTACGCAGCATGTGCACGCTGTTGACCCCCGAGACATTGGCGATCACCTCCCGGATCTTGTTCAAATGCTCCTCTTCAAGGCCGGCATCCGCCAACTCCTGGATCGCCCCCCAACCCAGATTCCATCCGATCTTCATCACCATTACGCCGACCAGCGCGGCAGCAATCGCATCCAGGTAGGGCAGACCGGCCATGGTACCGCCTATACCGACCAGTACCACCACCGAGGAGACTGAATCGCTACGGTGGTGCCAGGCATTGGCGCGCAGCAGGTCGGAGTTGATCCGATTGGCCATGTAGCGGGTATAAAAAAAGAGTCCTTCATTGGCCAGGATGGAGAAAGCAGCGACATAAAGGGTGAAGCTGGCCGGATGTTTTAACTGCTCCGGAATGAACAACCGTTCGCCCGCATCCCATATGATGCCGAGTCCGACAACTATCAGTATGCCACCCAGCACCAGGGTGCCGACTGTCTCGAATCGGCCATGTCCATAAGGGTGAGCCGCATCAGGCGCCTCTTTGGCATGGTGGGCAGCAAAGAAGACCAGCGCATCGGTCGCCAGATCCGACAGCGAGTGAATGCCGTCGGCCACCAGTGATTGGGATTGACCCAGCCAGCCGAATAGCACTTTACTGAGCGCCAGTACCGAGTTGACAGCTGCACCGACCGCGGCCGCCTGGCGACTGACTCGATATCGCCTATCCCTGTTTTCGGCCTGTGGACTCATGACTGCTCCCCTGGACCAACCTCGACCACGACAATATACTCGCCCTCCTCACTGCGACTCTCTACCACGCGGTGTCCATTGATCCTCGACCAGGCGGGGATATCGATCAGGGCACCTGGGTCGGTGCAAATCGCCTCCACCAATGCGCCCTCGGGCAGATCCTCGATAGCAGACTGCACCCGGATCACCGGCATGGGACAAAGCAGCCGGCGGCAATCAACGAGCTGCCGCTTCACAGCACCCACTCCTTCGGTATCTCGTGGGGCTGCAGAGGCTTTACCTTCAATTCCCTGGGCTCACTGTTGAGCGCCGTGAACTCTAGTGTTACCTGATCCGCACTGCGTCCCTGGCTGTAGCGGGCCACCAGGCGAGCCGCTAACTCCAGCTCCCGCTCATCGATCTGACCGTCGATCAACGCCAACGGTCCGGGATGGCTGAGCGTGGACAGGTGTGAATACTGATGGCGATAACCGCGCAGGAAATTCCCTTCCCCCTCCTCGCGGGCAATGATCAGTTTGAAATGAGGGGCGGGACGCAGATGCCGTCCCACCTTCAGCAACATGATGTCATCCATCTCATAATGCTTATCACCGCGAGCCTGCCACAAGTCAGCCAGCTTGACCGCGTACTGGGGGTCGGTGAGAAAACAACAACCGCCCGCCGGTTGGGCATAATCCTCAAAACCGTATTTTGCCGCCAACGCCATCTGGGGTTTGCGGCTGCGGCCAGAAAAATCGTAGAGGCCGTCGCGATCGACCCAGCCTTCGCGTTCCGGCAGGGTCTCGGGCAGATTTTTGGCGCACAAGGGACGCAACAGCAGGTCCTCCGCCCCCGATTCACCCGCCACGATCGGCAGGGTCTCCTTACGTTGCGACATGGGACGCTGACCCATCACTTCGCCAGTGATGATGAAGTCGAAACCCTTGGCGCGTACCCACTCCAGCGCCTTACCGACCATGAAGATCTTGCAGTCGAGACAGGGATTCAGATTGGCGCCATAGCCATGTTTCGGGTTGAGCACCACTTGCTTGTAATCCTCGACGATGTCGATAATGTGGAGCTTGATTCCCAGCTGCTCCGCCACCCAGAGGGAGTTGTTGCGCTTCTCTTTCTTGCGGTCCTTCTTGCGAATGGCGTGGGTGTGTCCCTCGACGCAGAAGCCGGTGTAGAAATTAATGCCCTCCACATGGATGCCCTGTTCCTGTATCACCCGGGCCGCCAGCAGGGAATCTAATCCGCCGGAGATCAGTGCCACTGCTTTGCGTTGTGTGCTCATAACTCGAAGGTATTCAGATAGGAACGCAGATTATACGGCATGCCAACCCCACTGACACCCGCAACAGCCTCTCGGACAGCACAGAAAGTCAAACTCCTGATAACCCTTCCAGGTTAGCCAACCTTTCGCAGCGCCGTTATACTGTCGCGGTTTTCTCCATACCACCCGGGACCTCGTTGTGAATCCAGCTTCAACAGAGCCAGCAAAACACCGGCTGACCTTTCAACAACTCATCTTCGTACTGCAGGACTACTGGGCTCGTCAGGGCTGTGTCATCCTGCAGCCCTACGACATGGAGATGGGGGCCGGCACTTTCCACACGGCCACTTTCCTGCGCTCCATCGGCCCAGAGCCGTGGAACGCGGCCTATGTGCAGCCCTCGCGCCGACCTACTGACGGGCGCTACGGCGAGAATCCAAACCGACTCCAGCACTACTATCAATATCAGGTGGTGATGAAACCCTCGCCGAAGGATATCCAGCAGCTCTATCTCGGCTCTCTGGAAGTGCTTGGCCTTGATCTCAAACTGCACGATATACGCTTTGTGGAGGACAACTGGGAATCACCGACCCTCGGGGCCTGGGGCTTGGGATGGGAGGTCTGGCTCAATGGCATGGAGGTCACCCAGTTTACCTACTTCCAGCAGGTCGGCGGTCTCGATTGCCGGCCGGTTACCGGCGAAATCACCTACGGCCTGGAGCGTATCGCCATGTATCTCCAAGGGGTCGAGAGTGTCTTTGACCTGGTCTGGACCGAAGGCCCCGACGGACCGGTCACCTACGGTGATGTATTTCATCAGAACGAGGTGGAGCAGTCAGCCTACAACTTCGAACACGCCGATGTGGCCTTTCTCTTCAGTCTCTTCGACCAGTGTGAGAAGGACTCCACACGATTGATCGAGGCGGGTCTGCCGCTGCCTGCCTACGAGCAGGTACTAAAGGCCTCCCATACCTTTAACTTGCTGGATGCGCGCCATGCCATCTCGGTCACCGAACGTCAGCGCTACATTCTCAGGGTACGCGCCCTGGCACGCGCCGTTGGCCAGGCCTACTACGAAGCCCGCGAGAAGCTTGGCTTTCCGATGCTGAAGAATTCACAGGAGGTGAACAATGGTTGATCGCGCCTCCCTGTTGTTCGAACTCGGTACCGAGGAGCTACCGCCCAAGGCACTCAAACGGCTCTCTGACGCCCTTAACGAACACTTCATCGCCGGATTAGACCAGGCCGGTCTCGAGCACGGTCAGGTCGAGGCCTTCGCCACCCCGCGCCGGCTTGCCCTACGTATTGAAGCATGCGCGCTACGTCAACCTGATCGCCAGATTGAACGGCGTGGCCCGACCCTGCAGGCTGCCTTCGACAAAGAGGGCAATCCAACCAAGGCGGCCGAAGGTTTTGCCCGCTCCTGCGGTACCACAGTGGATAAACTCTCGAAGCTGGAGACCGACAAAGGCAGTTGGCTCGCCTATCAGATCGAGGAGCAAGGACAACCCGCTTCACAGCTGTTGCCCGGTATCGCCGAACAGGCATTGAATAAACTACCCATCCCGAAACGTATGCGCTGGGGCGCCTCCGAGGCTCAGTTCGTGCGGCCGGTCCACTGGCTGCTGTTTATCCACGGTGAGCAGGTGGTCGACTGCACTCTGCTCGAAGCCAAGGCGGACCGTCTCTCCTACGGACACCGCTTCCACCATGGCGCGGCCATCACCATCTACAACCCGGATGATTATGCCTCGGTGCTGGAGGATATGGGCAAGGTGATCGTCAGCTATGAGGCGCGCAAGCAGAAGATACGCCAAGCAGTGGAGCAGAGTGCCTTCTCTCTCGGCGGCCATCCTGATCTGGACGAGGATCTGTTGGACGAGGTCACCGCTCTCAACGAGTGGCCTGTACCGATCAGCGCCAGCTTTGAGGAGCGCTTTCTTGAAGTGCCCCAGGAAGCGCTGGTCGCCACCATGAAGAGTAACCAGAAGTACTTTCCCCTGTTCGACGGCGAAGGTCACTTGATGAACCATTTCATCACCATCGCCAATATTGACAGCCCACAACCCGAGCTGATCCAGGAGGGCAACCAGCGGGTTATCCGTCCTCGTCTCGCCGACGCCATGTTTTTCTGGCAGCAGGACGGCAAGCACCGCCTGGAAGACCACCTCGACTCCCTCAGACAGGTGGTGTTCCAGAACAAACTTGGCTCCATGTACGACAAATCGGAGCGAGTCGCCAACCTCGCTGAGCTGATTGCTATCGAGATCGGCGGCGACCCCGATCTGGCGCACCGGGCAGGTTTGCTCAGTCGCTGTGATCTGATGACCGACATGGTGTTCGAATTCCCCGAGATGCAGGGGGTAATGGGCCGCTATCAGGCCCAACGTGACGGTGAAAATCAAGAGCTGGCCGAGGCAATGGATGAGTTCTATATGCCGCGATATTCCGGTGATCAGCTGCCCCAAAGCCGCACCGGTATCGCCATTTCGCTGGCGGAGAAGCTCGATACCCTGGTCGGAATATTCGGTATTGGACAGAGGCCGACCGGCGACAAGGACCCTTTCGCACTGCGCAGGTCCGCGCTCGGCGCGCTTCGTATCATACGTGAGCACTCACTTACACTCTATCTCCCGGGTCTGCTCGGAGCAGTAGCGGAGGGCTTGTCCGACCGCTTGACCGACAATCAGGCAGCAGAGGCTGTCTACGCCTTCATGCTTGAACGGCTCAAAGGCATCTATCTGGAGGAGGGAGTCAGCCTTGACCTGTTCCATGCCGTTGCGGAGGTCACACCCCACACCATCGTGGATTTCGACCAGCGCATCAGCGCCATGCGTGAATTCCGTCAATTGCCGGAAGCCGCAAGTCTTGCCGCCGCAAACAAACGTATACGAAATATCCTGAAAAAGAACGATGAACCGCTGCCGATGCGTGCTGATGAATCCCTTTTCCAGGAGCAGGCGGAGCGGGATCTTTTGGCCAAACTCGATGAACTCACCCCCCTGGCACAACCACTATTCGATCAAGCTGACTACGCCGAAGGACTACGCATCCTGTCATCCCTGAAGCAACCGGTGGATGACTTCTTTGACCAGGTCATGGTGATGGCGGATGACGACACCCTGCGCATCAATCGCCTGGCGCTACTGGCTCAGCTTGAAAGCCAGTTTCTTAGTGTCGCCGACATCTCGCTGTTGCAGGACAACCCTAAATGAAGGACTCCTACACTGAGATGCTGGCCGCCGTGCAAGCCTTCCACGACAAACACCGCTTTAACGAGACCGGTGGCGAGGAGATGACTTATCGCGTGGCGTTGATGGCCGAGGAGTTGGGGGAAATTTCCTCCTGTGTCACCAAAGGGAAGAACAAACAGGCGCTGGCTGAAGAGGTTGCTGATCTGATGATACTGGTGATCGGTACGGCCATCGCACAGGATTTCGATCTCAATCAGGCCTTCTGGGAGAAGATGGAGAAGCTCGACAAGCGCTCCTCCCGTATGGTCAATGGCCGTATTCGTGTCTCCGAATTCCGTGATGTCGAAAATGAGTAAGCATTTACTATCATGAAATACGTTATTCTTGATAGGGATGGCGTCATCAATCAGGATTCAGACAGCTACATCAAGTCGCCGGATGAGTGGGTCCCAATCGAAGGCAGCTTGAATGCCATTGCTCGACTCTGTCGGGCCGGCTATCGGGTCTTTGTTGCCACGAATCAGTCCGGCATCGCACGCGACCTATTCAACATCGAAACCCTACACGCTATACACCAAAGAATGCTTGGCGAAATTCAACACCGTGGTGGCGCCATCGATGCCATTCTGTTCTGCCCACACAGCCCCGATGACGAATGCGATTGTCGAAAACCCAAGCCAGGACTCTACGTAGAGATTGGTAAGCGCACACATCAATCTTTGCTGGGGATTCCTGTCATCGGCGACAGCCTACGGGATCTACAGGCAGCCGAAGCCGTTGGGGCACGGCCCATCCTGGTTCGCACCGGAAAGGGCTTGCGAACACTCAAGAACCATGGGGATGAGGTCGCGCATATGGCGATCTGTGATGATCTTGCAAGTGCGGTTGATATGCTACTCAGTGAAAACGGGCCATCGACATGATAGTGCTAAGATCATCGATCTATTTTCTTTTCCTGCTCCTAAACACCACGATTATCGCCGGCATTGGCACGCTGATCGGCTGGGCCGTACCACAAAAGAAACTATGCTACATCGACAGTTTCTGGAGTCGTGTCAATCTTTGGGGGTTGGATAAGATTTGCGGACTCAAATATTCGCTCAAAGGTGCTGACAACATCCCCAAACAGAGCTGCATTGTCTTTGCCAAGCACCAATCAGCCTGGGAAACCATTGCTCTCGTCAGTCTGATCCCGGGGCCCAAATCCTGGGTACTTAAAAGGGAGCTGCTGTTTGTTCCCTTCTTTGGCTGGATCATGTGGTACTTCAAGCCTATTGCCATTGACCGTAAATCGGGTCACAGGGCCATCGATCAGATAATTGACCAGGGTACCGAGCGACTCAACAGCGGCTGCAAAATCATCGTATTTCCAGAAGGTACGCGCGTAGCGCCAGGTTCACGTAAGCGCTATGGCGTCGGTGGAGCCGTATTGGCTGAGAAGACCGGATCTCCGGTACTCCCCGTAGCGCACAATGCAGGAGTCTTCTGGCGCCGACGCGATCTGCGAAAGTATCCCGGTACCATAGACGTGGTGATAGGTCCGCTCATCGAGACAAGAGGTCTTGAGGCCAGTGAGATCAACGCCAAGGCAGAGGCCTGGATAGAATCAACCGTTGCGCATCTACCCAGTGGAAAGGCGGATTAGTACACTAGCTACGGGCACTGTAACGTAAGTAATCACTCACTTACCTAGCATAGTTGTTTGATCTTGCGGCCTTTCAGGTATGCTAGAGTCGCTGTTTCAGACATCGAGATTTTCAACTGTCAAGGCATGGGTTTCGATGAATTCACGTCGGGGCTCCACCTGATCACCCATCAGGGTGGCAAAGATCTGATCCGCAGCCACTGCGTCCTCGATGCTCACCTGCAACAACCGGCGACTCTCTGAATCCATGGTGGTCTCCCAGAGCTGCTCTGGATTCATTTCTCCCAGACCTTTATAGCGCTGCACATGCTGACCCTTTTTCGCATCATCCATCAGCCAATCCAGCGCTTGCCGGAAACTGCTCACCGGCTGCACTTTGTCGCCACGTTTGACATAGGCGTCATCGGCCATCAGGTCATTGAGTTGACTGCCCAACTCGGTGATTTTGCGGTATTCAACACTATTGAAAAAGTCGAATGGAATCAGCCTTTCATTACCAATGCCATGAATCTTGCGAATCAGTAAAATCCCGGCTTCATCGGCCTCTTTTTCACTGACAATCTGTAGTGTACAGGACTCAGAAATCCCCAGATCCGTATTCAGTCGACCTTCAAGCTCCTCAAGCCATTGGTGTAGGGATGGTACATCCTCGATCTTTGCCTCATTGAGTGTAGGCATGTAGATCAATTTTTCCAGCAGGGGTCCATCGTAACGCAGGGAGAGCCTTCCAATACTGGCCATCACGGCCAAAAAGGTACGTGAGAGATTCTCAAGACTTTCGCCGGTAAGCGCAGGAGCATCCGCGGAGACAAATAGCGAGGAATTATCCAGCGCACTTTGTAGAAAATAGTTATTGAGATCGTGATCGTCCTTTAGATACTGCTCCTGCTTACCCTTTTTCACTTTGTAGAGTGGCGGCTGAGCGATATAGATATAGCCCCTGTCAATCAACTCCGGCATCTGACGATAGAAAAAGGTCAGCAATAGGGTACGTATGTGGGCACCATCAACATCCGCATCGGTCATGATGATGATACGGTGGTAACGCAATTTGTCTGGATTGAACTCTTCGCGACCGATGCCGCAACCAAGCGCCGTGATCAAGGTACCCACCTCTGCAGAGGAGAGCATCTTGTCAAAGCGGGCTTTTTCCACATTGAGGATTTTTCCCTTCAAGGGCAGGATGGCCTGACAACGGCGATCCCTGCCCTGCTTTGCCGATCCGCCGGCGGAGTCACCCTCAACCAGATAGAGTTCAGAAAGTGCAGGATCCTTCTCCTGGCAGTCGGCTAGTTTTCCAGGCAAGCCTGCAATATCCAGCGCGCCCTTGCGACGAGTCATCTCCCTCGCCTTTCGGGCGGCTTCTCTTGCCCTCGCTGCTTCGATCATCTTACCGGCGATGTTCTTTGCATCAGCGGGATTTTCGAGCAGAAAGTTATTGAGGTTTTCTGAAAGCAGATTTTCTACAATTCCCTTTACCTCCGAAGAGACCAACTTGTCCTTGGTCTGGGAAGAGAATTTTGGATCTGGCACCTTTACAGAGAGAACGGCCGTGAGACCTTCTCGGGCGTCATCACCGGAGGTATTTACTTTCTGTTTCTTGGACAGGCCGGACTGTTCTATGTACTGATTCAAGGTGCGCGTCAACGCTGCTCTGAATCCAGCCAGATGGGTACCTCCATCACGCTGAGGAATATTATTTGTATAGCAGAAGATTGTTTCCTGATAGGACTCATTCCACTGCATGGCAACCTCTACAGCCACCTCATTCATCTCACCAGAAAAGCTGAAAACCTTATCATGCAGTGGGGATTTATTGCGATTGAGATGCTCGACGAAGGCAAGAATGCCGCCTAAATACTCGAAAATATCCTCTCGTCCAGTGGCCTCCTCCTTGAGTAGGATCTTCACACCAGAGTTCAGAAAAGAGAGCTCACGAAGCCTTTTTGCAAGGATGTCATAGTGAAATTCGATATTGTTAAAGGTCTCGGCGCTCGGTTTGAACGTAACACTGGTTCCACTCTTATTAGATTCGCCAACGACACGCAAATCACCTTGAGGGACCCCGTGCTTATAGAATTGTTCCCACACTTGACCCTGACGACGGATCTTCAATTTCAGCTCTTCCGACAGGGCGTTTACCACAGAGACACCGACACCGTGGAGACCCCCTGACACCTTATAGGAGTTGTCGTCGAATTTGCCGCCAGCATGTAGTACCGTCATGATGACCTCCGCAGCGGAACGTCCCTCTTCAGGGTGAAGGTCTACGGGAATACCCCGTCCGTTATCCGATACGGTGACACGTTGATCCGAATGAATCGTCACCTTGATCTCATTGCAGTAGCCAGCCAATGCCTCATCGATCGAATTATCTACCACCTCGAAGACCATGTGATGCAAGCCTGTACCATCGTCAGTGTCGCCGATATACATACCGGGACGCTTCCTTACGGCATCCAGACCCTTGAGGACCTTAATATTCGAGGAATCGTAGCTCATATATTTCCCATCACTTGATTTATCAGACCTGGCGAAAATCGACTGTCCATTATACCCTTTGATACCCTCTGGGCACGACCAATATTGAATAAAGTATAAAAATTGAAAATACCGAAGCGTTCAGGAAAAGGCCCCATGTTCCACGTGGAACACTTCAACTCTCTTCTTCCACCTCTCTTCTGCGATATCTTTAGGCATGAGGCTTGTAATAAAAAACTGATTTGATTGCTGGCTTATTAGACTTGTTACAATTCTCATTGAACTAGTGTCTAGTTCAGATTCCATATCATCTATCAGAAATATGGGGCTTTTTCCTCTAAGCGATTGCTGAATCCTCGCTTGAGCCAGAAGTACGATTGTAATCAATATTTTCTGCTGTCCTCTCGAAAGAGTCTGTTTTGTATGTGATCCGCCTATTTTGAAAATCAAATCTGCGCGATGGGGACCCACTGTTGTGAAACCTCTCTCCCTATCTGCACGAAGCCTTGATTCAATTGAATCCTCCAATCTCTGATCACTTTTCCAACCTGAGTCGAGAGTGATATCTAAACCGTCTAGGAACTCGATTTGTTTCGAGATCTCCAAGATTTCATTTTTCCATATCTCAAAATACCTGGCTTGTCTTTCGCTTACCAAGTATGCATGTTCAATGAAAGTTTTATTCCACACAGAGAGGTCGTTAGATCCACTTTTTAAGACAGTATTTCTTTGTAAAAGTGCTCTTTTGAAATCTGACATTTTTAACCGATAGTCATGTTCCACGTGGAACACACCCCAGTTTAAGAGTTTTCTTCGGTGCTCTGGTCCTTCTTCGAGAATTCGATGAGAGTGTGGCGTTATGAGGCAGATGGGTAATGAGCTTGCGAGTTCAGAAAGTTTTGTGGCCCTTACCCCATCTATTTTCACCAGAGTTTCATGACTTCTCTTTGAAAAGCCAATGTTGAATGTTGCTCTTTTGTCGTCTTCTATAGCTGCATAAAGGAGGAGATTGTCACAATCCTTTTTTATTAGTGTCCTGTGGTTTCCTTGACGGAAGCTTTTTGCGCGGCCCAGAAGATAGAGCGCTTCGAGTAGCGTCGTTTTTCCCGCGCCGTTGTCTCCGGTAATGATGTTTATCTCAGGTGAAAAATCTAACTCGGCAGTCGAAATATTTCTGAGATTTTGGATATTTACTTTTCGTATAATCACCGGTTGAGGTGAAAAAAAGGCTGACGCAGTATCACTACGTCAGCCTTTTTCTCTTTCTTATTGATCTATATTCTCATCGGCATGATAACGTACTTACTCTCTTCGTTACCTTTTCCGTACATCAGAGCACTGCTATTGGAGTCCTTCAATTCAATTACCACCTCTTCTTCATCGATGGCACTGATCGCATCTATGAGGTACCCCACATTGAATCCAATTTTTAACTCTTCTCCCTGATAGTTTATTTCAAGCTCTTCTTCTGCCTCTTCTTGCTCTGGATTGTGCGCCTGCAACTGAAGTTGATTTGTTAGGAGACTGAAACGAATGCCACGGTACTTCTCATTTGAGAGTATTGATGCACGTGTCAGTGACTGTCGCAATGTGGTTTTACTCGCAACTACTTCTTTGTTGGAACCGGCTGGCATCACGCGTTGATACTCAGGAAAACGTCCATCTATCAATTTTGATGTAAATACTGACTCTTCCAATAAGACTTTTATATAACTGTTGCTAAGCTCCAGCTTGATCTCTTCATCCTTGTCTTTAAGCAACCTACCGAGTTCTATGACAGCTTTTCTTGGAAGTATTACCTGAATATCGAGATCTTTACTGACAGTGCCTATTGATTGACTTAGCGCGAGACGATGTCCGTCTGTTGCAACAGTGCGGATGTCACCCTTCTGTATCTCTAGCAACATACCGTTAAGGTAGTAACGGACGTCTTGTTGTGCCATGGCAAATTGTGTCTTTTCAATTAGTCTCTTGAACAAGCCTTCATTGACTGTCAGTACCATGCTGCTTGGTGTTGGCTCGATAACGGGATAATCCTGTGCCGGTAGTACACCGAGTGAAAAGCGACTGCGTCCAGATTGTAGTTTTGCTTTTTCCCCACTGATATCTAGATTGATCACAGCTCCTTCCGGTAAGGCCTTCGTTATATCGAGTAGTTTTCTTGCCGGTATTGTGAAATCTATTTCACCCTCACAACTCGCACTCGCCTGAGTCCTTAGCTCTACTTCTAAGTCTGTAGCCGTCATCTGCATACCACTGCTGCCGGCATTTACAAGAATATTTGCAAGTATGGGTAGTGTCTGACGTCTCTCGACTACACCTGCTATTTGCTGTAGTGGTTCGAGCAAGTTTTCCCGATCGGTGACAATTTTCATTTTATCCACTCGGCCTATCTATAAATATTGTTTATTAAAAAAAGTTTATTGTTATTATTAGGGGCATGACTTGCAAGCGCGATAATAAGATATCTCTTTGATTAATAAGTGGTTTTGTTCTATAAAACACTGTGTGCTATACCCCCAGCAGCCTGCCTGTTTCCTGTTGATCATCTGTGGACAGTTCGACACATGGATATTAACTGATTTTTCTTACAATTTATCCACATCAACTGCTGAGAGTTCTCAACAGGTTTGAATAGTCTTCAGCGATACGGGCATCGCTCTCGCGTAACTCCTTAACCTTCCGTGTTGCATGAATCACCGTTGTATGGTCCCTCCCACCGAAGGCGTTACCTATTTCCGGCAAACTATGGTTTGTGAGTTCTTTTGCCAGTGTCATGGCAATTTGTCTTGGACGTGCGATTGAACGGCTTCTCTTTGGAGACAGTAGATCCGATGTGCGGATCTGAAAATACTCTGCGACGGTCTTTTGAATATTTTCGATGGTCACCTGTTTTTCGTGTGCAGCAATCATGTCACGTAATGCTGTCTTAGCGAAATCGAGACTGATCTCTGTTCCGGTAAAGGTTGAGTTTGCTATGACTCGGCGTAGTGCGCCCTCTAGTTCCCGGATGTTTGAGCGAATCCTTTTGCCCATGAAAAAGGCGACTTCATTGGGAAGCTCTGCATTCAGCTGCAAGGCCTTACTTTTAAGAATGGCAACCCGTGTTTCGAGATCCGGCGGTTCGATCGCCACGGTTAGTCCCCAACCGAATCGGGATTTGAGTCGCTCTTCTAAACCGGATACCTCTTTTGGAAATCTGTCACTGGAGAGGATGATCTGCTGTTGTGATTCGAACAGGGCATTAAAGGTGTGGAAAAACTCCTCCTGCGAGCGTTCTTTACCCGCAAAAAACTGGATGTCGTCAATCAGCAACGCATTGACAGAACGGTACTTTTTCTTGAACTGATCTATGGTGTTATGTTGCAGTGCCTTGACCATTTCTGCGACAAAGCGCTCTGAATGGAGATAGACGACGCGGGCTTTGGGGTTCTTCCTCAACATCATGTTGCCGACCGCATGCATCAGATGGGTCTTTCCTAATCCGACACCCCCATAGATAAAAAGCGGGTTGTATGCCTTGCCTGGATTCTCTCCAATCTGCATCGATGCGGCTCTGGCCAGTTGATTTGATTTACCTTCGACAAAGGTATCGAAAATGAAATTGGGATTGAGGTGACTCTCGATGGGGGCTTGTCGTCCCGCACTCCCCTTTATCGGCGCTGTCTGATTCTTTATGGACGTTTTTGCTTTGGTTTTACTGCCAATTTCTATTGTCACCTGAGGTGACTCGTCTGGACAGAGAGAGACAAGCAGATTTGCTATGATCTCCAAGTAGTGGTTCTTTACCCAATCCAGAACGAACCGGTTTGGAGCGAGCAGTTTTAACTGCTGGGACGCTTCGATGACTTGCAGCGGGCGAATCCAGGTGTTGAACTGCTGGGCAGGCAGTTCCTGCTCCAGTTGTTCTATACAGCGTGACCAAAGATCCAAAACTTCTCTCCAAGCGTAGGAAGAATGCGTATTCGATCGATCTTGATATCGGATTCGACAGCATGACTGGAGCACCAGCTAGGTCGGTGCGGGATGGACAAGTCTACCCCCGGAGAAGCAAGTTATCCACAGTTTAGATGTAGGCAGTCTGATTTAACTGTCACGCAAACTTCTATTGACATCCAGAGGCCATTGCGACTACTCTACGCCTCTTTTTTTCGACCGGAATTGCTGACGCATTCCACCGAATTCACTGGTAGATAGCTATGAAAAGAACTTTTCAACCCAGCAACCTGAAAAGGGCGCGTACCCACGGTTTCCGTGCCCGCATGGCGACCCGTAATGGACGCAAGGTACTCAAGGCGCGACGCGCCAAGGGACGTGCTCGGCTGGCGCTCTGATAAACGGGCTTGCCCAGCGAAACGGGGTCCACTTTTCCCCGAGACAGAAGGCTGTTAAAACCCGACGATTACCGTCGGGTTTTTAGCGAGGGTCAGCGCTCAGTGGATAACTGTTTTCTGATGCTTGCCAGACCCAACTCTCTGCAATATGCGCGACTTGGTCTGGCCGTATCAAAGAAGAACAGCCGTCGCGCCGTTGATCGTAATCGAATTAAGCGAGTGATCCGCGAGAGTTTCCGAATTCACCAACACCAGCTTGCAGGTCTTGATCTGGTGGTGGTTACCCGGCAGGGTGTTGTCGGGGCCGGCAATAGGGACTGTTTCGAGTCGTTGCGCATACACTGGCGAAGAGTGTCTGATAAATGCGTCCACTAGTGATCTACCTGATCAAGGCCTATCAGACAATTCTGAGTCCGTTTGTCGGCCAGCATTGTCGCTTCTACCCAAGTTGCTCTGCCTATGCCGTGGAAGCGGTCGAGAAGCATGGGGCGCTCAGGGGGCTATGGCTCTCGACCAAGCGTCTCTCCCGCTGCCACCCGTGGCACGAGGGCGGAGTGGATCCTGTACCCGAACCTACGAAAAAGCAGTTCCATGGATAACCTACGACTGATTCTCTTCTTTACCCTGGCCTTTTTGGGTCTGATGATCTATCAAGCCTGGCAGCAGGATTATGCCCCCTCCCCCCAGGTTTCTTCGGAAGCGTCTCAAAAGGCCGCAACAATTCCCGATGCTGACTCGGCAGGCGTACCGACTGCGCAGGTGAGCGCTGAGGTTTCAGCGACCGCAAGCGCTGTGCCACAGACCGATGGTGATCGGGCAAGCAACAAGGCTGAGGTGATCACCGTTGAGACCGATCTGCTCAAGCTCGAGATTTCAACCATTGGCGGTACCGTGCGCAGCGCCTATCTCCTGAATTATCCGCTATCACTCGAAGAGAAAGATAAGAAGGTCCGGATGTTGATACCCCAAGGACCGAATATCTACATCGCTCAATCGGGCCTTATCGGTATCGAAAAAGACAAAGCGCCAAACCATGAAGCCCGATATCAGGCAGAGCAAACGCACTATCGCTTGACCGAAGGCATGGATGAGATCGATATCCCGCTGATGTGGCAAGGCGCCGGCGGTGTTAAGGTCACTAAGCATCTTATTGTCCGTCGTGGCAGCTACCTGATGGACGTGCGCTATGAGGTCGACAACCAGTCAGGCAAGAGCTGGGCTGCGCGCGATTACGGCCAGCTGCAGCGTACTGAACCTGAAAGCAAATCCTCCGGTTTCACCACCTATACCTATACCGGCGGTGTCATCTACAACCCCACTGACAAGTACGACAAAATCGACTTCGACGATATGGCGAAGAAGAGTCTGAGTATAGATAGCGACCGGGGTTGGCTGGCGATGATCCAGCACTATTTCCTCAGCGCGTGGATTCCGCCCAAGGAGCAGGTCGAGCACTACTACACTAATGCGCTGCCGGGCGGTAAATATCTGCTCGGGAGTTATTCGCCCTCGTTTACCGTGGCATCTGGTAGCCAGCTGAGCCTGTCGCGCCAGCTCTACATCGGCCCCAAGCTGCAGGATCAGTTGGAAGTCATTGCTGAAGGACTGGAACTCACTGTCGACTACGGCTGGCTGACAGTGATCGCAAAACCGATCTTCTGGTTGCTCGAGAAAATCCACGATCTGTTGGGAAATTGGGGTTGGTCGATTATCGTTCTTACCCTGCTGATCAAGGCGGCCTTCTACAAACTTTCCGAGACCAGTTACAAGTCGATGGCCAACATGCGCAAGATGACACCGCGGATGCAGGCATTGCGCGATCGCTATGGTGACGACAAGCAGCGGCTGAATCAGGCCATGATGGAGATGTACAAAACGGAGAAGATCAATCCGCTCGGTGGCTGCCTGCCGATTCTGGTACAGATCCCGGTTTTCATCTCTCTCTACTGGGTGCTGCTGGAGACGGTTGAGATGCGCCAGGCGCCTTGGATGCTTTGGATCCAGAGTCTGTCGGACAAGGATCCCTATTTCATCCTGCCTCTGGTCATGGGTGTCTCCATGTTCATCCAGCAGAAATTGAATCCGGCGCCGCCGGATCCGATGCAGGCGAAGATCATGATGATGTTACCCTTCGTCTTCACCGTGTTCTTTGCCTTCTTTCCGGCGGGTCTGGTGCTCTATTGGGTGGTTAACAATATCGTCTCCATCGCCCAGCAGTGGTATATCACTCGCAAGATCGAAAGGTTGGCTGGCTAGCCCATAGCTCCTCCAGCGATGACGTCCCGTGACACCATCGCCGCTGTGGCCACGCCACCGGGACGCGGCGGTATCGGCATCATTCGCATCAGTGGAGAAATGAGCCGAGTAATCGCCGAGGCGATTATCTGCAAGCTTCCTTCGGCCAGAAAAGCCCATTTCACAAAATTCCGTGATGCTGTCGGCGAGGCCATTGACGAAGGCATCGCGCTCTTTTTTCCAGCACCCCACTCCTTTACTGGTGAAGACGTTCTGGAACTGCATGGCCATGGCGGGCCTGTGGTGATGGATATGCTATTGCAGCGCTGTCTCGAACTGGGTGCGCGCATGGCCCAGCCGGGAGAGTTTAGTCAGCGGGGTTTTCTCAACGACAAGATCGATCTGGTACAGGCGGAGGCGATAGCCGATCTGATCGACGCCGAATCGGCAGCAGCGGTTCGTTTGGCAAGCCGCACTTTGCAGGGGGTTTTCTCCCGCGAAATCCATCAACTGGTGGAGCAGCTGATTCAGCTTCGGCTCTACGTTGAATCGGCGATCGACTTCGCGGAGGAGGAGATCGACTTCCTCAGCGACGGTAAAGTAAGTGCTAACTTACAGGCGATTATCGATCATACAAGGCATCTTCAGCAGAGCGCACACACAGGTCGTTTGCTCAGAGATGGCATGAGCCTGGTAATCGCCGGCCGGCCCAATGCGGGTAAATCGAGTCTGATGAATGCACTGGCGGGTTATGAGTCGGCCATCGTCACAGAGATTCCCGGCACTACCCGCGACATTCTGCGCGAGCGTATTGTTATCGATGGTCTGCCGCTGCATATTGTCGATACGGCAGGTCTGCGAGAGAGCGATGATCCGGTGGAGGTGGAAGGCATCCGCCGAGCTCGCGCAGAGATCGAGCAGGCCGATCGCATTCTGTGGATATTTGATGACCAGGCCGATCCTGCGCATCTGGCATTGGACCGGACTGGCTTGCCGGCTCAAGTACCGCTGACACTGGTGCGCAACAAGATCGACCTCTCCGGTCGATCGCCCGGTATCATTGAGACCGAAGCAGGCGTGGAGGTGGCAATCTCCGCCTGCAATGGACTGGGTCTCGAGCTCCTGATTGAGCACCTCAAGTCCAGTGTCGGTTATCAGGCGCCGGGCGAGGGAGAGTTCATCGCCCGACGCAGACACCTGGATGCCCTGCAACGGGCTCGTGAGCACCTGGAGCAGGGAGCCGGAATATTAGCCCGGCAGCAAGCAGGCGAGTTGGTGGCGGAAGACCTGCGCCAAGCGCAACTGGCGCTATCCGAAATCACGGGCGAATTCAGCGCCGATGACCTGTTGGGGCGGATCTTTTCCACCTTCTGCATCGGCAAATAGATTGATCCGGCACAATGCAGCCATGGCACGATCGGGGTGTTATATGGTGCAATAGCAACTGAACCGAACGACGGAGGGCGATATGCTGGGTGAACCCCACGA
Organism: Sedimenticolaceae bacterium; assembly: GCA_050294655.1. Classification (GTDB taxonomy): domain Bacteria; phylum Pseudomonadota; class Gammaproteobacteria; order Chromatiales; family Chromatiaceae; genus Thiodiazotropha. Next base: position 48,787 of record JBNKOL010000089.1, read on the forward strand.
TCTACTGCACGAATTTCCGGAATATGCCGGAAAGATTTCCGAGTTACGCGAGAGTAATCCGGTATTTCACAACCTGATGGATGAGTACGACTGGCTTGATGCCCATATTCGCAGTCTCGAAGAACTGAACTCACCGATCGCTGACTTTCACATGGAGGAGCTGAAAAAACGCCGCCTGCTGTTGAAGGATCGGCTCTACGTTATTCTGCACGCTTGAGCCGGCGTGGGTGGAAGCGCCTGACTTGGGCGGTCAGGGCGATGCGTTGCGGGCGGGTCCGCCGGGCCCCGTATCGGAGACCGATATAGAGTCGCGAGATGGCCTGGATCTGCAGCGCCAGATCGGGTCGTTGACGAGAAGCCCGGATTGAGTAGTCGAGCGGCCCCTCACGGGCCGCTCGAGGCAGCCCAATATTGGCCATTCGACGGCAGAACAGGCGATAGAGTCGTACCTCCTGCGATGTTTTCACCCGCCCCTGTAGAACCAGGCGCAATCCGATCAGTGCCAACACGGCGGCGATTGAGCCCACACTCAGAATGCCCCAGCCGCCGGCGCGCAGAAATTCCATACCCAGCCCACGCATTAGCCCGAATTGTTGATCCCGGCTGAAACCCAACACCCACTCACGCCAGTTGACCTCCGCGGTATCGAGCAACATGCCGAGATCGCGCAGGGCCGAATTGATTACACCTGCCTGCATTCCCATGAATCTGGCGGGATCGCCGACGGATCCGAATTCAGGTTGAATCGCATTCCGCACCCGTTCCGGTGCGACCGCCGCGGTGGGATCGACACGTACCCAGCCTTGCTGCGTCAGCCACACCTCACTCCAGGCATGCGCGTCGTAGTGTCGGATGGTGTAGTAGTTGCCTAGTCGGTTGTACTCCCCTCCCTGAAAACCGACCACCATGCGCGCCGGAATCCCAGCCAGCCGCATCAGCTGAGTGAAGGCGGAGGCATAGTGCTCACAGAAACCCTCCCGCTCTTCGAACAGAAACTGCTCCACCGGGTTGTCAAGGTAGGCGGGTGGATTGAGCGTATAGACAAAGGGATTTTGATGAAAAAAATCGAGTGAGCGTTGCACAACGGTTTCTGCATCGGCGTTGTCAGCCAGCCATGAGCGCACCAGCTGGCGTTGGCGTGGCGTGATGCCGTCACCGAGCTCCAAGGCGCGCTGTAGCTGTTCGGGTGGTGTCGATTCGATGCGGCTCCTTATGAAGGAGAGTCCCTTATATTGAATTGGCCGTGTCACAGGCTGATCGGCGCGGAGTAGAAAATCCGGGCTAAGTGTGGCACCGGCATGCGCCGTGGCCGGGAGATCCAGGGCATATAGCCAGCGCTGGCGATGGGGTTCGAGAAAGACCTTGTACTCTACGGCTTCGGCTTGTGGTACCAGGCGTGGCACGGTCTCGCTCAGGGGCGGATCCTTGCGCGTAAACCAACTGACGCCGTCGGTGTCCCACAACACCAGGGCACGCCAATAACGCTTCTCCGGTGGTGGCGGTGTGTGTGAGAAGCTGACACGAAAAGCGATCTCCGAGGATTGGATAAGCTGACTTATGGTACCGGGACGGACGCGCTCGCTGAGCCCGGTGACTGCACTGGCGTCGTAACCGAAGTGCCAAAGGGGATGGGTCAGCCGGGGAAAGAGGACGAACAGAATCAGAGCAATAGGCAACGCCTGGAGGGTAAGCCAGAATGTCCTCTGATAGGGCTCGAAATAGTTTCCGGCCGGGGTTACCCGTTGTATCGTCAGCAGCAGTGTAGTGTGGCCGATCAGCGTCAGCAACATATAGAGCAGCAAGAGAAAACTCTGATTGAAGAGAAACTGGGTGACGATGACGAAATAGGCGATATAGACCGTGACGGTCAGATCGCGTCGTTTACGAACTTCCAATGTCTTCAGCACCAACATGACAGAGAGCAGTGAAACACCGGCGTCGCGACCGAGCAGGGTCTGATGTTGACCGTAGATCAATAGCACGCTGGCGATGGTGACGGGTATCAGCAACCATCGACCCGGCAACAGACGCGGCAGACGCAGGCTGATCAATCGCCAACCCAGAAGGGCAAACAGAAACAGCGTGACCGGCAGCGGTAGATTCGCCGCATGAGGCAATAGCACCAGACCGGTGAGCAGATAGAGTTGCAGCTGCAGCCCGGGTGTGAGTGATTGTTCGGTGGTCTCCCTCAAGTCGCGCCCTCGTAGGTGGCCAGGGCGGCGAGACAGCGTTGTTTGTGGCGCTCCCCCTGTCCCGGGGCGATCACCACACCGGGCAGACGCAGACCGTAGGAGAGCGAATCACCCTCTGCCTGCAAGATGAACCGACACAGCAGACTGAGCCGTTGCTCACTATCCACCGGAGGCAGCAGATCCCAATCGAGCTGCAGACGTTCGGTGCGGTCGCCACCGAACTGTTTGCTCAACAATCCACGTTGGCGGGCGTAAGCCTTCCAGTCGATGCGCCGTGGTGAGTCTCCATGCCGATAGCCGCGCAGGCCGATGAAATCGTCGGCGCCGACACCCCTGTCCCCGTCATCACTCTGGGTGTAGCTGGCCTCCATGGGAGGGGTTCCGGTCGCCGCCGGTTGGGGATAGACCAGACAGTGCAGTTCGAGGTCGGCGTAACTCCAGGCCTGGAACAGGCCGAGGGGATAGACCGTATGCAGGGTGATCTCAGGTAGTTTCAACACCCCGCGCCGCTCAGTCGGCAGGGGCAGGCGCAGTAGCCGGGTTTCGGCCTGAGGCAGATCGGTCGACTCGCCCTGGCGTTGCTTTTGTCGCAGACAGAGACCGAAACGATCGAGCCGGGAGGGGTTGTCGAGACGAATCTGAAACAGGGCGTCCTGACCGGCAAAGACCGGAACCACCTGTCCAGGCCGCAGGGCGATGCCCAGCAGGTTACGCCAGGTGTGGAGAATGGCGGAGAGCCAGATGCCGCCCAATAGGAAGGTAACCAGATGCCCCAGGTTACTGCCATAGTTGATCGATCCGGCCAGCATCAACAACAACACCAGCGCCAACAGCAGGCCTTGCCGGGTGGGCAGAATGTAGATGCTGCGAGGTCGGACCACTACGCCGCCATGGCCGTCGGAGCGAGCCCGCCGACGGAAGCGAAGCAACCAGGTGAAGAGCGCGGACGGGTTCATGCTCAGGGGATCGGCACCGCTTCCATCAAGCGGTCGACCAGCCCGCTGCCTCCTTCGCCTACAATCTCCCCCGCCGGCTGCAGGCGGTGCGCGACAGTGGCCGGCAGGATAGCTTGCAGATCCTCCGGCAGTACCTGTGGACGTCCTTCGACAAAGGCCCAAGCCTTGGCGCTTTGCAGCATAGCGAGACCAGCCCGTGGTGAGAGGCCATGTTGATAATCGGGCGAATGGCGGGTATGGGTGAGGATGTCCTGGCAGTAATCGAACAGAGCATCCGCTACATGGACCTTTTTCACCTGCTGCTGTAAGTCGAGTAGCTGTTGCAGGCTCAGCACAGTGGGCAGACGTTGAATCATGGCCCGGCGATCCTCCCCGGCGAGCAGACTGCGCTCGGGTCCACGTTCCGGGTAGCCGATGTGGATGCGCATGAGAAAGCGGTCGAGCTGGGACTCCGGCAACGGAAAGGTGCCGATCTGGTGCAACGGGTTCTGGGTGGCGATGACGAAAAAGGGCTCCGGCAGGCCGTGGGTTTTGCCATCTGCGGTGACTTGGCGCTCCTCCATCGCCTCCAACAGGGCGCTTTGTGCTTTGGGGGTGGCGCGGTTTATCTCATCGGCCAGCACTAACTGGGCAAACAGGGGGCCGGGGTGGAATTTGAAGCGCTGCTCGTCCTGTTGAAACACGGAGACGCCAATGATATCGGAGGGCAGCAGGTCGCTGGTGAACTGGATGCGTTGATATTGCAGACCGAGCAGATGAGCCAGGGCGTGCGCCAAGGTGGTCTTGCCGACACCCGGCAGATCCTCAATCAGCAAATGTCCCCGCGCCAGCAGACAGGTGATGGCCAGCTTGATGACCTGAGTCTTGCCGAGCAGGATCTCTCCAGCGGTTTCGATGACGCGATTAAGTTCTGCACGCATGCTTATATTCTCCGGCCTGCCCAAATGAAACATCGAGGTGATACTAGGGCGTTGTCACCTATGAATCGACAGCGTCACGATCCAATGAGACGCTATGGTAAATGAGCGCCAATCACCCTATTTCGGCTAAACTAGCCGCAATTTGAATTCTGAACACCTGACTCCCGTTATGTTTTTTACCGACACTTATGATGTCATCGTGGTGGGCGGCGGCCACGCCGGCACCGAGGCCGCCCTGGCGGCGGCGCGTATGGGCGCCCGCACCCTATTGCTCAGCCACAATATCGAGACCCTGGGTCAGATGAGTTGCAACCCGGCTATTGGCGGCATCGGTAAGGGTCATCTGGTCAAAGAGATCGATGCCCTGGGCGGTATCATGGCACAGGCGGCGGACCGCGGGGGGATCCAGTTTCGCATTCTCAACTCGCGCAAAGGGCCTGCTGTACGCGCTACCCGGGCCCAGGCCGACCGCGTCCGCTACAAGGCGGCAATACGTCACGCGCTGGAGAACCAGCCCAACCTGCAACTGTTCCAACAGGCGGTAGACGATCTGTTGGTGGAACAGGATCGGGTCACCGGGGTGGTCACCCAGATGGGATTGAGGTTTCGCGCCCGCTCGGTGGTGCTGACCGTTGGTACCTTTCTCGGCGGTCGCATCCACATCGGACTCAGCAATTATGCGGGTGGCCGCGCCGGTGATCCACCATCGAACGCCCTCTCACAGAGACTGCGCGAGTTGCCGTTTCGCGTTGAACGGTTGAAGACCGGCACGCCACCGCGCATCGATGGACGCAGTATCGATTATACGCAATTGACCGAACAGCCCGGCGATGAACCAACACCGGTCTTCTCCTTCCTTGGCAGTCGCGAGCAACACCCGCCGCAGGTCAGCTGCCATATCACCCACACCAACGAACGAACCCACGAGATCATCCGCGGCGGACTCTCCCGCTCCCCCATGTATACGGGCGTTATCGAAGGAGTCGGTCCGCGCTACTGTCCTTCGATCGAGGACAAGATCGTGCGCTTCGCCGACAAGGATTCGCACCAGATCTTCATCGAACCGGAAGGGCTCGACACCCACGAGATCTACCCCAATGGCATCTCCACCAGTCTGCCGTTTGATATCCAGTTAGCGCTGGTGCGTTCCATGAAGGGGTTCGAGCAGGCCCATATCACCCGTCCCGGCTATGCCATCGAGTATGATTTCTTTGATCCCCGCGACCTCAAATCCTCATTGGAGACCCGCTTTATCCAGGGGCTCTTTTTTGCCGGCCAGATCAATGGCACCACCGGCTACGAGGAGGCTGCCGCCCAGGGCCTGTTGGCCGGGCTCAATGCGGTGCGTTTCAGCCGTGACGAAGAGGCCTGGAGTCCACGACGCGACGAGGCCTATCTGGGTGTGATGGTTGACGACCTGATCAGCCGCGGCACCCTGGAGCCCTACCGCATGTTCACCAGCCGGGCGGAATACCGCCTGCTGCTGCGGGAGGACAACGCGGACCTGCGCCTGACCGAGATTGGCCATCGGCTCGGTCTGGTGGACGATGGGCGCTGGGAGGCTTTCAGTCGCAAACGAGACGCCATCGAGGGGGAACAGCAGCGGCTTGCCGCCATCTGGTTGCGCCCCGGCGACGTACCACCGGAGCAGGCCGAAAGTCTCGGTGGGCCGCTGTCGAAAGAGGCCAATGCATTGCAGCTGCTGGCGCGGCCAAATGTCGCCTATCGCGAATTGACTAGCCTGCCCCGTCTGGTCCCCGGGCTGGAGGAGCCCCAGGTGATCGAACAGCTGGAGGTGCAGGCTAAGTACGCCGGCTATATCGAGCGTCAGAGGGATGAGATCGAAAGGCATCGTGCCAGTGAGGCGGTGGTGTTGCCTGAAGATCTGGACTACAGCGGCGTGCGGGGTCTCTCCTCCGAGGTACGGGAAAAGTTTCTGCGCCACCGCCCCCAGACGCTGGGACAGGCGAGTCGCATCCCCGGCGTGACGCCTGCCGCCATCTCCCTGTTGCTGATCCATTTGAAGAAGCGTTCCGCGTGATGGGGATCGAATACGACCAGGCTGCCTGTCGGGACCGGCTGCGCCAGGGTGCCATCCGTCTCGGTGTGGCGTTGGATGAGGTGCAGGAGCAACAGCTGCTGCGGTTTCTCGCTCTGCTGGTGAAGTGGAATCGGGCCTACAATCTGACGGCGGTGCGGGAACCGCTGGAGATGGTCGGCCGTCACCTGCTCGACAGCCTGGCGGTGCTACCCCATCTGCGTGGCCGGCGCTGTCTCGATATGGGCACCGGTCCGGGGCTGCCCGGGATCCCGCTGGCGATCATGCGACCCGAGATGGAGTTTGTGCTGCTCGACAGCAACGGCAAAAAGATCCGCTTTGTGCGTCAGGCGGTGTTGGAGCTGGGTCTCGGCAATGTGGGCTTGGAACACCAGCGAGTGGAGGCCTACCGGCCGGACAGTCCCTTCGATACCTTGATCGCCCGCGCCTTCACCGCCCTGCCGAGAATGTTGGAACTGACCGGCCATCTGCGCCGAGCCAATGGTGTGCTGCTGGCGATGAAGGCGGAAAAGGCAGACCGGGAGCTGATAGCGCTGGGAGAGGGGTTCGAGACCCGGATTATCCCGCTCGAGGTTCCCTTCACAGAGGGTAAACGCTGCCTGATCGAAGTGACCGCATTCTCGGGCTAGCGAGAGACAACATGCGCAAGAGTATCCCTGCGGCAGCTCTCGGTTTATGATAGGCGGCTCCCGATTCAGCGGAATACAGTAAATATCATGGGTTACATCATCTCGGTGGCCAATCAGAAAGGCGGCGTCGGCAAGACCACCACCACAGTGAATCTGGCCGCCTCCCTGGCCGCCATGAAAAAGCGTGTGCTGCTGGTGGATATCGATCCCCAGGGCAATGCCAGCATGGGCAGCGGTATCGACAAGCACCATCTCGAACGATCCTGCTGCGAGGTGCTGCTGGGTGATGTGGGTGTACGGGAGTCGTTACAGCGGACCGAGGAGGCGGGGTTCGATGTATTGCCCGCCAATGCCGATCTGACTGCGGCAGAGGTGGGTTTGATGAATAGCACGATGCGCGAGAGGCGACTCGAGCTGGCACTCTCGCCGGTGAAGCAGGACTACGACTTTATCCTGGTCGACTGCCCTCCATCGCTCAACATGCTCACCTTGAATGCCCTGGTGGCTGCCGATGGGGTGCTGATTCCGATCCAGACCGAATACTATGCCCTCGAAGGGCTCTCTGCGCTGATGAACACCATCGACCAGATCCGCAGTCATCTCAACCAGGGGCTGCAGATCGAGGGTTTCCTGCGTACCATGCACGATCCGCGCAACAATCTTGCGATCGATGTCTCCGGACAGCTGCTTGCCCACTTCAGGGACGCGGTGTTCAATACCATCATTCCGCGCAACGTGCGGGTTGCCGAGGCGCCGAGCCACGGCATTCCGATTCTGCTGTACGACAAAACCTCCCGTGGGGCGACGGCCTATCTGGCCCTGGCCAGCGAACTGCTACGCCGACATCGTCTGCGGGGGTCGGGTAAAACTGAGGTAACGGAAGAGCAATATGGCGGCTAAGAAACGAGGTTTGGGGCGTGGACTCGACGCCCTGCTGGGTGGCATGCAGAGTGAACCGTCGTCGTCACAGGCTCCCTCCTATGAGTCAAGGGAGCATCTCAACCGCCTGCCGGTGGACCTGATTCAGCGCGGCCGCTACCAACCCCGGCGTGAATTCGACCCCGACTCCCTGCGTGAACTTGCCGACTCGATTGCCGCTCAGGGAGTGATCCAGCCGGTGGTGGTGCGACCGGTGGAGAACGACCGTTACGAGCTGATCGCCGGTGAACGGCGTTGGCGCGCGGCCCAACAGGCCGGTCTCGACGAGATCCCTGTGGTGATCAAGGAGGTCACCGAAGAGGCCGCCATGGCCATGGGCCTGATCGAGAACATCCAGCGGGAGGACCTCAATCCCCTGGAGGAGGCCAACGCCCTGAGCCGGCTACTGCACGAATTCGGCCTCACCCACCAGGAGGTGGCCAAGGCGGTGGGCAAGTCGCGCACCACCGTGACCAACCTGCTGCGCCTGCTGGAGTTGAATGAAGAGGTCAAGCAGCTGGTGGAGACAAGCCGCCTGGAGATGGGCCATGCCCGTGCCCTGCTCGGCTTGCAGGAAGAGGCCCAAACCCGTGCCGCCAACCAAGTCGTCAAGCAGGGACTCTCCGTGCGGGAGACCGAACGACTGGTGCGGCGGCTGCAGGGTGAGGCGGAAAACCCGACCCGTCCCCGCCAGGCGCCAACCGAGGATCCGGATGTCCGCCGCCTGGTCAACGACCTGGCGGAGAAACTGGGCGCCAAAGTCGATCTACAGCAGGGGGTCAAGGGAAAGGGCAAACTGGTCATCGGCTATAACAGCCTGGATGAACTGGAAGGCATTCTTGACCATATCAAGTAAGCCGACAGGTTATTATCAGCCCGGTCAACTAAAAGACAGAAGTAGTACAACAAGGCATCGCGGAGATCGGAACGATCAGATGAGGCTCCATTTCCGGACTCGTACGATTTATGGCTGCTATGTAATCATGATGCTTGTTTCGTCATTGCAGAAATACTGAAACAGGAACAGACAGGTCCGCTTCTCTTTCGGTTTCTGAGGGAATTTGCGGTGATTCAGGGAATAATTTCATTGGGTTTAGGCATCAATAATTTTTTTTCGCCTATCCTTTGACCTTATATATCAGAAACCTTATACTCCCCCGACCTTGCTGGTTAGGCTCGAATGGGTTACCGGGAAACCGGCATGCAGCTTACCGGAAACAGCCAGATCCGCACTGTTGTCTTGCTCCAATTCGGAGCCGGGCTGGCTATTGGCCTGCTGCTGGTGATGTTTGGGATAGTCGTCGCTTGGTCGGGACTTCTGGGTGGGTTGATTGCAGCCCTGGCGAATGCTTACTTCGCTTATCGTTCCTTTGCGCACTATCGCGCGCAGGAACCTGAGCGCATAGCCCAGCGGATGCTCGGAGCCGAAATCCAGAAGCTTTTGTTGACCGGATTGATGTTTGGACTTGCAATTGCCTACATCACTCCGTTAAGTATAGGCGTGCTGCTGGGCAGCTATCTGTTCGTACAGTTGGTTGTCCCACTGGTGGTTGTATTTTTTCAAGATTTAAAGAAGTCATAGGTTTCAGAAAACATGTCCGGCGACACACTGACATCTAGTGAGTACATCAAGCACCACTTGACCAATCTGACCTTCGGCAAGACGCCGGAAGGTGGGTGGGGCTTCGCCCACAATATCGAGGAAGCCAAGGAGATGGGCTTCTGGGCGATCAACGTCGATACCATGTTTTGGTCGATCGGCCTTGGTGTCCTGTTTCTCTACTATTTCAGCAGGTCCGCGAAAAAAGCCACGGCCGGCGTTCCCGACGGCCTGCAGAACTTCGTCGAATGGATCGTCGACTTCATCGACGACAGCGTGCGCGGCTCCTTCTCCGCCCGCAACGCCCTGGTCGCCCCATTGGCACTGACCATTTTCGTCTGGGTCTTCCTGCAGAACCTGATGGATCTCATCCCTGTGGATGTGATCCCCAAAATTAGCGCGTTGCTGGGAATCCACTTTATGAAAGTGGTCCCCTCAACCGATCCCAATGCCACCTTCGGCATGGCTATCGGCGTTTTTATCCTGATGCTGTTCTACAGTATCAAGATAAAGGGTGTAGGGGGCTTCGTCGGCGAGCTGACCCTGCAGCCCTTCTCCTCCAAGAATCCGCTCGTGAATGCGATCTTCATACCGATCAATTTCATACTCGAGTTTGTCAGCCTGATCGCCAAGCCCGTCTCACTCTCCCTGCGACTGTTCGGAAACATGTACGCCGGCGAGATGATCTTCATCCTCATCGCCATCATGTACAACGCCGGTTTGGTACTGGGGTTGTTTGGTGGTGTGTTGCAACTGGGTTGGGCCATCTTCCATATCCTGATCATTACGCTGCAGGCGTTCATTTTTATGACGCTGACCATCGTCTACCTGGATATGGCGCACCACGAACACTGATTTCACATTCTTAAACTATCAAGTTCATTAAACGGGAGACCAATAATGGAACAAGCACTGCTGTACATTGCCGGCGCGATCATGATGGGCCTGGGTGCCCTGGGTGCCGCGGTTGGCATCGGCGTACTGGGTGGCCGCTTTCTCGAAGGCGCCGCGCGTCAGCCGGAACTCATCCCCATGCTGCGTACCCAGTTCTTCATCGTCATGGGTCTGGTCGACGCCGTGCCCATGATCGCTGTGGGTCTGGCCATGTACGTACTGTTCGCTGTGGCCTGAACCAGGTCCACTGAGCGAACCCACTATCATCTCGTCCAACGAGAGGTAATTCCGGGATGAACATCAATCTGACTCTAATAGGTCAGCTGCTCACCTTCGCGGTCTTCGTCTGGTTTACGATGAAGTACGTCTGGACCCCGATCATGGGGGCCCTGGAGACGCGTAAGAAGGAGATTGCTGACGGTCTGGCCGCCGCCGAGCGTGGACAGCACGAGCAGGAGCTTGCCAAGGAGCGGGCGAAAGACGTGCTGCACGAAGCCAAGTCTCAAGCGGCTGAAATTGTAGCCCAGGCCCAGAAGCGGGCGGCTGAAATCGTCGACGAATCCAAAGGTACAGCGCGCACCGAAGGTGAGCGTATTCTAAGTGCCGCGCAAGTGGAGATCGAGCAAGAGACCAATCGGGCGCGGGAGCAGCTGCGTTCCAAGGTGGGTCAACTGGCTATCTCCGGCGCCGAGAAGATCCTGCGTAAGGAGATCAACGCCGACGCGCACAAGGATATCGTCGAAGCCTTGGCCAAAGAGATCTAGGGTAGCGCCATGGCAGCAGATGCAACCACCATCGCACGCCCCTACGCCGAAGCGGTCTTTGCCCAAGCCGAAGAGAGCGGCAAACTCGACCTTTGGTCGGAGATGCTGAGTTTTCTTTCGCTGGTGGTGGCCGACCCGGCCGTGGTGCCGGTCGTCAGCAATCCGCTGGTCGATCGCCAGGCATTGACCGATCTTCTGCTCGAAATCGGCGGTGAACATATCAATAAAGAGGGCGGCAATCTGATCCGACTGCTGGTGCAGAATGGTCGTCTGGCCCTGGTGCCTGAGATCTTTAGCCTGTTCGAGGCGCTAAAGGCCGAGAAGCAGCGCACCCTCAATGTACACGTAACCTCTGCCTTTGCACTCAAGCCGGAACAGGAAAAGACCATTGCCGATGCCTTGAAGGCTAAGTTGGGACGCGACGTCACCATCAGCAGCGAAAAGAACCCCGATCTGATCGGGGGTGTCCACATCCGCGCGGGTGACTTGGTGATCGACGGCTCCGTCCGTGGAAAACTGCAGCAACTGGCGAACGAATTGGGAATCTAAGCGAGAAGCCATCATGCAACTCAATCCATCCGAGATCAGCGAACTGATCAAAAGCAAGATCGAGAAATTCGATCTTAAAACCGAAGCCCGTAACGAAGGCACCATCATCAGCCTGACCGACGGCATCGCCCGCATCCACGGACTCGAGGATGTCATGTCCTACGAGATGCTGGAGTTCCCGGGCAATACCTTCGGCCTTGCCCTCAACCTGGAACGCGACTCCGTCGGCGCCGTCATCCTGGGTGACTACAAGCACCTGAGTGAAGGTGACTCGGTGAAGTGCACCGGGCGTGTACTCGAGGTGCCGGTGGGTGAAGGCCTGCTGGGCCGTGTGGTCGACTCCCTCGGTAACCCGATGGACGGCAAGGGCGACATCAGCTACGAAGAGACTTCACAGATCGAAAAGGTTGCGCCCGGCGTCATCGAGCGTAAATCGGTTGATCAGCCGGTGCAGACCGGCCTCAAGTCGATCGATGCCATGGTGCCGATCGGTCGCGGTCAGCGCGAGCTGATCATCGGCGACCGTCAGACCGGTAAGTCGGCCATCGCCATCGATACCATCATCAACCAGAAGGGCACCGGCGTTAAGTGTATCTATGTCGCCATCGGACAGAAGAACTCCACCATTGCCCAGGTGGTGCGCAAGCTTGAAGAGCACGGTGCCATGGAGCACACCATCATCGTCGCCGCGCCGGCCGCCTTCTCCGCCGCCATGCAATTCATCGCCCCCTACTCCGGTTGCACCATGGGTGAATACTTCCGCGACAAGGGTGAAGACGCGCTGATCATTTATGATGATTTGACCAAGCAAGCCTGGGCCTACCGTCAGGTCTCCCTGCTGCTGCGTCGTCCGCCGGGTCGTGAGGCCTATCCGGGTGACGTCTTCTATCTGCATTCCCGTCTGCTGGAGCGCGCCGCGCGGGTCAATGCCGACTATGTGGAGAAGCATACCGGCGGTAAGGTGAAGGGCCAGACCGGTTCGCTGACAGCGCTGCCAATCATCGAGACGCAGGCGGGTGACGTGTCGGCCTTCGTGCCCACCAACGTCATCTCCATCACCGACGGCCAGATTTTCCTCGAAGCGGATCTGTTCAACAGCGGCATCCGGCCAGCCATCAACGCCGGCCTCTCGGTCTCCCGTGTGGGCGGCGCCGCGCAGACGAAGATCATCAAGAAGCTGGGTGGCGGTGTGCGACTGGCACTGGCTCAATATCGTGAGCTGGCGGCCTTCTCCCAGTTTGCCTCCGACCTTGACGAGGCGACCCGCAAACAGCTGGAACGCGGCGAACGTGTCACCGAGCTGATGAAGCAGGCGCAGTACTCGCCACTCTCCGTAGCCGGTATGGCCGTCTCCCTGTTCGCCGCCAATGAGGGCTATCTGGACGACGTCGAGGCCAACAAGATCGTCGATTTCGAGGCCTCTCTGCAGGGCTACATGAAGAGCAATCAGAAGGAATTGATCGACAAGATCAACGAGACAGGCGACTACAATGCCGAGATTGAACAGGCCCTTCATGATGCGCTGAAGGACTTCAAGGCCAATAACACCTGGTAGGTCGTTCACGCAAGCTAGATAAGAGTTAGAGATATGGCAGGCGCAAAAGAGATACGGACACAGATCGGCAGCATCAAAAACACGCGCAAGATCACCAGCGCGATGGAGATGGTGGCTGCGTCCAAGATGCGTAAGGCGCAGCAACGCATGGCGGCCACACGGCCCTATGCGGAAAAGATGCGCAACGTGATCGGGCATCTGTTCCATGCCCATCCGGAGTACAGGCACACCTTCATGATCGAGCGAGAGGTGAAGCGTATCGGCTACATCATCGTCTCTTCAGACCGTGGTCTTTGCGGCGGGCTCAACAGCAACCTGTTCCGCAAGTTGTTCAAAGAGATGAAGCAGTTCCGGGAAGATGGCGTGGAGGTCGATTTCTGCACCATCGGTAACAAGGCGCTGGGTTTTTTCAACCGTTTCGGCGGTAATGTGATCAGCCAGGCGACCCACCTTGGCGATGCACCCCATATCGAAGATTTGATCGGTACCGTAAAGGTGATGCTGGATGCCTATACCGAAGGCAGGATCGATCGTATCTATATTGCATTTAATGACTTCGTCAACACCATGACGCAGAGTCCGACCATCGAGCAGCTGGTGCCGATCGCCTCCACCATGGAGGAGGAGCTGAAGCACCATTGGGACTACATCTATGAGCCTGATTCCAAAGAGGTGCTCGACAATCTGTTGAGCCGTTATGTGGAGTCCCTGGTCTACCAGGCAGTGGTCGAGAACGGCGCCAGCGAGCAGTCTGCGCGGATGGTCGCCATGAAATCCGCCTCTGACAATGCGGGCAGCCTGATCGACGAGCTGCAACTGATCTACAACAAGGCGCGTCAGGCCGCGATCACCCAGGAGATCTCGGAGATCGTATCGGGTGCCGCCGCTGTCTGATGCCGCGGTCGTTAACAGAATTTGACTATTAAACTTTTCAGAGTCGCCTGGTGCGGCAAGAGGAACCAGAAATGAGTTCGGGCAAAGTGGTTGAAATCATCGGAGCCGTGGTGGATGTGGAATTCCCCCGCGGTGACATGCCGAAGGTCTACGAGGCACTCAAGATCGACGAGATGGGCCTGACCCTGGAAGTCCAGCAGCAGTTGGGCGATGGTGTGGCGAGAACCATCGCCATGGGTTCAACCGACGGTCTCAAGCGTGGCGTGGCGGTTGAGAGCACCGGGGCACCGATCAGTGTGCCGGTCGGTCAGGGCACATTGGGCCGCATCATGGATGTGCTCGGTAATCCGGTTGACGAGGCCGGCGATGTCAAGTACGACAAGTTGATGCCGATTCACCGCGAATCGCCATCACTCGAAGACCAGGCGGTTACCACAGAGATTCTCGAGACCGGCATCAAGGTCATCGACCTGATCATGCCCATTGCCAAGGGCGGTAAGATCGGGCTGTTCGGCGGCGCCGGTGTGGGTAAGACCGTTACCCTGATGGAGCTGATCCGTAACATCGCTGTGGAGCACTCCGGCTTCTCCGTATTCGCCGGTGTGGGTGAGCGTACCCGTGAGGGCAACGACTTCTACCACGAGATGCAGGAAGGCGGCGTTCTCGACAAGGTGGCCCTGGTCTACGGCCAGATGAACGAGCCCCCGGGCAACCGTCTGCGCGTGGCGCTGACCGGGCTGACCATCGCCGAGAACTTCCGCGACGAGGGCCGCGACGTACTCATGTTCGTCGACAACATCTATCGTTACACCCTGGCCGGCACCGAGGTCTCCGCCTTGCTCGGGCGTATGCCCTCCGCGGTGGGCTACCAGCCGACTCTGGCCGAGGAGATGGGTGCCCTGCAGGAGCGCATCACCTCCACCAAGACCGGTTCCATCACCTCTTTCCAGGCGGTCTACGTACCGGCGGACGATCTTACCGATCCCTCCCCGGCCACCACCTTTGCCCATCTGGATGCGACCCTGGTGCTCTCGCGTCAGATCGCCGAGCTGGGTATCTATCCGGCGGTGGATCCCCTCGATTCCACCTCGCGTATCCTTGACCCCAATGTGGTGGGCCAGGAGCACTACACGGTTGCGCGAAACGTGCAGGGCACCCTGCAGCGCTACAAAGAGCTGAAGGACATCATTGCCATTCTGGGCATGGATGAACTGTCTGAAGAGGACAAACTGGTAGTGCAGCGCGCGCGTAAGATTCAGCGCTTCCTTTCCCAGCCCTTCTTCGTGGCGGAGGTCTTCACCGGTACCCCGGGTAAGTACGTCTCCCTGAAAGATACCATCGCCAGCTTCAAGGCGATCGTCGAGGGCGAGTACGATCACCTGCCGGAGCAGGCCTTCTACATGGTCGGTGGCATCGAAGAAGCCGTCGAACGTGGCGGCAAGGGCTGATAATTGGGAGTATACTCATGGCCATGACAATCCATGTGGACATTGTCAGTGCGGAAGGCGAGATCTTCAGCGGTTTGGCGGAGATGGTTTACGCCCCGGCGGTGATGGGTGAGGTGGGTATTGCTCCGCGCCACACGCCGTTGGTAACCCGCCTGAAACCCGGCGAAGTGCGTGTCGAAACGGAAAGCGGCAAGGATATGCAGCACTTCTACGTCTCGGGCGGAATTCTCGAAGTGCAGCCGCACATCGTCACCGTGCTGGCGGATACCGCCATTCGCGCCGCGGATCTCGACGAGGCGGCGGCCCAGGAGGCCATTCGCCGTGCAGAAGACTCCATGGCGAATCGCACCTCCGAGTTCGAATACGCCAAAGCCCAGGCGGAGTTGGCCGAAGCCGCCGCGCAGCTGCGTGCCATCGAGCGCATGCGCAAAGGCAAGCGCACTTAATCCTTCAATTAGCCGTTGCCCTGCAGATACAGGGCGCGGCAATCTCAAAGCATCATGTCTAAAGAAACCATCAAAGCCGGCAAGTTCGTCTCGCTCACCTACTCTATCTGCGACCTGGATGGTAATGTACTGGAGCAGAGCGATCTGCCGGTCAACTATATCCATGGCGGCGAAACTGAGCTGATTGGCGGCATGGACCGCGCCGTGGCGGGGAAGGGTCCGGGTGAAGAAGTGAGCATCACGGTCTCTGCTGAAGATGGTTTCGGCGAACATGATCCCGGCCTCACCTTTACCGACGATATCGAGAATGTCCCACCTCAGTTCCGCCAACTGGGTGCCGAAGTGCAGATGCAAAACGAGGCGGGTGATGTGAAGAGTTTTTTCGTCACCAAGATAGAAAACGGCAAGTTGACTGTAGATGGCAACCATCCACTGGCGGGTAAAGAGCTGAGAGTCAACGTCAAGATTCTCGAGGTCCGTGATGCCACCCAGGCGGACGCCATGAACATTGGCGCCCAGGGACAGTCGAATACCATCAATTGAGGCGCTTATCTCTCCGTTAAAGGGGATAATAGCTGCGCTTACATTTTTCCGTTGTTGCCTTTCTCGTCGCTTGTTGCTGGTGATCAAGTGGGTCAATTCCGCTTGTGTGAGCGCATTTCCCGCCTGGGAATCTATGGTCTGACCAATATTTCTGAAATAATGGGTTATCCGCTCCAAGCGGACATCTGACTTTGCTCAAAGGGGATTATCGATGCATCTTGGAGTTTTAATTTTAGCCGCAGGCGAAGGTACGCGAATGCAATCGCGGCAGCCGAAGGTACTACACCGGTTGGCTGGCAAGCAGCTGTTACGACATGTCATCGAGACCGCCCGCTCGATTAACCCGGATGAGATCACCATCGTCTATGGCCATGGAGGTGAACAGGTGCGCGAGGTACTTGACGCGCCGGATCTGGATTGGGTCGAGCAAAAGGAGCGCTTGGGAACTGGCCATGCAGTGATGCAAGCGATTCCCAATCTGCAACGGGTGGATCATGTGTTGATTCTCTATGGGGACGTACCGCTTATCAGTGGCTCGACCCTGGTCAGTCTGCTGGCGGCATTGCATCATACTGAACTGGCATTGCTCACTGTGGACCTGCCGGATCCGACCGGATACGGGCGCATCGTGCGTGATCGTGATGACCGGGTGGTGCGCATCGTCGAGCAGAAGGATGCCAGCGAGCGTGAACTTCAGATCTCTGAAATCAATACCGGTATCATGGCGGTTCGACGCGACCGGCTGGAGGCATGGCTGCACCGTATCGAGAACAACAATGCGCAGAATGAGTATTACCTGACCGACATAATTGCCATGGCAGTGGCCGACGGGGTGAATATCCAGGTAGTCCACCCTGTGTGTGAAGAAGAGGTGATGGGGGTCAACGACCGCAAACAGTTGGCCTACCTGGAGCGCTATTATCAGTCACAACTAGCTGATGAGTTGATGCAGTCCGGGGTGACCCTGAGCGACCCTGCCCGTATCGATATCCGCGGTTGCCTGAAGACCGGCAAGGATGTCTTTCTCGACTTCAACACCCTGTTCAAGGGTGAAGTGACACTGGCGGACGGCGTCAAGATAGGTCCGAATGTCAGCATCAAAAACAGCACCATTGGCGCGAATACCGAGATCCTGGCCAACAGTGTGATCGAAGGCGCCGTGATTGGTGCTGATTGCCGTATCGGTCCCTTCGCCAGGATCCGCCCCGAGACATCGCTGGCCGATACAGTGCATGTGGGCAACTTTGTAGAGATCAAGAAGAGTCAGGTGGCGACAAAATCCAAGATCAACCATCTGAGCTATGTGGGTGATGCCACTGTTGGCAGCGAGGTGAATATCGGCGCCGGGACCATTACCTGTAACTATGATGGCGCGAATAAATTTCAGACCGTGATAGGTGATCGGGCTTTTATCGGATCGGATACACAACTGGTGGCGCCGGTGACCGTTGCCGAGGGTTCAACCATTGGTGCCGGCTCCACCATTACCAAGGATACGCCTGCTGACACGCTTACTTTAAGCAGGTCAAAACAGCTGAGTGTTGAAGGATGGCAGCGACCCGTGAAACAACCAAAGAATTCCGAGAGGTAGAAGATATGTGCGGCATCGTCGGTGGTATTGCTCAGCGTGATGTTGTCCCTGTTCTGATGGAGGGACTCAGGCGCTTGGAGTATCGGGGTTATGATTCCGCGGGTCTGGCAGTGCGGGAAAAGTCCGGGCATCTACAGCGCTTTCGCACTATCGGAAAGGTTTCCAATCTCGAGAACATCGTAAGCCAGACCGGTGTCAGCGGCCTGCTTGGAATTGCCCATACCCGTTGGGCGACACACGGAAGGCCATCCGAGCTGAATGCACACCCGCATATGAGCGGTGAGCGGGTTGCAATAGTGCACAACGGTATCATTGAAAACCATAGCGAGTTGCGTAAACAACTGGAAGAGCTTGGCTATGTCTTCACTTCTGAGACCGACACCGAGGTTATCGCCCATTTGTTGGCCAGCAAGCTGAAAGAGGGTTTGGAAATCTTCGAAGCCGTCAAAAAGGCCTCGAAGGAGATGACCGGTGCCTATGCCATGGCGGTAGCCTGTCCGGAAGAGGCCGACCGAATTATCGTTACGCGAGAAGGCAGCCCTTTGGTCGTCGGCCTGGGAGAGGGGGAGAATTTCATCGCCTCAGACGTGGCTGCACTACTACCGGTAACACAGCGGTTTCTATTTCTCGAAGAGGGCGATGTGGCGGAGATTACACGTGATAGCGTCACTGTGTATGACAGGACCGGTACAGAGGTCAATCGCCCTGAAAAGAAATCCCAGCTCAATGCCGATAGTGTCGACAAGGGCCCCTACCGACACTACATGCTGAAGGAGATCCATGAGCAACCAAGCGTCATCGCTGAGACGCTCGAAGGACGCATCTATAAAGGCCGTCTGATGGAAGAGAGTTTTGGTCATGAGGCCAAGACGTTGTTTGACAAAACCAAACAGGTACAGATTGTCGCCTGTGGCACCAGTTATCATGCCGGCCTGGTGGCCAAGTATTGGCTGGAAGAGATCGGTATCCCCTGCAACGTCGAAGTGGCCAGTGAGTTTCGTTACAGGAAGGTGGTCGTCGCGCCGGATGCCTTATTCCTGACCATCTCCCAGTCAGGAGAGACCGCTGACACACTGGCCGCACTGCGCGCGGCGAACAAGATGGGCTATATCGGTAGCCTGTGCATATGTAATGTCCCGGAAAGTTCTCTGGTTCGTGAGTCGAATGTTGCTTTAATGACCCGTGCCGGTCCTGAGATTGGCGTGGCCTCAACCAAGGCCTTCACCACCCAACTGGTGGCCTTGCGCCTGCTGACACTCGCACTCGCCAAGCGTCAGGGGATGGATCTGGAGGAGGAGCAGCGACTGGTCAATGAACTTCACGCTGTACCGAGACAGGTCGAAGTGGTGCTGGAACTTAGTGATGCCATTCAGTCAATGGCCAATGCCTTTGCTGATCGGCATCACGCCTTGTTCCTGGGTCGTGGCTGTTACTATCCCATTGCCATGGAGGGGGCTCTCAAGCTCAAGGAGATCTCTTACATCCACGCAGAAGCCTACCCGGCCGGCGAGCTGAAGCATGGCCCACTGGCTTTGGTCGATGCCGATATGCCGGTAGTCTGCGCCCTGCCAGATGACCCTTTGCTTGAGAAAGTACTCTCGAATCTGCAAGAGGTGCGGGCACGTGGTGGTGAACTGTTTCTTTTCAGTGACCAGCGGGTGAATATCGATCTGGATAATTACCAGAATCTGACCCTCTCCGACATCTACCCATCAACGGCGCCTATCGTCTACAGCATCCCGCTTCAGCTGCTGGCCTATCACGTGGCGGTTCTGAAAGGTACGGATGTGGATCAGCCCCGTAATCTGGCCAAATCGGTAACTGTCGAGTAGTTTTGATTTGACGTACGTATTATTGTGCGGGAATAAAGTCCGTCACAGATACTCGTTTAACGGAATAAAGTCCGTCACGGCAGTGGATGAGTAGGACATTGTATGAGAAATTGGTCGGCAGATTCCGTGTGCCGTACTATCAAAATGTGTGCTTTAGACGTAAAGCGTCACCCATCAACGCTACCAAGAGATAGCAGAGATAGTAGACACCCACCCATTGACAAATAATGCCTCTTTGCCAGAATGTGGGAACACATGGAGAACATCACACATCAAGGAATGATCAATGCCCCGGCCCAGAAAAACACTCATCAGTCTGGATGACACCCCCTACTACCACTGTATTTCACGCTGTGTACGCCGCGCCTTTCTCTGTGGCGAGGACCTTCACAGCGGACGCTCATTCGAACATCGGCGAGACTGGATAGAAAAGCGCCTGTTCGGGCTTACCCAAAGTTTCGCGATCGATATCTGCGCCTATGCCGTGATGAGCAACCATACGCACCTGGTGCTCTGCGTGGATTCCGATCAGGCTCTCACCTGGTCAGTCCGGGAAGTGGTTGAAAGATGGCATGGCCTCTTTTTCGGCACGCCCCTGTCCCAGCGCTATCTGCAAGGCGAGCGACTCACTTGCGCAGAAATTAGGTGTGTGGAGGAGCTCGCGGAGCAGTGGCGGGAACGACTGAAGTCCATCAGCTGGTTCATGCGCTGCCTGAATGAATACATCGCCCGCCTTGCCAACGCGGAGGATGGCTGTAGCGGACGCTTCTGGGAGGGACGGTTCAAATGCCAGGCCCTGCTGGACGAAGCCGCCTTGGCTGCCTGTCTGGCCTATGTGGACCTCAATCCAGTGCGGGCGGGGATGGCGGAAACAGCGGAAGCATCAGACCATACCTCAGTTCAGCGACGTATTCGGGCTCTCTCAAGCGCTGATGAAGAGAAACCGCTCCAGCCACAGGAACTGATGCCCTTCGTAGGCTATACCCGCCAAGATATGCCCAAGGGACTTACCTTTCGCCTGGAGGACTATCTCTGCCTGGTCGATTGGACCGGCCGTAAGATTAGAGGAGGCAAACGAGGCGCCATTTCAGATGCGCAACCTCCGATGCTTCAGCGACTGGGTGTCGAACCCGATGCCTGGTTTTCGCTGACCGAAGGGTTTGAAAAACACTTCAACACCCTGGCGGGTAAACCCGATGAGATCCAACAGGCATGCGAATCCCGAGGTCAATGCTGGGCTCACGGCATAGGAGCGGCAAGGCGCCTATTCAGTAACTGAAGCTATAGCCGGATTTTT
>JBNKOL010000090.1:0-1851 GCA_050294655.1 Sedimenticolaceae bacterium
GATTCGCCAGTTTCTTCGGACCCGACTTCTATGGCTTGCCGAGAAACCAGGAGCAGATCACGCTGGAGAAAAAGACCTGGACGGTTCCGACCAGCTACCCCTTTGGCGAAGGAGCTGTAGTGCCTCTCGCCGCCGGGGAAACACTTGCCTGGCAGCTAGTGTAGTGTCCTATACTAGTAGACGAAGGCGATCGCTGAATAAGTCTGGGCCGAACAGATTGTCGAGCAAAAAACCGCCTTGATCCGAATGCCACTTACTTTAGGCATTCGAACCGGGTTATTTTTTACGCGAATCGCTGCGCATCGTCTTGCCGAAGCGGTATTCCGGTGCGGCAAGATATGCTCCATGACTTGATCGGAGATTCCCTGTATCTACTCAAGGAGCGGCTCATCGGTTGACTCATCCATGAAGAGATTCTCATCGAACAGTTCATCATCCATAACCGCCTGCCCGTCGTTGATGGCGGATTGTCTCTTCTGCAGATAGAACTCTCGCAAGAAGGAGTAACGGTCAACCGCGGCCTCATCCAGTACATCGCCCGCCTCGATCAGGTCAGCCCGACGATCAACCATATTCAAAGCCACCAGAGACCAGTAGACACCCTGTGTGCTGTAGCTGATGGGATTGAGGTAGAAATCTCCCATCCGACCAATAAAGTCCCTCAGGTTTGCAGGGCCTAAGAAAGGGATTACCAGATAGGGCGTATCGCCCACACCCCAGTACCCCAGTGTTTGCCCCAGGTCTTCCTTGTAATTGGGCATACCCATGTCGGATGCCACATCAAAGAGTCCCAACAGGCCAATGGTGGTATTGACGCAGACTCGCCCAACATCGTTCAAGGCACGTAGTGGCTTCAACTGAAACAGGTTATTGGCCGCCGAGGGGACGTCGGCCAAATTGTTGAAGAAGTTGGTGATACCTCTGTCCAGCGGATCGGGAGTGACTTTGCGATAGCCTGTAGCCACCGGCTTGGCAACTGCCTTATCGAACTCCTGATTGAAGACATCGATTTTCCGGTTGACCGTTTCCAGGGGATCTGAGGGATGGCCAGCACCTATGCTGGCACAGCCTGACAACAACAGCGGAATTAAAAGTATGAATAGTCCCTTATTCAGCGGATGAATGGTCATCGAACGACTTACGCCCCTTGGTATAGATGGGTCAAACACAGCGCTTCATAATAGCAGCGATACTCCCTACAGGTAAAAAAGCCGTGATGAAAGAGCGTGCCCACCACCTCTTTTCGTTCGTAAAAACCTGCCTGATTCATTATGCTAGCCGGATGAATGAAGTCAGCTACAACAGTCGGATTTCCCGACGTTTCAGAGGGTATCTACCGGTGGTGGTGGATGTGGAGACCGGCGGTTTCGATGCCCAACGCGACGCCCTGCTGGAAATCGCTGCAACCACCATCCGCATGGACGATTCGGGACGCATCGAGCCGGCTGAAACCCACGCCTTCCACATACATCCCTTCGAGGGTTCACATATCGACCCCAAGGCACTGGAGTTCAACGGCATCGACCCCTCCCACCCTTTCCGTATGGCCCTTCCCGAAGGCGAGGCCTTGCGGTTGCTGTTCACACCGATCCGGCGGGCTGTCAAGGCCAGTGGCTGCAAGCGTGCTATCCTGGTTGGCCATAACGCCTTCTTCGACCTGGGCTTTCTCAATGCTGCGGTGGAGCGATGCAGCATCAAACGCAACCCCTTCCACCCGTTCAGCACCTTCGACACCGTCAGCTTGGCCGGGCTGGCCTATGGCGAAACCGTATTGGCCAAAGCAGCGCAATCTGCCGGACTCGGCTGGGACAGCAACGAGGCCCACTCGGCCATATACGACACGGAGCAGAC
>JBNKOL010000091.1:0-19726 GCA_050294655.1 Sedimenticolaceae bacterium
CCAAGGTGGAGCCAAGCCAGAAGAGGTCGCGAATATTGTTAGCTGGCGAAAAGGGAATCTCTTCGTTTGCTTTGATGGCTCACTCGATGAAGAGCAATTCGCAGAACAGTTAATGACGCTCGATACCGGGGGCAAGCTACCTAAGACCAAGCGTTATTTCTGCAAGCAGGAAGAACTATTTCATATTGACGGTAAGACCTATGCCATGACCAATCAGTGGGGGGTAAGAACGTTGGAGGCAGTGGATTTACTCAGCGAAAAGTACCCTCAGTTTGAAATCGCTATTGAGAGAGAATAAGCGGTTTCTGACTTTAAACATTTGGATGAAATATGGATGTTTCAAAGGGAGCGTAGATATTGAGTCAATTAATACAGTTTCTTTTGGTTCCCGACGGCAGTGCCGCTCGCCGCCTCCGCCGAATGCTGGCCACCCGATCCCCATGCATGGGGATTGTGGTTGGTACCTGGCCGGAGTTGCTCGAGCAGGCAAGGAGTGCGTATGTCATTACACCTAAGGTAAGTGACTGGAAGTCTCAATTTCATACGGCGCTGGAACAGTTGCCTGATGCGTTCTGGTCCAACAGTTTTGAGGTGGCACCTCAAGAAGTGGCGGCAGAAGTTGAAGCCGCGTTATCCCTGGTGGTTTCTGCTACTCAGCCAGGCATAGCGATAAGTAGTGATGCACTGAATTTTGAGGGGATTGCCGAGCGCCCGAGAAAGCACGTTGAGGATATCGTGCGTTTGCTCGTTAAGTTGGATGGTCTGCTACCCGACGAACTACTGAGTATACAGCAGCTACTTACTGCAGAACCCTCCGCAGCCATACGACAGATCGCGGTTTATCACCTGGAGGGATTTCCGTCGCTGACACGCTGGCAGGGTGCGTTGATTGACAAGCTCAACGCGGATTCTGGCATAGAACCTGACCCGACATTGACGGGACTTATCGCATCGCTCTTGCTCGATCCTTCTCCGGCTACACCACAGACCAGCATTCAGGCTTTACAGCAGCGACTGTTTGCTGTGCCAGAGGAGACGGTGCCGCTGGATGATACTGTGCAATGGGTAGGCGTCAGGGATTTTCTGGAAGAAGCCGAAGTGGCAGCGGGCATGGCTCAGCAAATGCTGGCCGAAACCCCGGGGCTCGCCCCAGCTGACATTGGCTTGATGCTGCCCGACACCTTTGAGTACTCGCTGGCCGTCAACGATGCGTTTTCCGCGGCGGGTCTGCCACTTTCCGGTTTGCCTGTGGATCACTGGCAGCGCGATCTTGGGCATGAAGCCCTGTTTCACTTTCTGTATTGCCGGCAAAAGCCTTCACCGGCCATGGCTCTGGCCGTTTGTTTGTCGTCTCCCTTAATGCCCTGGTCGAAAGAGCAGGGTGCCGAATTGGCCCAGGCCGTGATGGGTGGCGATTATCGATTACGGTCCTTTTCTGGGGCGACACGGGCTGCCCGGCAGATGTTGGAGCTGTTGCGGGAGGGCGATGAGCGTCCTGACACCTTAGCAGCGGCGATTCAGGCCTTTGTCGGGTTGCTGGACGGCAGCGAGCAATTGGAATCCCACGTCTATCATGCGAAGGCAACGGCCGACGAGTTGTGTGCCGCATTAACCGGCAAGACGGACATCGACTGGAGCTTACTGCGGCGTCTATCCAGCCCAAAGAACATCAGCACCGGGGAAGCGCCCGATTTCAACCTGGAAGGGATTACCGTATGGCGTGAAGCTCACGAGGCCTGGCGTCCGGTTCGGTTTCTGATGTTGTTGGGGTTTGCCTCGGGGCATTACCCGGTGGCCAGCAGCGATTCCGCGGTGTTTGTCTCTGAGGATTTGCTGGCGCTTCGGGACACGCTTGGCTTATCGCTGGCAACACCTGCAGACCAAATGCGCGATCGACGGGCGCGATTTAAACGCCAGTTGGCATCGGTTGCTGAGTTTGCATGTTTCACGATTCCCCGTAGGGACGCCAGTGGCGCATCCCAGTCGCCGTCGGAGTCACTGGTATTCATGGGCCAGTTGTACAGCGGTATCGATGATGGAGAGTCCCTGATTCTGGAGATGGATGTGGCGGCAGACCGCGATCGCATTCGTTTCCTGCCGCAGGCTGGATCACAGCCGCCGCGGCTACCGCGTACGATTGTCGCGGAAGATATGCAGTTTGGATGCGACCTGCTGGCGTTGCGCACCGATGCCGAGGGCAACCTTCGGCCCGAGTCTCCCAGCAGCCTGGAGACATTGATGGTGTCCAGGCTGGCCTGGCTGCTACGTCGCATCAACGCGGAGCCCCAGGGCTGGGAGCCGGAGCGGCCCGATGTCATGCTGTTGGGCACGCTTACGCACCAGGTCTTGGAGGAGCTGTTTCAGGCATCGCGCCCGATACCCGACCCACAGGCCATCAGCGCACACGTTGAGCCACTGCTGGATGCGGCCATCAGAACCCACGCACCCTTCCTCCGCGCTGCGCAGTGGCAGGTTGAACGCCGGCATTTGGCCTCTGGCATCACCAAGGCCGCCTTGGCCTGGCGAGACGTGTTGGTGACCCTGAACGCCGAAATTCTCGGTACCGAAGAGTGGCTGGAAGGGAACCTCGATGGCCTGCCCATTCATGGCCAGGCCGATATATTGCTGGGCCTGCCCGATGGCCGATTGCTGGTGGTCGACTACAAGCGTTCCAGCGCCAACAGCCGCAGGCCCCGCATGCAGAAGGGCTACGACAGTCAGGCAAACCTGTACCGCACCATGCTGCAAACCGGCGGGCCTAAAAGCGAAGACAATACGGCCTTGCTGGAGAGACTGAAGGCGGGTGATGCCACCGGTATCGTCTATTTCATGACGAACGACCAGACGTCGCTATCGGATGCGTTAGTGGTCGAATCTGGAGCCATTCCGGGCTGGGAGGTGCTGGAAGGCGATGTAGCCCAACAGGCAATGACCCTGATCCGGGAGCGATTGGGCGAGGTGAGGGCAGGCCAGCTGTATTTGAATCGGGACGGCGATGCCGCGTTCTTCGATAAACAGGCAGGCGTGAAGCCCTATGCCCTGGAGAACAGCCCGTTGATTCCGCTATTCACAATACCCGGTGATGCCAGGGAGGCCGAATGATGTTGCCCGCACTCACCATTATTCCCGCCGGCGCGGGGTCCGGTAAGACCTACACCATTCAGCAGCAGTTGGGTGAGTGGGTGGTTGCCGGATTGATTGCTCCCGAACGTATCGTGGCGGTGACCTTTACCGAAGCCGCTGCGGCAGAGCTGCGAGAGCGGATTCGCGCCAAGTTGCTGAGTCTGGGTCGCCTGGAAGAGGCCTTAAAGCTGGATCAGGCCTACATCTCCACCATCCACGGTTTCGGCTTGCGCTTGCTGACGGAATTTGCCTTCGATGCAGGGCTGTCTCCTCGGCCCCGACTGCTGAATGAGGACGAAGAAAACACGCTGATTCGTTTGGCGTTGGCGCGCACCGAAAAGGCGGATGTCATCACCTCAGACCTGGCCAGGTTTGGCTACAGCTTTGATTTCAACTCCCAGAAGAGCGCTGAAGAGGGCTTTCGTGATGATCTGCTTAGGATCGTCACCTTGTTGCGATCTGCCGGTTGGTCCGAAGAGAGCGATAGCTACGCAGCGTTTGCCGCCGATTGGATCAGAGCGCGCTACGGCGTCACCGGAGACGGTGACCAACTGACGGCACGGTTGCAGCAGGCGGCAAGTCATCTGCTGGAGGCTTTCCCGGAGAATTTATCCAGAGAATTTGGCAATAGCGCCACAGCTGCCAAGGAGTTTCAGCGCGACTATCGAAATTTGCGGGCCGCGGCGACAGGTGAAGGTTTAAATACCGATTGGAAACTGTGGAAAGAGCTGCGCGCGCTGCGCAAATCCAAGCGCGGTTGTCAGCTACCCGCCGGCTATGACGAGTTGGCCGATGCCGTTATCGAGGCCGCGGACGCTTTGCCTACGCATCCCGGCCCACGTGAACAGGCCGTGTTGCACATTGAATCCCTGATCGCCGCCGGTCAGGAAGTACTGGTCCACTATGCGCAAGCCAAGCGTGAAGCGGGGCTGGTCGACTACGGCGACATGATCGCCATGGCCGCAGACATGTTGCGCAACCGCCCGGAAGTATTGAATACCCTGGCGCAGCGCATCGACTGCCTGGTTGTGGACGAGTTTCAGGACACCAACCCGCTGCAGTTTGCCTTGCTGTGGCAGTTGAGAGACGCCGGTGTACCCACTGTCACCGTCGGTGATTTGAAGCAGGCGATTATGGGCTTTCAGGGCGCCGACCCGCGCCTGTTCGATGCCCTGATCCGCCAGAATCAGGATGTCGCCAAGCCTTTGACCAGCAACTGGCGATCCCAACCAACCCTGATGCACTTTATCAATGCGGTTGGCCCCGGCTTGTTCGGTTATGATTACGTGCCTCTGGCGCCGCAGGGAGCTGCGAGCACCCAGGAACCGATCGAGCTGATTGATTTTCCGGTAAAGGCCAAAAAAGGTCAGCATGCCGTTCGGGCACTTTCCGTAGGTGAGCGGCTGCAGGTGCTGCTGGAAGACCCTGCCCAGCAGATTACGGATCGACGCACAAAACAGCTGCGTCGACTGCGTGGCGGGGATATTGCAGTGCTCTGTCCCACCCACAGGATGCTGGCAGATTACGCCGATGTGTTGCGGACGATGGGGCTGCGGGTGAGATTGCAAGAGGACGGCTGGCACGCTTCACGGGTGGTGCAACTGGCCTGCCAGGCCATGGCCTATGTCGCCAACCCGACGGATCGCCATGCTGCCTTGTACCTGGCCGTCACCGAATTGGGCAGTCTCGATCTGAAAACGGCCCTGGAACAGCTGATTGCCACAGGGAAAATCGTCGATCCGGTGTTGGCTCGGTTGGATGCGCTGGCCTCGAATGTCAGAGACCGCACCCTCTTTGCCTTGGTGGCCGATACCTGTGCGGCACTCAACCTGTTTGACGAGGTGTCCGTCTGGCCGGATGCCGATCAGGCTCGGGCAAACTTGCTTCGCTTGCAGGCCGAGGCGGGTGAATACATGGATGCCAACCGTGAAGCGCTCGCCAGCGGTGGCTACTACGGTTCCGGTATTCAGAGCTTCCTGGCCTGGCTGAACGCCAAGGTTGAGCAGAAGGACAAAAACCATCAGCCCGATCCACGGGTGATCGACGAAGATGCCATTCAGCTGGTCACCTGGCACAGCTCCAAAGGCCGGGAGTGGCCCGTGGTGTTTGTGTGTGGCATGGACAGGAGTTTGAGCCCGGGACTGCCCAACATGGCGCTCGGCTACAGCACCTTTGAGGATCTCTCCCAGCTGATCGAGAAGGCGCAGATTGAGTACTCACCCAAGTTTGCCGCCCCCGAGTCCGACGACAAGTTCCTCGAAGCGCTGGGGCTTGCCACCGAGCTTGAATCCAGACGATTGATCTATGTCGCCATGACCCGAGCACGGGAAAAGCTGGTGCTGGAATGGCCGAGCTATCTGGCGGGCAAGGACGGACTGACCTATTGGTCGATTCTGGCATCAGGGCTCACCCCGTCGCGCCAAGACGCGACCATTGCCATTGGTGACAACTCGTTCCCATGCGTGATCAGGGAAGGAGAGTCGGAGTTGCCAGAGGATGTCGGGACTGGCGGGGAGACCACCACTGACCTGTTGGCCACCATCGGCCGCCGGGCGATACAGCGCGGAACCGTCCCGCAGGGATTGATTCCGGACAGCGTTGTGCCGTCAGCAATGGAAAGTATTCAGGCCTCAGAGACGGCCAAGCAGCCACTGGAGTTGATCCGCTACCACGAAGGGCTGGGCCTGGATATCGAGCTCACTGGCACGACGCTCGGTACCTTTTTGCACCGCTGCTTCGAGATCCTCGGCGCTAATCCAGGTCACGCTGCAAACATCTCAGGCATTACTGGCGTAGAGCTCAGCGACGGTACCTCCGCCAGCATCGCCGCCAGTGTGAATAGCTTCGAGCAATGGGTAGCAGAGCACTTTTCCGCAACAGCCGTGCATCGAGAACTCCCATTACTGGGGCTTGATGATAACGGCTCCGTGGTCTCTGGTACCGCCGACCTGGTGCTGGAAACAGGCAGTGGCCTATGGATCCTTGACCACAAGTCAGACCAGATTGAGGATCCAAAAGCGTCATTCGATGGCTATCGGCCCCAGCTGGAATGCTACGCAAAGCTACTTCAGAGCATGGGGCATACCGTACTTGGGGTAGGGATTAACTGGATTCGGCGAGGGGAGGTGGTGCTGCAAACGTGGCGCGGGCATTAGCGTTTGGCCTGTTCGCATGGATTCCATGCGAATTCGAAGGGGTAAATTGGCAGATTTTTGCTGGAGAGTCACTCGATCAGAACGCGGCGTCTGAATCGTTGTAAATATGAACGGTTTACACTATTCTGCCAAAAATTGACTTATTTTCCTTCGCTATGGCAGATAAACCAGTGGACGCAGAGATTCTTACGATCAAAGAGGTCTCGGAGTACCTGAAGGTGACCGAGCGGACAATCTATCGCCTTGCTGCAGCCAAGAAGATCCCGGGATTCAAAGTCGGAGGCGCTTGGCGCTTCTCCAAGGCAGAGATCGATCAATGGATACGACGCCAGTCCGAGGATGGGGAATCGGATGCGGACGTCGCCAATACGGAGGAAAAAGATGACGACTGAACAGTCTGGGGTTAATGAACAGATGGAACAGTCGCTGATAGAGATGGCAGTGGAAAGTTGGCGATTTGCGCGCCTGTTCTCGCGTGTCGTCAACAAACTGGATGCAGGGGAGTCCAGTCGTTATGTCAATCAGCTGCGCTACTTCCAGAAAAAGCTCGAAGAGAGTCTCGATGCCAATGGGCTCAAGCTGGTAAATGTTGAAGGTCAGCCTTATGACCCAGGAATGGCTGCTTCTGCACTCAATGTCGGGGATTTCGGTCCTGATGATGAATTGTTGGTCGATCAAATGGTGGAACCCATCATCATGGGACCAGAGGGCTTGCGGAAGCAGGGCACGGTAATGCTTAGGAAGGTGCATGCATGAAATACGTTGGAATCGATCTCGGAACAACCAATAGCGCGATTTGCTCCTATGACGGAGAGTCGGTGCGCCTCTATAAAAGCCCGGATCAGAATGACGTAACGCCATCTGCCATTTTCATTGATAGGCGGGGCAATAAATATCTGGGCAAGCGAGCTTACGATAGCGCAGCTAAAAACCCCGACAACGCTGCTACTAAATTCAAGCGCATGATGGGGACGAGTACGCCGGTCAAGCTCGCGGCTGTCGATATAACAATGACTCCCGAGGAGTGTTCCTCCGAAATCCTCAAACTCTGCTTCGGGTACTTGCCGGAAGAAATTAGAAACAGTGGGGAAACCGGGACAGTAATTACCGTCCCTGCAGCTTTCAATCAAATGCAAAAGGATGCCACGTTGGCTGCCGCGGAAATGGCCGGCCTGGGCAGAGTTGCGCTGATGCAGGAACCCGTTGCGGCTGTCATGTGTGTCATGAAACAACGAAATAGCGACGGAGTATTTCTTGTGTTCGATCTCGGCGGTGGGACGCTGGATATAGCGATCGCAGAGAGTATTAGCGGGCGAGTAAGTCTGCTTGCACATGGCGGCGTCGCGATGTGCGGTGGAACCGACTTTGATCGGGCCATTCTCGATAACGTGGTCAAGCCCTGGCTTACGTCGAACTTTGACCTTCCCGAAGATTTCAGCGTTAACGCGAAGTACAAGTCCCTCCTGCGAATGTGTATCTGGGCCTCGGAGAAAGCGAAGATCGAATTGTCGGCGAAAGAGGATGCGGTAATCAGTTTGAACGAATCTGACTTGGGTGTGAGTGATGAGTCAGGTTCAGAAGTGTATGTCGATATTCCGTTTACCAGGGAGGTTCTCGACGGGCTCATTGCCAGCAAGGTGGATGAGTCGATCCAGTCGGCCCGAGAAACGCTTGAGAAGGCAGGCTTGAGTCCTCACGATGTCGAGCGCATCGTGTTCATCGGCGGGCCTACGCAATATAAGCCCTTGAGAGACAGGGTTGCGTTTGAACTTGGTATCGCACAATCATCAGATATGAACCCAATGACGGCTGTTGCAGAGGGCGCAGCTGTCTTTGCGGAGTCAATCGACTGGAGCTCGCAAAGCCGTGGCCGCAAGAACGCTCGGGGGGCGCTCAGCACCGGCGGTTCATTGGACCTGTCGTTCAACTATATCGCGAGAACGCCCGACGCAAAGGCGAAAGTTGTAGCGAAACTCGGTGGTAATGCCGCGGCTGGTGCGGAGTTTCAGATAGATAGTTTGGATACTGGTTGGTCATCTGGGCGGATGGCGCTTAAGGATGGCGCCTCGGTCGAACTTGCTTTGGCGAAACCTGGGGAAAACACGTTCAAAGTTTTTGTATTCGATTCAAACGGTGGGCCAGTCGCATTGGGTGATAACAAAATCACCATATCGAGAACGGCAGCCAGTATTGATGCTATTCCGGCATCGCATTCGATTGGTGTGGAAGCGCGCGACAAACTTGGAGGCCGTCTTGTCCTCGACTATTTAGTACGCGAGGGTGATCAGTTGCCCAAAAAGGGCAAGAAAATCTTCAAAACCGAAGAGTCGCTGAGAGCAGGAAGCACCGGTTCTATCAAGTTCAAGCTGTGGGAAGGCGAAATTTCGGATCCGGTAAACGACAACCGGTTCATCGGTATGTTTGAGATTAAGGGGTCGGATTTTGACGACGGCGTTATCGCCGCTGGCGCCGAGATGGTATGCGAGTATGAGGTATTGGATTCCGGCAACATCATGATGGAGGTTTCAGTACCCTCTATCGGTGGATCATTCCATAGCGGCCGTAACTTTTACTCTCGCCAGGACGGCCAGATCGATTATACGAAAGCATCAAAATTGGTTGAGGAACAGTCAGAGAGTACACTTCAGCGTCTTGAGGAAATGGCCTCCAAAATCGACGATTCGAAGCTGGATCAGGCCAGAGCAAAGCTTGAGCAAGCCGAATCACTCGGCAAAAGTGAATCCGATCCAGAGACGGCAAAGCAGGCAATGGATAACGTCCAGGAAGCAAAGCGCCTGCTGGCACTTACTCGGAAAGAACATTTAAAGGATATTCGGCAGCTGGAGCTGGATAAGACAATCGACTTCTTCGATAGAGCTGTACGAGAGCATGCTCGTCCTACAGAGTCCAGCGCTTTCGATAACCTGGCCAAAACGGCACAACGTTCGATTGATAACAACAGCGGCGACTTCGAATCGCATCTGGACGAACTGCGCAGTAAAAATTTCATGATC
This sequence comes from Sedimenticolaceae bacterium, assembly GCA_050294655.1. Lineage (GTDB taxonomy): Bacteria > Pseudomonadota > Gammaproteobacteria > Chromatiales > Chromatiaceae > Thiodiazotropha. The sequence continues at coordinate 9,293 of JBNKOL010000091.1, forward strand.
CTGTGGCGTCAGGATTGGTTCGTAATCGATCGCTTCAAATGGCTTGCTCAGGACACATATTTGTTCCCGGATGCCCGAGAGCATGCGGAATTAGTCTCGATTGGTGCTGAAGCTCTCAAGGCAAACGATATTGATAAGTTGCGGGCTGTAGTCGCGCATCTTGACTCGGTGCGGATCGGATCAGGGGGCGAGGATGAAATGATGGCCGGCGCCAATATTGTGCGGAGCTAATGACTATGCCCCTCGACGCGTGGCTACCTGTTGGGCACAAATTGCCAGATGGCGCAAAGGTGCGCGTGGCGGTTTATGAGGGCACGAACTGGCAGGTTTATGACACTCAGGGTGGCGGGCGAGCGCTCGTAGCCCAGGACGATCTTGTTGGTCGTTGGGTTGATACGGGGCTCATCGCGCAGGGACTCGGCAACCATTTTGATTTCGGCAGCCAGAAGCTTTGGGCGCTTTCATGTGGCGCTGATCAGATACTGTGTCCTGTCGTTGCAGGGAATTCACCTGAGAATAAGGCTGAAGCATTGTCTTTTGCGTTGGCGCTGAAGGCGACCCGCGATGTAGATGCTGAGTCGCCTTTGCAGGACGCACTGTACGTTGAAAAGATCAGCCGACTGCTTCCGACTTATAGCATTAGTGCTCGCACTAATGACGATGTCGTTCTCGGTTATTGGCTGACGGGTGGTGCTAGCGTATCGGCCAAATCGTTCCGCAGACTTAAGCAGACTATGAGCTGGCTTGGTGCGACTCACCTAAGAGACGTTGTGCAGGCCGCTGGGTTTGAAGTGGCTGAAGTTATCCCGTCGGACACATCTCATGGCTCGTCTCCTATGCCCAAAAGCAAGGAGGAGCCAGTAAGACGAAAAGAGGGGCAGGGCGACCAACCGAATGCCTCGACTGTTTTTGAATTGGCTGGTCGGCCTGATCTCGCTACGTTTTTCAATGAGCATATCGTCGACATTATTCAGAATCGCGATCGTTATAAGGCGCTTGGTATTGATTTTCCGTCTGCAGTGGTCCTGCACGGGCCACCTGGATGCGGGAAGACGTTTGCGGTTGAGCGGCTAATAGATTTTCTCGGTTGGCCGAGCTTTGAAATTGATGCTTCAAGCGTTGCCAGTCCCTACATTCATGAAACCAGCAAGAAGGTAGCCGAGGTTTTTGATAAGGCAATGGAAAATGCGCCGTCTGTCCTGGTCATCGACGAGATGGAAGCGTTTCTTGCAGACCGGGAGACTGGATCCGGGCACCACCGGGTCGAGGAGGTTGCTGAATTCCTCCGTCGTATTCCTGAAGCAGCCAAGAATGAAGTCCTGATTGTCGCGATGACAAACCGGGTGGATATGATTGATTCCGCAATTCTGAGACGGGGACGATTTGATCATGTGGTCAATGTTGACTTTGCCAGTGAGCAAGAGGTGCTCTCGTTGCTAGAGAAGTTGCTGTCAACGTTGCCGAAAGAAGAGGACGTCGATCCAAGGCCCTTTGCCAGCGATCTCGCCGGGCGGCCATTGTCTGATGTGGCATTTGTTGTGCGTGAGGGAGCCAGGCTTGCCGCGCGCTCGGGCAAAGACAAGCTCGATCAAGAAAGCTTGCTAACTGCATTGCGTTCAGCACCAGCCAGAGAACGTGAGGGTGCAAAGCGTCACCCCATTGGCTTCATTCGGTGACGTTAATATGGATAATGAAGAAGAAAAGCAGAAAGAAGGAAAAGGCTTCGCAGGCCTTTCTTCCATGGTGTCGGATGTCGATGACGTCGTAGCTAGCACACAGGAAAAAGCACAGAAAACTCATTCCGATCCGTCTCCAGAGCAATCTGCGAGCAAAAGTACCCAGCAGGCCCAGAAAACCACGACTAAACCCGCATCACAAACCTCTCAGGCCCCCGCGCAACCATCGGGAGGATCGTCGGGTGGAAAGTGGCTGATTGGTATTGCAGTGGTGATAGGGCTTATTTGGCTTGCCAATCAATCGGATAATAATCGACCGTCGAGGTCGACATACTCCCCTGGATCATCTGCCAGCACAGCTCCGGCGAGCCAGCCATCGATTGCGCAGCCACAGGTTCCGAGCCGCCCGTCTGAGAGCAAGCCTTCCGTTGGACGAAACAATGTGCTTTCAATCGCTGAGATCCGTTACTGCATGGCCGAGAAGATTAGGCTGGATGCAGCAGAGACCGTACTCAACAATTACAGCGATTCAGATGTAAATCGCTTTAATGCTTATGTAAACGACTATAACAGTCGTTGCGGTGAGTTCCGTTACAGACAGGGGGCTCTTGAAAGCGCCCGTAGGGACGTTAATCCATACTCTAGTCAGCTGCAAGCAGAAGGGCGAAGCAGATTCGTTCGTAGTCCTGCTACGACAACGAGCGCTCCTGTGACCACGCCATCATCTAAGTCCTCCCGACCGACGCCTGATGCAACGGTGCTGGCAATTCAACGTCGGTTAAATGAGCTCGGATATAACGCGGGCACTCCGGACGGCTTATTCGGGAATAAAACCCGGGCCGCGATCCAGGCTTTTCAGCGAGATAGTGGCCTCGTCGCGGATGGTATAGCGGATACATCTCTTCTCCGACAATTAGAGCTCAGTGGAGGCGCGCAACGCAGGGATAACCCCGTTCCAGCCACACGTTTATCTGTAACTTCCAGTCCCTCGAAGCCTTCCGTGATACGACAGAGCACTCCCGGAGTGTCGGATGCAGAAGAGATGGCTATTGAGCGAGCCTGCGACAGCGCACGGCAATACAGTGGGCCAAGCGCGTACCAAAGTTGCCTCAACCGAGAGCTGGCGAGTCTTCGGTCCTCTGGTGGCCGTCCGGATATTTCTTTCGCAACATCTGCAGAGCGAGCAGCCATAGAGAGTGCATGCGATAGCGCGCGGCAATACAGTGGTCCAGGTGCCTACTACAGCTGCTTGAATCGAGAGATATCTAGCCTTCGATCATCGCGAGGTCGCCCTGATCTCTCTGGCGCAACCGCCTCAGAGCGAAGTGCGATTGAGCGTGCATGTGATAGTGCTCGTCAGTACAGCGGTCCTGGCGCCTACTACAACTGCTTAAACCGTGAGCTATCGAGCCTTCGCTCGACTGGAGGTAGACCCGACTTATCAGGCGCATCGACACAGGAACAGGCTGCTATCGAGCGTGCATGTGATAGCGCTCGCCAATACAGTGGTCCTGGCGCTTATTACAGCTGTTTGAATCGAGAAATGGCTGGTCTCCGATCATCTGGAGGAAGGCCATCCTTGTCTAGTTTGGATGCTTCATTGCAAAGGGCTATCGAGCGAGCCTGCGACAGCGCGCGTCAATATAGCGGTCCGGGAGCCTACTACAACTGTTTGCGTCGAGAACTTAGTAAAACGGGGTATAGGTAAAAAATGTTATGAGATTGGGTATATGACGCTGTCGATATGTTTCAAGTGCGGATTTGAAAAATCCGAGGCTCTTTTGGTCTGTGGTAGCTGTGGTTCAGCTCCTCAAACAAATAGCGAATACGCTTTGTCCTTGGCGTTGTGCGATCACTTATCGTCAAAATCACAGCTTGCGCATTACGCTCATGAAATTAGAAATAATTTAAGGCTTTCCGTTCCGGATAGCATTCTCGTTCAAGCACGTGAGGCGCTTAAGGATCCCCAGCTTTTGGGGATGCTGGGCGTGCAAACTCAGCCATCTACGTTAACAAAGGCAGATACACAGACTACGACCAAAAATCCTACATCTGCGTCACGCTCAACGCGCGGTTCATTGGGAGGTAGACGTCAACGTACTCTGCACAAATCTCATCTTCAGCAGAATCCATTTGCGCTGCTCGGTGTTACCACTAGAGATGATCGAAGGCGCATTGTTGAGCTGGCAGAGGAAAAGTCACTGGAGCTGGATCACGACGTATGTCAAAAGGCACGTTCCGACCTGACCAGTCCCAGAATGAGGTTGAGTGCGGAAATGTCATGGCTCCCAGGCGTGTCGCCAAGGAAAGCCGAGCAGTTTGTTACTGTGCTTCAATCTGACCCGTTGTCACTCCGTGGTGAGTCGGGATTGCCGACCCTTGCACACTTGAATCTGCTTGCGGCAGCTTTTGAAGCTGTGGATACCAACGATTCAGCAGATGATGTTGCTGAATTTATACAGGAGATGGCGTATCTGGTTGACGACCTCTCTTCGGAACAGGTGCTTCGAGATATTAACGAAGACCGAGCGGTTTCTGGATTTCCTGAAGTAAAAGGGATCGACCAGGTTGAGGCAGAGCTCTCTGAGCGAAAGCGTTACTACCGTAACGCGATCAAAGATGCATTAAATCGGCTTTCTCCGGCATCCCTCGTCGAGGCGATGACCACAGCTGTTGACCAGATTACCTATGGTGGAGAAGAGCACGCACCAGAGCTCATCGATGACCTGGTGGACAGCTATGCCGTCGAGACACAAGGATTCCTTCAGAAGGAGGCTGAAAGTGTAGAGAAACTAATCGAGGCGGCTAGAAATTCGGCGAAATCGGGTGAGAACGCCGTAAAGCCTATTGTGGACAAGCTTATCGTGGTTGCTCGCAATTGGGATAACGTTGCACAGCCAATTCAGTTAAGCGCCAAGGCGAGGGGAATCGACCATGACCCCAGCCACGAAATCGCCTATTCAATTCGGAGTCTTGCGATTGATCTCTTTAATGAGCACGACATGCTTGATCAATCGCAAAGACTCACCGAGTTGATACAGGAGCTTTTTGCCGAATTACCTGAGGTTGTCGAACGAGTCGATGAGGATGCTGACGCACTAGAAAATATCGCTTCTGGGCGTCAAATGGTTGCTGAAAAGTTTAAGGGATTTAACCTTTCTGGAAATACCTTTACCTGGAAGGGACAGAGGTATGACATTGGCGGAATCAAGCACATCGGGTTTTATCGATCAGTTACCACGCACAAGACTAATTTTGTCGAAACCGGGAAAACCGAAAAAGCAATTCTCAGCTTAACCTTCAGCAACGGTCAAACGGTTAAGCTTTCTTTTGATGAAGAAGGAATCTTTTGGAATAAAAACAAGGCGCAGGAAATCCAAAACCTGGCCGAATTCTATGGTTACTTGTCACACGTAACATTCGATCGTCGAGTCAATTTTTATGAAGAACAGATCGCAAGAAACGGATACTGGGCTTACGACGAATGTTACTTTTACCCTCGAAAGAAAGTTGTGTTTCGCGGAAAAGACTTTGATGTGTCTTCTTCGTCATTTTTGCGCAGTTATGGATGCATTGAAATGAGGAAGAAGGATTTTGGGATGTTAGACAAAATCAAGCGAGAAGTCTCGGTTACAAAAATCCCCCAGTTCAGTACGGTCACCGACACCGATGTCATTTTCCATCTTTTGGAAAAGCATATGGGTTTAACGTGGAAGTCATAATCAGTAGTTCATGGAGTGCCGCTTATGGGATTTATATCTAAGTTATTCGGTGGGAACAAAGAAGATAAGGCACTTCGCGAAGCGTTCGAGCAAATACGGCGAATTCTCGAAGATGAGCAATTGCAGTTGGACATGATCCATCCTGCGATGAAGTCGGTGATCGAATCCTGTCCTGCTTATGATAAAGACCCGAATGGTACTGGCCCTTTTGGGTTTTCGGAGACGAATCCGATCCCCGTGAATGGTCCAATTGGACAGCTCGCCTACCTATCGAAACTGGAGACAGCAAAGGGAGAAAGAATCCTTTTTCACAGAATCGGCGCTGTGAACACAATCGACGTATTTGAAGCTGTTACCTTTTCGGGCAGCGAATGGTTCATTTTATTCGTGGATCTTTATCACCCTCGACGTTCACGTCTGACCCCTGAGGGGTTTCGGTTTACCCAAGAGGTTGGGCAGTTCTCTGGGTTCCACAAATTTTGTGTCGATTTTCCTTATGATTTCGTAGAGATGAAGCAATCCGAAAGGGAATCAGGCCTGAGTATGGCCTATATCGCGATCAGTAAAGTTATGGAGCCTATTGATAATAGAGCATACCAGCGTCCCCTTGCACACAAAGCAAAGCTGGATCTGGTGAAAAGCCGGCTGACCAGTGTTCAGACGCAGTAAGTTCAGGGTTTTTGCGGAGCCAGGTGGGTGAGGTTCTGGATTAGTGGCATGAGCAGCAATCTATCGGGTCCACGGGGAGTCTGGACTCCAAAAGGCGCAGCTCCATTCCTGGGGTAGGGAATTTGATAACAATGAAAACAGACTTGATCGAAAGATATGCGCCGATTCTCTGTGGGCCGACACCTCCAGTTGTGCGCGACCCGCGGCTACTGATGCATGCAAGCGGCGATGTGAAGATCTACTACGCACCTTTCGAGTACATCAATCCGAGTGCACGAGTCGTTCTGGTAGGGATCACGCCGGGCCCCACTCAGATGGTCAATGCAAATAACGAGGCGCGACGCGCTCTTCAGGCCGGCAAGTCGAGTCTTGATGCAGTCCAGGCCGCTAAGAGTGTCGGCGCATTTAGTGGCGAGCCGCTGCGTAGCAATCTGATTAATCAGCTTAACCATTGGGGATTCCACAAGTGGCTCGATCTGAGCGATGCGACCGATCTGTTCTCCACCTCGCGCCATTTGGTGCAGACCACATCTCTCCTGCGATATCCGGTGTTCGTCAAAGACAAGGATTATCGGGGTACCCCGGATATGACCAAGCACCCTTTGCTGAGAAAGTACCTACTGGAGAATTTTGTGGCAGAGGTTGAAGAGCTACCGGACGCCGTGTTTGTTGGGCTAGGACCTCAGGTCCAGAATGTGCTGGACCGCCTGATTCAGGAACGGGCCCTGAAACATGACCGGGTGATTGGCGGAATGCTACACCCCTCTGGCAACTGCACTTACCGGATTAACTACCTCAGCGGCGACAGAACTACACCGGTTCCTCATGCCACTAATCCAGTTCCTTACGATAAGGGGCGACGTGCGTTTCAGGAACGGTTCCTGAGAAGTCGGGATGCAACTGCATAGTTACGGAAGGTATTTTTATCATCACCAATAGTAAAAAGGCTTCGTTTATCGGCTGGGATGTCGGTGGTTGGAATTGTGACAAGAATCAGAACAGTCGCGACGCCATCGTGATTCTTGACGCCAACCATGAGATCGTCGGTACTCCCTGGCGCGGCAACCTTCGCGAGTGTATCAATAGCTGCTCGACGAGTATGGAGTGGATCGCTGCTCTGTTCGATTTGTGTGGGAGTAGGGTGTCTCCGGAATCCGGTCCTGTGACCCTCGCCATTGACACACCTTTGGGTTTCTCCGAAGCCTTTGTCCAGCTGGTAACCGAAAGTAAGGCGGCAGCCTCCATCGAGGCATCCAACACCAATCCCTATCTGTTTCGTCGCACTGAGCATTACTTGTTTGAGCAAGGCCTCAGCCCACTCTCGGCCATTAAAGACATGATTGGCTCCCAGGCCACGAAGGGAATGCACGTCCTTGCGCGGTTTGTGCCGAAGATAGTGGAGTGCGGCGTCTGGAGAGATGGCAGGAATCTAACCGCCATCGAGGCCTATCCTTCGGCCTGCAAGCGATCAGAAACCATTCAAGCTCTGCGCCGGCCTTCCCCCGCGCTCAGTCATGCGGACTGCGAGGATGCGCTGACCTGTGCCTTGGTCGCCAGCCTGTTCGCGGAAAAGCGGAGTGCTCTTATGCCGCCTGAGGCTGACGTTACCCCAAGTGAGGGCTGGATATGGGTGCCCAGGGATGCTTTTGGACAATAGTGGCCCATCCCGGGAAGAGTTATTCGCTCTGGTTTGGGCGCGCCCTGCCACAGAGGTGGCACGTGAGTTGGGTATTTCTGATGTGGCCCTGGGTAAGCTTTGTCTTCGGCTTCAGGTGCCAAAACCGCCGAGGGGCTATTGGGCCAAGATTGCTGCAGGCCGAAAACCACGAAAGCCACCACTTCAAGCCTACCGTACGGAAATCGAAAAGCGGTTAAAAAAGCAGGCCAGGTCAACCACTCCAATACGGCTCTCCAAGCTGCAGTTGGAATTTCTCAAATTGGCTTTCGATGAATTGGCAGCGACTGGAGTGGATGTCGGTGAGTCTGTGCTGGCTTATGATGGCATTCGGTCCATCCCCTCGGAGCTCGCTGCGCAGGTTTTGATCGTTCTTCAGACTCGGTATGAAAAATGGGTTGAAGCGAGAACAACAGCTTCAAGCATGAATGGAGCCATTAGCAGTCTGAGTAATCTTGTCGCAAAATTGCTGCCTTACGCGAAAGAGCAGCTGTTAGTTTTCCATAGACAATCGGACGAACGGTACTCTCGTTCACTGGGCCCTAGTATCTCCATTCGGGCGACTGAAGATTTTCTGCAGCGAATTGCTCAACTTTCACGGTTAGCGCGAACCAATGGCTGCGCCTATGTTGTCGCCGATATGTCGGCCTTGGAACATGCGTGGTCTGTCAATCAGATATCTTCTCCTCGAGTGTATTCGAAAGCGAAGACGGATATGTGCGTATCCTCTAACGAGGTCTGGGTCAGAGCCCAGTTGGACAATTCCTGGTCACATGATCAGTTCGATACCGTTCGATTACCGCTGAGAGAGATTTGTCCAATAGACCTGGTGCCGGCAAAGGAGCAGCGATTACCGGGCAAAATCTCACGATCTGCGATGCAGCACCCTTACGCCGAACGTCTGCAAGCATTACAGGAAGCGCGGGTAATTTATGACGGTTTGGTAGATGCGACCTATGACATGGATAGATCAGTGCCGAACGAGCGACTCGCTCTATTCGATCGGCTGTGGTTCTCTCAGTCCGAAACTGGTCCGTTTGTGACTGCGAGGCGAGCCTGGCAGCGATTGGAGATCGATCTGGAGCGGTGGGGGGAGGAGCTCGAACGTGAGACGATAGCGCTGTGTCAGGATATCCTGGGTATCGAGACCGGTGATATCGTGTTGGTAGAGTCAGGTAAGAGCACAGTGCGACTAAAGGTTGAAGGCATGAATGTGTATTCGTCCGATGAGCGTGTCATGTTCGGCGTGTGGGGGACCAGATTTCGCAAAGATGGTCTCCCGGGGAAGCGCTCTGAGCATTTTTCCATTGTTGTCGAGAATGACTGAGATCCCTTTGAGGCGCTAAAGAGAGAGATGCTGTAATATCGACAGCCTCAGCATGTGAGTTTTTTGCTAACACCATCCATAGGGCGGGCACTCTGTTGTTCTGGTTCTTGCCCTTTAAGGCTGGGCTAACCAGCAAAAAAACGAAATTATTTTCAAGTAATTTCTGAGCATGGTATTTTTTGTGGTATTTTGAATATGGCGATTTGTAACTATATGAAAAACAAGAAAAATAAATTATTATTTACAATCGAGTGGGAGTAACAGACACAGGTTGGCAGCTGCAGGCATCAAGACATAGTAAGTACAGATATCCAGTCACTTATTCGCATTTCTGTCTTACCCTTTTGATTTCATAGCAGGCCTATTGGCCAGATTTCCAACGCAAAAGCGGGAAAATGGACTGCAAGACTGCCAGACAGGATTTAATCAGAGCTACTCTGATGCGCTGTCAATTTGACCAACCCAGAAAAAGGCTACACCTTAAACCGGGATACAGTGGATTTTAGCGTTTTGGCGGCATTTGAAAGCTCAATGGCAATGCGGTCAATTTTTCCTGTCTGTGTCTGCGTACCATTGATCTGGTCGTTGATGCGGTTAATATTGTTGACTACTTCCTGTGCCGCGCTGCTTTGCTGAGAGGTTGCTACCGCTATCTGCTGGGTTTGAGCGGATAAAGAACTCAGTGAAGAGGCGATGTGCTCGAAGGAGTCGAGTACGCTTTTCATCTTTTTCGAACTATTTTCAGCATAGCTGCGCCCATTGGTCATCACATCAAAGGCTGATTGAGACTGGGACTGCAGGCGCTCAATTTTAATTCGAATTTCTTCAGTGGATGTCTGGGTCTTGCTGGCCAGCGAACGTACTTCATCCGCTACTACCGCAAAACCTCTTCCCTGTTCCCCTGCTCGAGCAGCTTCAATAGCTGCATTCAACGCCAGCAGGTTGGTCTGATCAGCAATGCTGGTAATCACCTCGACGATGTTACCAATGTCTTTTGAGTCTTCCATCAGCGACTGGATAACATTTGCAGCTTCACTGACTTCAGTCACCAGCGACTGCAATGCGCTATTGGTCTCACGGACACTTGTTTGTCCTGCCACAGCTTCCTTATTCAGTTCAGAGGCCAGGCTATTGGTTGATGTGGTATTTTCTGCAACCGATTCAGTGGTTTTTGACATCTGGTTAATGGCTAAAACGATAGAGTTAACGGACATCATGACTTCACTGACCTGTCCTTGTGTGATTGATGTTACGGAAGTCAGTTCGTCGCTGGTATTATCAATCTCATGACTCATTGCACTGGCTTCTACAATCGCTTTTTGCATCGAGGCAATAAATTGATGCAGTGATTCGCGGATAATATTG
>JBNKOL010000092.1:0-12050 GCA_050294655.1 Sedimenticolaceae bacterium
CAGCCTGCAGGCAGGCACACTTCGGCCTGTCATTTAAAATCATAATGTTAGGGGCTTCAAGCATGCCCTTGCTCAGCGTTGTGGCTCTTGACAATGGAGCAGCCATTCTCTTCGAGCCACGCCCGTAGGAAGTGCCCTTGGAGTGCGCCTTGATCAAGGGCATGCTTGAAGCCCTGAAGACGACATATTTAGTTGCCGGGTTAATAATGTGAAATGGCGTATCATTTTGAGTCTTCGCATGAATATTCCCCGGTTTGCTTAATAACAGTGCCTGTGGAGATGAAAGTAAAAATGGGTAGGCGGTGGACTGCTTCGCTTCGATCAGTCGTGTCGGCAGCGGCTCGCGACGGCTTCAATTCTCACCTTGATCTTTCCCGCCGCCCTGGGGGGCGTGTTGCAGAATACGATCGGCCATGCGTGAGAAGGGCAGGCTCTGGATCCAGACCTTGCCTTTGCCGCTGAGGGTGGCCAGAAAGGCTCCCTCGCCACCAAACAGCATCGACTTCAATCCGCCGGAAAGGCCGATGTCATATTCCACCCCGTCGGTAAAACCGACCAGGCAGCCGGTGTCGACCCGTAAGGTTTCGTTGTCGAGGCTCTTTTCGATCACGGTGCCGCCGGCCTGGATGAAGGCGAGTCCATCCCCCTCCAGCTTCTGCAGAATGAATCCCTCGCCGCCGAACAGACCGCTGCCAAGCTTCTTGTTGAAGGCAATACCGAGATTGGTGCCGCGAGCGGCGCAGAGGAAGGCGTCCTTTTGACAGATCACCCGCCCACCGAGTTGATTCAGATCCAACGGCATCACGGTGCCCGGATAGGGTGCGGCAAAGGCGACCCGGGCCTTGCCGGTTGACGCGACGTTGGTGAAGTGAGTGGTAAAGATCGACTCACCGGTGAGCATGCGTTTGCCGGCGCTGAAGAGTTTGCCAAACATCCCTTCCTCGGGATCGGCGCCGTCCCCCATGCGGGTCTCGAAGTTGATCGACGACTCCATGTAGGTCATGGAGCCCGCCTCCGCGATCACGGTTTCGCCGGGATCGAGGATGATCTCCACCAGTTGCATATCATGACCGACTATCTGGTATTCGATTTCGTGGGCGCGCATAGCTTCCTCCTTTGCCGATAATTTCGCATCAATGTGTTTATTTCGTTGGAACAGCTTTTGTTTTTTACCTTTGACGGGATCTCTCCATGTTCCGCCTCTCCCGTTTTTCATCCCCACCCTTTCAGCATGCGGTTGAATCGCAAGGTGATTACTTTTTGCTCGGTTTCAAAGCGCCTGGGCAGCTATATTGGTGAGAGGTGGGCTTCTGGTTCTTGCGCAGCTTCAGGGCGGTGAGTTTACCACCCCACAGGCAGCCACTATCGAGGCACCAGACGTTATCGACCTCTTGGTAGCCCAGGGTCGACCAGTGTCCAAACAGGATGCGTGCGTTGCGGGTGGCACGATCTGGCATCTGATACCAGGGCAGGGCGCCGTTGGACTGGGAGCCAGGGGCTCCTTTATCGCGCATGGATAGCCTGCCGTCAGGGGTGCAGAAACGTAAACGGGTGAAGGCATTGGTGATGAAGCGTAAGCGGTCCATGCCGTTGAGGTCATCACGCCACAAGTCCGGCTGGTTGCCATACATCCGCTGGCAGAAGTCGTGGAATTTGGGGCCTCGCAGGACCGCCTCCAACTCCTGGGCGCAGGCACGTGCGGTGGCCAGGTCCCATTGCGGCGGCAGGCCCGCATGGATCATACTGTAGCCGCGATTTTCGTGGTGGTACATCACCGGCCGGTGGCGCAGCCAGTCGATCAGTTCGTGACAGTCGGGGGCATGCATCACCTCATCCAGGGTGCCATGTTTGTAGTGGCTGCGGTTGCCCTGGGAGAGGGCCAGCAGGTGCAGGTCGTGATTCCCCAGTACCGTCACCGCTCGATCACCAAGGGATTTGACGAAGCGCAGGACCTGCAGCGATTTAGGCCCGCGGTTGACCAGATCGCCGGCGAACCAAAGGCGGTCACTGTCCGGGTTGAAGTTGATCATTTTCAGCAGCGCCATCAACTCGTCATAGCAGCCCTGCACATCGCCGATCGCATAGATGGCCATCAGTCGGCTCCGAGTCGTGCGAGCTGCCTGTCGTGCAGGTGGGAGAACAGGAGTTGAGAAGTGATGGCGCCGATGAGGGCAAGGAACATATCGTTTTGCGTATCCCAGTTGTCGCCCTGGGTGCCGAGGAAGGCTTCGGCCGCCTGACCACTGGACAACGCTACCCACCACTCGATCAGCTCATAGAAGGCACTGAAGGCGAGGCAGATGGAGGCAGAGATGAAAAACAGCCAGCGACCTGGCTGTAGCGGTGAGCGTCGCAGAAGGATCTCCCGTGCCAGGATGGCGGGGACAAACCCTTGGGCGAAGTGTCCGATCCGGTCGTAGTGGTTGCGGGAAAGATCGAGTGCCTCTTGCAGCCAGTTGAACAGGGGCACCTCAGCGTAGGTATAGTAACCACCGATCATGAGGATCAGTGCATGCAGGGCCAGCAGACGGGTGAGCAGCGGGGTGAGAGGGAAGCGATGCCAAGTCAGGCTCAGCACTACGAGTCCGATCATGACCGGTGCGGTTTCCAGAAACCAGGTATAGCGGTCGGCAACCGGATCGATGCCGCTGAGGAGCAGGATCAGTAATACGCTACCAGCAAGCCAGAGCGGTTCCGAGAAGCGCGGAGCCTGGGGCATACAAATTCCCTCTAGTGAGTCATCGTCCGTAGAGACGGGGCAGTGTGTCACTCAATGCAGACTTCCGGGCCGGGCCAGGGAAAAGGCCGGAATCATAGCGTCGAAGTGGTTGCCCAGGCTGTCGACCATGTCGTAAGTGCCCTGCATGCTGCCGACCGGCGTATCCAGCACCGTGCCGCTAGTGTAGCGGAAGGTCTCGCCGGGTTTCAGGTGGGGTTGTTCGCCGACGACGCCCTCGCCGCGTACCTCCTGCACCTTGCCGTTGGCATCGGTGATGATCCAATGGCGGTTCATCAGCCGCGCGGGGACCTGGCCCTCGTTGCGAATGGTCACTGTGTAGGAGAAGACATAACGCTCATCATCAGGCTGCGATTGGGACTCCATGTAGTTGGTCTCAACCTGAATATCGATGTGATTGAGTCTATGTTGTTCCATGAATGGTCGTCTCGACGCGTTTATCAGTATGGGTCAAGGTTACTGAGCAGGGGGGCGAAGTGCAATGGGGTAGGAAATATCAAGAATTAGAGGCATCTGCCGACAAAATGTTTACCGCTAGGGAAGAAAATCCAGGTTATGAGATGAGACAGATTTCACTTGCACTGCTGCTGATGCTTTCGGTGGTTGGTTCATGGGCTGAGGACGATGCTCAGGCCAGCCAGGCCCTGGTGGCGGCCGTGATGCTTGGTGAAGTGCAGCGGGTCGAGAATCTGCTGGCGCAGGGCGGCGATGTAAATGCCAAGAATCAGGCCGGGCGCTCGCTGCTCCACCTGGCCGCGTTCAACGGTAACGCCCAGACCATCCGGGTTCTGCTGGCGGCGGGGGCGGACCCCGATGCCATCGGGCCCCGGGGTGGCACGCCCCTGATGGATGCGGCCGCCTATGGTCATCTTGAGGTGGTGCGGCTGCTGGTGCAGCGAGGTGCCGATCTCAATAAGGCGGACCAGTCGGGCGCAACCGCTTTGGCCCTGGCCAATCGGGGCAAGCATGAAGCGGTTGCGGCTTTGCTCGGTGAGCTGGGTGCCTCGGAAAGCGCACCGGATTCACAGCCCTAGCCTTGAATGGACAGTTTTTGTACAGCAACGTGAACGGGTTCAAGGTTGAGTTGACGAGTGGCATTAATAGTTAAAGTTAACTGATTGATTGGATTAGTACCGCAATGAGTAGATATCATTCCCATCGTGCCCCCGACTTTTTCGCCGTCCTGGTGATAATGGTGGTGATCGGGTTTTCATTGACACTGGCGATCCAGGTGAGCGTATCGGACCGGGAACATGTGGTTGAAACCGAAGTCACTCAGCAGGTTCCGAGCGCGGGCTGAGACGAAAGGAGGCTCTGATCAGAGGTCCCTTAGAGGTAGTAGACCGATTTCGTCATCACTTTCGAGGTGAGCTTCATGGCCAGTTTAATCGGCCCCGGGAGCTCCGCCCCGCCAGCTTCCAGCGCCACGGTAGCGTGGTGAATCTCATCCGCTTTCATCTGTTCCAGCACCGCCCGGCTCTTTTGGTCCTGTGAGGGGAGTCGTTTCAGGTGGCTCTCCAGGTGATCCTCTACCTGGTGCTCGGTTTCAGCAACGAATCCCAGGCTCCACTTGTCGCCTGCCAGGCCGGCGGTCGCGCCGATGAGGAATGAGCTTGCGTACCAGAAGGGGTTGAGCAGGCTCTTGCGGTTGTCCAGCGCCTTCAAGCGGGATTCGCACCAATCCAGATGGTCGTTCTCTTCCTGTGCGGCCCGCTCCATGCTTTGACGCACCTCGGGCAGCTTAGCGGTCAGGGCCTGTCCCTGGTAGAGGGCCTGTGCGCAAACCTCTCCGGTGTGGTTGATACGCATGAGACGGGCGGTCAGGTCCCGCTCATGCTCGCTGAGTTCGGCTTCCGGTAAGGCATCGGCGGGGTTGCTGCGCTCGGTGACCTGCGGGCGCCCGAACAGGGTGCGCAGGGCCTGATCGAGGCCAATGAGAAAACGGTCGGCGGGTTTGAAGTCTCTATCGGGCATGGCCAAACCTTAGCGCCACTGGGCGGGGGGTTCAAGCATCCAATTGCCGCGTGAACAGCTGCGCCGGATGCAGCACCTCGATCATGAGTCCCGCCTCTTGGATCAGCTGGCGGAACTGCAGGGCGCAACCGGTGTTGCTGGTGATCAGGATAGTGGCACCACTGGCACGCAGGTGATCGATCTTGGCGTTTCCCAGTGTGTTGGAGGCCACCGGCTGGGTCAGTAGGTAAGAACCGGCCGCGCCGCAGCAGATCCCGTTCTCGGACAAGTCGATCAGTTCGATGCCGGGGATGCGATCGAGTAGCTGGCGGCTGCGATCCTCCCGGCTGGAACAGGGGATGTGCAGGGCCACTCGACATGACAGTGGCTTCAGGGGCGGCAGTGACTCGGGTGGCAGACCGAGCAGGAACTCGACCAGCCCGACGACCGGCAAGGGGCTGTCGAGATATTGGGTCAGTTCCAGGTGGCAGGCACTGGCGAGGGTGATGAGCCCTTCGGCGCGGCTGCGCTGCAGCAGCTTCCGGTTGTTATCGCAGAGTGTCTCTGCCCGCTCGGGAAAGCCGTTGTGGCGATGCATGGCGCCACAGCAGCCTTGGTTTTCCGGGATCTCCACGGCAAAGCCAAGATGCGACAACAGGGCGATGGCGTCTCGCATCAGCGTCTGCTCGGTCTGACTGCTGACGCAGCCGATGAAGAGCTGCACCAGCCGGCCGGATGGCCGCTTGGCGGGGTAGAGCCCGGTCAGCGGGCGCGACTCCTCGGAGAGTTGCTCGCCGAGTTTCGCCAGTCGGCGCCAGCTTGCCACGGGAATCAGTCCACTCAGGTGAGTCAACCGCAGGTGTCGCAGCCGCCGATAGAGGGATCGCCAGCGATCCAGACGTGGTCTGTCACTGAGCAGATCGAACAACCGCTGCCAATGTCGCCGGCCCCGATGTTGCTGATTGAGCAGGGCGCGGCCGCCATCGATCAGCTCGCCATAGTGGACGCCGGAGGGGCAGGCCGTCTCACAAGCCAGGCAGCTCAGGCAGCGGTCCAGATGGACTTCCAGCCCCGGACTATCCCGCAGCTCGCCGCAAGCCAGGGCCTGAATCAGGCTGATGCGGCCGCGTGGTGAGTCGGCCTCGTTCGCCCAGTTGAGGTAGGTGGGACAATGGGGTAGGCAGAGACCGCATTTCACACAGCGGTCCGCCTCTGTCAGGAGTTGTTCGGGGGTCACGTTACGATGCTGGAATGGCATGGCTGAATCTGGCCCTATAATACCGGTTAATGGTTCAGCTATCACCGGATTAATATGTCATGTCCTACTATCGCTACCACCTCTTCTTCTGTCTCAATGAGCGGGATGACGGCCGCCCCTTCTGTGCCCGGCACGGCGCCAAGCGGATGCGTGACTACCTGAAGCAGCGGGTGAAGGCGGAAGGGCTGGCGGGGCCCGGTGGTATTCGGGTCAATACCGCGGGCTGTCTCGATCGCTGCTCCCTGGGGCCCGTGATAGTGGTCTATCCCGATGACGTTTGGTACACCTACGTGGATCATGAGGACATGGATGAGATCTTCGAAAAGCACCTGCTCGGTGGCGAGGTTGTCGAGCGCCTGCGGATCAATTAACCCGGCAATCAGATAGAGTGTATTCGTGAAGCTCCTAACATGTTGATATTTCAAGATAGGCCGCCGTGTGCCTGCCTCAGACTGCGTTATCCTAACTTGCTGTAGGGGGCGCTACAGCGGTGTATTGATGCCTTGCTGCAGGCAGGCACACGGCGGCTGAATGTACTCTATCCGCTTGCCGTGTTAATACAATGTTCCCATGGCTCCGGGGGGGGTTACTCGCTTGTGGTGCGCACTTTGCCGCAGCGCTGACAGCGGTAGCGGGTCACCAGTCGCCCCTGTTTTACGTCGAAGACGGATTGCTTGTCGACCACCCACTTATGGAACCCCTCGCGGCAGAGGCCTTTGCCTTTGTGCCGTTCGGCGGCCTTGGGTCGCTTGAATTTGAGGATTTCGGCCATGCTACGCTCTCAACGGGTGAGTGGTGATTATGCCTGACTCGCTGGTGTGGATTCATCTCGGTGTCCAGGCCGGCTTATTAACCCGGTATCTTAATAGGCCATGTTCACAGATGCAGCCACATAGCTCCCTGGCTGGTCAGGTGAATGCATGACTGGCTTGACGCCCCAGGGTCCCGCCGACACAATGGCTGGGATTTGCCGTATCCAAGCCGAGCGCCTCAAAACAAACCGACGTGAGCAACATTCAGCCGCTGATCAAAATCCGGGATCTCCACTTCGCCCGTGGCAACCGTGTCATCTTCGATGGTGTGGATATCGATATTCCGCGCGGAAAGGTGACAGCCATCATGGGCCCCAGCGGCACCGGCAAGACCACCTTGCTGAAGCTGATTGGCGGTCAACTGCAACCCGCGCACGGTAGCATCGAAGTGGATGGCCAGAATGTGCATAAACTGTCGCGTTCGGCCCTCTATAAGTTGCGTATGCGGATGGGCATGCTGTTTCAGACCGGTGCGTTGCTGACCGATCTTTCAGTCTACGACAATGTGGCCTATCCCTTGCGCGAACACACCGATCTGCCCGAGAGCATGATTCGCCGGTTGGTGTTGATGAAACTGGAGGCGGTGGGTTTGCGCGGGGCACGGGATCTGATGCCTTCCGCTCTTTCGGGAGGCATGGCCCGGCGCGTTGCGCTGGCGCGGGCGATTGCGCTGGATCCCATGATGGTGATGTACGACGAACCCTTCACTGGTCAGGATCCGATCTCAATGGGTGTGCTGGCGCAGTTGGTGCGCAGGCTCAACGATGCAGTGGGCCTGACCAGTATCCTGGTTTCCCACGACGTGGAGGAGACCGCGGGAATTTCCGATTTCATCTATGTGATCCACGGCGGAAAGGTGATCGAGAACGGCACACCGGATCAGATCGCCGATTCCAGATCTGAAGCGGTACGGCAGTTCATGAGTGGCCTGCCCGACGGACCGGTCGGCTTCCACTATGAGGCGCCGACGCTGGAAGAGGACCTGTTGAGTATGCGGGGGGCCAAGTAGTGTTCGACGCCTTGGCCGGATTAGGACGCAAAGGTATCCAGTCTCTGGAGCGGCTGGGGCGGGGACATCTGCTGTTTGTGCAGATTCTCGCCGGCATCACCAGCCTGCTGCCACGGCTTGGTCTGCTGGTGGCGCAGATCCACAGTATCGGAGTGAGGACCGTTACCATCATCGCCGTCTCCGGACTCTTCGTTGGTATGGTGCTGGGTCTGCAGGGATACTATGTACTCTCTCAGTTTGGCGCCGAAGAGAGTCTCGGTGTGATGGTCGCTGCCTCCCTGGTGCGCGAACTCGGACCGGTGGTGACAGCGCTGCTGTTCGCCGGCCGCGCCGGCTCCGCATTGACCGCCGAGATCGGTCTGATGAAGGCCACCGAACAGCTGTCGGGACTGGAGATGATGGCGGTGGATCCAATACGGCGTATCCTGACGCCTCGATTCTTTGCCGGTTTCATCTCCATGCCCCTGTTGGCAGCCCTGTTCAGCGCAGTGGGCGTGATCGGTGGCTATTTTGTCAGCGTGGGCCTGCTGGGGGTGGACGACGGCGCCTTCTGGAGCCAGATGCAGGCCAAGATCGATTGGAATGAGGATGTGGTGAACGGGGTCATCAAGAGCTTGGTGTTCGGCGTGGTCTGTACCTGGATCGCCCTCTTTCAGGGTTATGATACGGTGCCCACCTCGGCGGGTGTGAGCCATTCAACCACGCAGACAGTGGTCCATTCCGCCCTGGCCGTGCTGGTGCTCGACTTCGTGCTGACCGCGCTGATGTTTGGAGATTAGCCGTGTATCTCGTCATCGATTCTATTCCCTTCAGAGCCTCCCCAATACGCCGGATCGAGGCACGGCTCGCAGGGAATGGCCAGTCCTTGCCAAGAGCCGTGACGCGGAACTGGTGTATCGGGGAGGCTCCCTTTGGGCGAGCCTGGAAGGGGCTATCCGAGGCGTTATGCCTCTTGGCAAGGACCAGGCCACTCCCCGCGAGGCATGCCTTTCGGATAGCCTCCGCCAGGCTAGCGGAAGGGGATAGAATCTATGACGAGGTAGACACATGAATACAAGATTGGTGGAAATTGCCGTCGGCGCCTTTATGGCTGTGGGTTTGGTGGCGCTTTTCTTTCTTGCCATGCAGGTGAGTAATCTGGCCAGCATTACCACCAGTGACGGTTACGAAGTAACGGCTCGCTTCGACAATATCGGCGGCTTGAAGGTCCGGTCTCCGGTCTCCATGGCCGGTGTGCGTATTGGCAGGGTGGTCGCTATCAGCTACGACCAGAAGAGTTTCGAAGCGCTGGTCACCCTACAGATCGAATCGGCCTACGATCAGATTCCCGAGGATACCATCGCCAAGATATATACCTCGGGTTTGCTGGGCGAGCAGTATATCGGTCTCGATCCAGGCGGCAGCCTGGAGAGCCTGCAGCAGGGTAGTGAACTCATGATCACCCAGTCGGCGCTGGTGCTGGAGGAGATTATCGGCCAGTTCCTCTTCAGCAAGGCGGAAGAGAACGCCTCCGCCCAGGAGTGACGGCAGATGGCGGATGCACAACTGGTGCGCGATGGGGCCTTTCGCTTTCATGTCGAAGGGGAGATGACCTTCGCCACGGCCAAACAGCTTCTGCGTGAATCGGAGGCCTTTTTCGATAAGCCGCAGGACCTGGAGATCGACCTCTCCCGCGTCACCGGAGCGGATAGCGCCGGGTTGGCGCTTCTGCTGGAGTGGAAGGCTCGGGCCGCCCGCGCAGGTTTTATTCTGCTGGTGGAAGGGCTGCCGGACGCCATGCAGTCGATAGCCCATCTCTGTCGAATCGAGGCTCTTTTGCTTCAGGAGTGTACGTAAGTAGAAAAAATCGACCTAAATCGCTCTGAGGTCTTGAAATTAAGAGTGTTTTAGGCTTGAATACCCAATCTCATCCAGATGCCTGCCCCATACTTTCAATTTCATTGACTCATGGAGTCGTTCTGGATTCTTGGCAAGGCGTGCGGATATAGCCCGCATATGCCCCCAAAAACTCCCATATGATGTCGGAGATACTCAATCGATGAGTGAGCATATTGTTCAGGTTACAGATGATTCCTTCGAATCGGATGTCCTAAAATCCAGCGAGCCCGTGCTGATAGACTACTGGGCGGAGTGGTGCGGCCCCTGTAAGATGATCGCACCGGTGCTGGACGAAATTGCCACCCAGTACACTGGCCGACTGAAGGTCGCCAAGCTGAACATTGACGACAACCCCAATACGCCTCCCCGCTATGGTATTCGCGGCATCCCTACATTGATGCTGTTCAAGAATGGCGAGGTCGAGGCGACGAAGGTGGGTGCTGTCTCCAAATCACAACTGGTTGCATTTATTGATAGTAACCTGTAGTAACAGCAAGCAAGAGCGGAGTCTCCATCCCCGTCCGCCATCTGCGGGCACCAGGACCATCCTGAAATTCTCCGCCGCTGCCCCGAACAACGTTTACGCTAATCCAACCAGGTCCATTTTGGGCCTACACCCTTTCTCCAAAAACCGCTGACATAACACTATCCACACACCACTATGAATCTGACTGAACTGAAGAAGATGCCGGCTGCCGAACTGACCGCGCTTGCCCAGGAAATGAATATCGAGGGCATGGCCCGTACCCGCAAACAGGACCTGATCTTCGCTATCCTGAAGGCACATGCAAAAAAGGGGGAGGCCATCTTTGGCGACGGGGTGCTGGAGATCCTGCAGGATGGTTTCGGCTTTCTGCGCTCTGCGGACAGCTCCTATCTGGCAGGTCCCGACGATATCTACGTCTCGCCCAGCCAGATCCGCCGCTTCAGTCTGCGTACCGGCGACACAATCTCCGGCAAAATACGCCCGCCCAAGGATGGCGAACGCTATTTCGCCCTGCTCAAGGTTGACGAGATCAACTACGACAAGCCGGAGAATGCCAAGAGCAAGATCCTGTTCGAGAATTTCACGCCACTGTTTGCCAACAAGCGCTTCCATCTGGAGATCGGCAACGGCAGCACCGAGGACATCACCGCGCGCACCATCGATCTTTGCGCCCCCATTGGCAAGGGCCAGCGTGGTCTGATCGTTTCTCCGCCGAAAGCGGGCAAGACCATGATGCTGCAGAACATCGCCCAGTCGATCGTGCATAACCATCCGGAGTGTTATGTGATCGTACTGCTGATCGATGAACGCCCGGAGGAGGTGACTGAAATGGCCCGCTCTGTGCGTGGCGAAGTCATCTCCAGTACCTTTGACGAGCCGGCGACGCGTCACGTGCAGGTGGCCGAGATGGTCATCGAGAAGGCCAAGCGCCTGGTCGAGCACAAGAAGGACGTGGTGATCCTGCTCGATTCCATCACCCGACTGGCGCGTGCCTATAACACCGTGGTCCCCTCATCCGGCAAGGTACTGACCGGTGGTGTCGACGCCAACGCCCTGCAGCGTCCCAAACGCTTCTTCGGTGCCGCCCGCAACGTGGAGGAGGGCGGCTCACTGACCATCCTCGCAACCGCCCTGGTGGATACCGGTTCGCGCATGGATGACGTGATCTACGAGGAGTTCAAGGGTACCGGCAACATGGAGGTACATTTGGACCGGCGTATCGCAGAAAAGAGGATCTTTCCCGCCATCAACATCAATCGCTCCGGCACACGCCGTGAAGAGTTGTTGATGAAACCCGATGAGCTGCAGAAGATGTGGATCCTGCGTAAGATCCTGCATCCGATGGATGAGCTGGCGGCGATGGAATTTCTCTTCGACAAGCTAAAGATTTCGAAGACTAATGATGAGTTCTTTGATGCCATGAAGGGGTAGCGCCGATCGTTACCGGTCAGCTTGAGAGAAAGGGGCCGTGAGGCCCCTTTTTACTTTGCCAGGGAACCTCTGATCAATTCATGAATAGCTATGTGGCGGCTGAAATGCACCGGCTCTGCCTAAAAAAAATCCTCTACATAGCCAAAGCTACCTAACAGCCAGCTATTGCGTGAGCTTTTCGCCTTGACCCGGCGCATTTCATCTTCCCACGCATTCGATGCGGAATTCGTCAGAGGTTCCCTCGATGCAACGCAACGCGCTGTATCCGGCTACAGCGACATCGTGTCCAGACGCGGTACACTAGTGTAGTGTCCTATACTGCAGCAGGAAATCAGAAGCCCCCAAATTTCCCAAGACGCCCCGAAGGAAGTGCCCTTGGGGTACAAGGCGCAGTTCGCAGGCAATGGCAAGCCCTTGTGAAGAACTGCAACGCAGGATTGGGTAATTTGGGGGCTTCCCTTCGGGCGCGCCGAGAAGCAGCCCTC